>JAFAZV010000029.1 GCA_019239445.1 Solirubrobacterales bacterium
GGGCCCTCGGATGTTGCCTAAGCGTACGTGCGTGTTACCGCTCGCCAGGCGCGATTAGGCCGTTCTCGTACGCGTAGATCACCGCCTGGACGCGATCGCGCAAACCGAGCTTCTGGAGCACGCCCGAGACGTGCGTCTTGACCGTCGGCTCGGAGACCACGAGCGCGGCGGCGATCTCGGCGTTGGACATGCCCACAGCCAGCAGCCGCAGTACTTCTCGCTCGCGCTCGGTCAGCTCGGCCAGCGAGCCGGTGTCGCGCGGCACGGCTGTGGGCAGGCGGCGCGCGACCTGCTCGAGCAGCCGTTTGGTGACCGATGGCGATAGCTGCGCGTCGCCGGCGGCGATAGTGCCGACGGCGCGGACGAGCTCGTCGACGGGCGCGTCCTTGAGCAGGAAGCCGCTGGCGCCGGCGCGAAGCGCCTCGATGATGTACTCGTCGAGCCCGAAAGTGGTGAGGATCAGGACCTTCTGGCGAGGCATCCGCCGCGTTGCTTCGATGCCGTCCATCCCCGGCATCCGGATGTCCATCAGCACGACTTCGGGATCGTGCTGGCGCGCCAGCTCGATTGCCTGCTCGCCGTTCTCGGCCTCCCCAATGACCTTGATCGCCCCGGTCGCCTCGAGCACGGCCCTGAATCCAGCCCGGGCGAGTGGCTGGTCGTCGACGATCAGGACGCGGATCGGAGCGCTCACGCGTACGGGAGGGTCGCCAGCACCCGGTAGCCGCGCCCGTTCACGGGGCCCACCTCCAGGCTCCCACCGAACAGCGCCACGCGCTCTCGCATTCCGACGAGCCCGTAACCCGACGCCGAGTTTCCGGGCCCATTGGCGCCGGCGCCGTGGTCGACTATCTCCAGCGCAAGACCCTCGTCACCGTATGTGAGCTGCACGGATGCACGGTCGCTTCCCGAGTGCTTGATCACGTTCGTGAGCGCTTCCTGGACGATCCTGTAGGCCGACAGTTCGACTCCTACGGGCAGCGGCCGCGGCGAGCCGGTAACTGCCAGCTCGACGCTGATCCCGGCGGCCTGCGCGCGCTCGAGGAGCGGGCCAAGATCCTCCAAGGCCGGCTGCGGCGATCGCTCCTGCTCGGCGCTGTCCGTCCGGATCAGCTCGAGCGTGCGGTGCATCTCGCTCATCGCGTCCCGCCCGAGCTCGGCGATCGTTTGCGCTCCGTCGCGCGCCGATGCTGTGTCCTCGGCTGTCGCCCCCAGCGCCTGCGCCTGGATCACCATCAGGCTGACGTTGTGCGCGACGACGTCGTGAAGCTCACGTGCGATCCGCAGCCGTTCCTGCGTGGCGGCGTGTTCGTCCAGAAGCTCCCGCTCCCGCTCGAGCCGGGCGGCGCGCTCGCGAACCTGCTCGAAGTACGCGAGTCGGGTCGCTTGGTAGAGGCCCAGTGCGAGCGCCGCGCCGGCGAGTGCCAGCCCGGCGATCACTCCGAACAGCGGGAGGCTGTAGCCCCACAGCACCCGGTGGACGTCGAGCGCCACCGCCGCCGCGACTGCTCCGATCGCTGCCACCCGCCAGGGCCGGCGCGACGCCACCGTGTAGACGGCCACCAGCGCCGGCGGCCAGAACACGGCCGCCGTGGGAATCGCAACGCCGACGATCAGGGTGGCTGCGAGCACTTGGATCGGCCAGCGCCGGCGCACCAGCAGCGGCAACGTCGACAGCAGCGCCGCGCTCACGACAGCTGCCGTGTGGGCGTTGGGGCTTCCGGGCCGGATCCCATGGCTTGCGAGCGCCAGAGTCGGCGCAAGCACGAAGAGCGCGAGCAACCCATCGAGCACCCAAGCCGCGATCGTGTCGATCCGGCGCAGGAGCTGTGGTCGCTCGCGCTCCCCGTGCACGGTCACAGCGTACGTCCCTTCTCGCGATCAGACTTCCACTCTTCTGGCCCACCAGCCACCGATAATGACGCTGGCCAATGCCCAACCGACGGCTACGGCGATCGCCGTCGGGAGCGAAATGCCGAGCCCGGAGATCGCGTCGCCGGCCATCCGCTGAAACGCTGCCAGCGGCAGCAGGTCACGGAGCTGGCCGAGGAAGCTGACCTTTAGCAGGAGCTGGGAGATCAGCACCCCGAACGCGATCACGCTTGCCATCACCGGTCCGCGTGAGCGCGCGAATGTCGCGATGCCGGTGCATACCAGCGCACTCGAGGCGGCGAACCCCAACACGGCGGCGTTGCGCTGAATGACGTCCCCCAGCGTCGGGACGTGAGCCGAGCCGGCGAGGGTGATCGAGCAAATGGTGGTCACCAGAAGCGCCGCCGCCATGATCGCCAGCGTCGTGATCACCGCCGCCGTCGCGCGCGAGGCGAACAGCGTCAGGCGCGAGCGACCTGTCGCCAGCGAGTCGCGCAGCACGCCGGCCTCCGCGTCGCCGGCTCCTGCGGTCACTCCGATCATCGCCGCGATCACCACCGCGATCATCCCGAGGAAGTCGGTCGCGTTCTCGAAGCCCTTGATTCCGCCCGCCGGCCCGACATGCAGCGGATTCGCCCCATGCCGGATCGTGTTGACGGTGAAGGCGATGCTGACAGACCCGACTGCGATCAGGACGGCGATCGCAATCAGGGCACGACGTCGCCGGAGCTTCAGCAGATCTGTGCGGATCAGGGTCATGGTCTCGGAGATCATCGTTCGTCCTCGAATCGTCGGGTGATGTTCAGGAAGCGCTCCTCGAGCGAGGCCTCGAGCGGAGTTATGCGGTCAATCGCGAGGCCCGCGTCGAGCATCCGCCGCACGATTCCGGTCACGAGCTCCCTTTCGCTCGTGCCGTTCGGACTCAGCGCCACCTCGACGGCCCCGTCCTTGACGACCGCGCGGTCGACGCCGTGCACACCCGCGAGCACCGCCGCCGCCCGGCCGGGATCATCCGTGCCGACGCCGATCTTCCCCCTGCCGGCGGTCAGCTCGCCGATTGACCCCTGGGTCACGACGGTCCCGCGATCGACGATGGCCGCGAAGTCACAGGTGCGCTGCACCTCATCGAGCAGGTGGGACGACAGGAACACCGTTCGTCCCTCCTCCACGAGCTCTCGGAGCAAACCACGAAGCTCGAGCATTCCTGCTGGGTCAAGCCCGTTCATCGGCTCGTCGAGGAACAGCAGATCAGGGTCCGGGAGCAGGCAGCGGGCGATTCCCAGGCGCTGGCGCATTCCGAGCGAGTAGCCGGATACTCGTTCGTCAGCCCGAGCGCTCAGGCCGCCGCGCTCGAGCACATCCGAGATCCGCCGGGCCGCAGCCCTGCCGCGTGCTGCGGCGTTCACTTCGAGGTTCTCGCGTCCGGTCAGGAACGGGTAGAACCGCGGCTCCTCGACGATCGCGCCGACGCGCGCGAGGGCCTCGCCTCGGTCTCCCGGAACCTCGTGGCCGAGGACAGACATCGATCCGGATGTCGGCCAGGCCAGCCCCAGGAGCAATCTGATGATCGTCGTCTTTCCGGCGCCGTTCGGGCCTAGGAAGCCGAACGCGACGCCGCGGGGGACCTCGAGGTCGACGCCATCGAGTGCCTTCCGTTCGCCGAATTGCTTCGTCAGCCGGGTTGTCTTGACGGCCAGCGCCGCGCCGCCTGTCGGTGGTGTGTTCATGCAGCCGAAGGTACGGTTGCGCGATCCCTCCGTCGTCGGCCGCAAGGCTCGAGCACTCACCCGCCGAAGGGCGATCCGCGGCCTCCATCTCATACTCGAGGATGAGGCGACGAGCGCCTCCGGTCGCCGCGGCGCCCACCCGAGGCGACGGCGAGCCTCGTGTCCTACGTTTCGGCGCCGGCGGCCGTGGCCTCGCGCTCGTCCAGCGAAACCCTGGTCGCGTCAGCTTCGCGGGCGGCGCGGGTGAGCACCAGGAGTGGACAGCGGGCTGTGCGGGCGAGCTGTTGCGCGACGCTGCCGTGGACGAGCCGGCCGATCGGGCCGTAGCTGCGCGATCCGATCACCAGCAGGTCGAGCGAGGCGCTGTAGAGCGCGAGCTCCTCGGCGGGCTTCCCATACGCGGCGTGCGGTTCGGCGTCGTCGATCTTCGCGACACGCTCGCGGGCCGCATGGACCGCCTTCTCGATCGTGGCTTGGTCGGGGATAGGCGGGCCGGTGAACATGTAGGCCGGGAACGAAACGGCCTCGAATGCCGAGAGCTTCGTCTCGAGCTCACCCGCGAGGTTGCGAGCGATCCGAAGCGCATGCTCGGCTTCTGGCGAGCCGTCGTAGCCGACGCCAATCTCGTGCATCAGCGCTGGGTGCTGTGCGTGACCCGCGGGGGCGATCGCGACTGCACAAGGGGCACCGTTGAGCGCAGCGCGGGTATCGTCGCCGATCAGCACCCGACCCAGCAGCCCTCGCCGCGATGAGCCGAGCACGAGCAGGTCGGCGCCGCTCGCCTCGGCCAGCTCATGCAGGCCACGGCCGACACTCGTTGATCCGTGAGAACGAAGCTGCGCATTCACGCTGGCCGCCTGCTGCGCCTTCTCAAGTAGCTCGTGGGCGCGCTCCTCTTCCGCCGCCTCGTAGGGCGGGCTCGAGCCGCGCCAGACGTGCGGGTCGCGGTGGTACACGCAGGCCAGGGTGAGCTTGCCATCCTCCGCGCGCAGGAGCTTGGCGAGGACGATCGCGTCACGGCCGCCCTCTCCTCCGTCGACGCCCACGATCACATTCTTGAACATCTCGGGGTTCCTCTTGAGACGAGTAGCTCCAGCGCCCTATGCCCTCGGCGCCGCGGCTACTTTTGGGTCTGAATCGCTAGGCAGGCGCGGGCGTGCAGCGCCGCGCGGGAGGACGAGCAGCGGGCAGCGCGACCGGCGGCCCAGGTAGTTGGAGGTGCTGCCGTTGAACAGCCGCCCGACTGGCCCGTAGCCGCGCGAGCCGACGACGAGCAGGTCGAGGTCGGCGCTGAGCGCGGCCAGCTCCTCACTAGGATCGCCGTAGGTGGCGTCCCCCTCCACTCCCTCGAGCTTGGAGAGCCGGTGGCGCTCGTCTGCGACCAGCTGACCGGCGATCGACGGCCACTGCTCGGGAACCGCCTCTCCGTAGGGGATGCTCTGAAGCGAGACTACCGACAGCGCTTTGATCTTCGATCGATGGTGGGCAGCCAGCGCGCGCGCCACCTGCAGAGCGCTGGCGCTCTCCGGCGAGAGGTCATAACCCACACCGATCCGCTCCAGTCGATGCGAGCCCGACGCCGCATAGCCGTGCGGCGCGATCGCCACCGCGCAGGGCGCGCCATTGAGGGCTCCGCTCGTGTCGTCGCCGAGGAGCACCCGGCCGAACATCCCGCGATGACAGGAGCCAACAACGAGCAGCTCGGCGCGGCGCTGCTCGGCGAGCCGGTGAAGCCCGCGGCCAACCGACGAGTCTCGGACTGCGGCCGCCTCGGCCAGCAGCGGAGCCTGCATCGCTTCGCGGCGAAGAAGCCGCTCGGCCGCCTCGAGCTCCAAGGGGAGTGCCACCGCGGCGGCCCGTCCCCCGGCCGTGGGCAGGTCGTACACGTGGCTGAAGGTCACGGCGGCGGCAGGTGCCGCCAGCAGCCGCGCCAAGGCGATCGCGTCGTGGCCGCCCTGACGGCCATCGACTCCTACGAGGACCGTGTCGAACATCGTCGAAGCGAGGCTAGGCGCGGCCGCGGCCGCGACCATCCGGGAGCCGTCCGCGAGCGACTGCGGGTTCCTACGTACGCCTAGATCCAGGCCCCGGGTCACGCCGGCCCGGCATGCGACCGGGGCCGATCTAGTCCTCAACCCCGCAGCGCGCGCAGCGCGTTGAGTATGACCGCGAGGTCGACGGCCTCCTGGAACAGGGCGCCCGCGACCGGCGGCAGGTACCCGAACGAGGCGAACCCCATGGCGGCCAGGCTCGAGCCCATCCCGGCGAGCACGCTCTGGCGCGCGATCTGAAGCGCGCGCCGCCCGGCGTGCAGCGCGTCCGCCACCCGGTCCACGCGGTCCACGGTGATCACCGCGTCGGCGGTCTCGGCGGACACCGTTGCCCCGGCTGCGCCCATCGCGATCCCGACGTCGGCGAGCGCCAACGCTGGGGCGTCGTTGACGCCGTCGCCGACCATCACGACCGGCCGGAGACTCGGATCGGCGCGGATGCGCCGCACGATCTCGAGCTTCTCCTCTGGCGAGAGCTCCGCGTACACACGATCCAGTCCGAGCTCACGACCCGCTCGCTCCGCCACCGACCGCCGATCGCCGGACACCATCGCCACTTGACGGATCCCCTCCGCCTGCAGGCGCTCAACGATCTGCCCGGTATCGGGGCGAAGCTCGTCCGCCATCACGATCACCCCGCCCACGTGCCCGTCTACGCTGACGGTGACGTGTGCCTCGCCCGAGCCGCGGCCGCTGAGCAGCGCGGCCGAGGCGATCTCCTCGTCAGGGACGCCGAGGTGCCGGAGGAAAGCGCGGCTTCCTACGCCCACGAAGTGACCATCAACGGTGCCGCGGATGCCTTGACCGGGCTCCTCCTGCACGCCGCCCGGGACGCTCAGCTTCAGGCTCGCCTCACCGGCCGCTCGAACCAGTGCCTCTCCAAGCACGTGTGCGGAGAAGCGGTCGACCGAGGCGGCCAGCCGCAGCAGCTCGCCGGACCCGACGCCGTCTGTCGACAGGACCTCGCGCACCTTCGGGGTGCCGACGGTGAGCGTGCCCGTCTTGTCGAACAGCACGGTCCGGGCCTGCCCGAGCGCCTCGATCGTCGCGGCGCCTTTGACGATTACCCCGCGCCGCGCCGCTCGCGACAGCCCGGAGACGAGCGCGATCGGCGCCGCGAGGATCAGCGGGCACGGCGTCGCGACCACCACGACCGCGAGCGCCCGGACCGCGTCGCCGCTCAGCGCCCAAGCTGCGGCGGCGACCAGCAACGTCGCCGGCAGGAAGAACCCGGCGTAGCGATCGGCCATTCTCACGAACGGCGCCCGCTGCGCCTGCGCCTGCTCGACGAGGCGCACCAGTGCGGCGTAGGCGCTCTGCGCCGCCTCCCGAGCTGCTCGCAGCTCGAACGGCGCTCCAGCGTTGGCCGAACCGCTCAGCACGGGCATACCGGCGGCGACCGTCGCGGGCAGCGGCTCACCGCTCAATGTGCTGGTGTCGAGCACGGCCTCGCCGTTCACCACGGCACCATCGACGGGCACCACATCGCCGGTCCGCACGAGCACAATGTCGCCTGAGCTCACCTGCTCCACCGGGACGGCCTGCACCTCATCGCCTCGGCGGACGTGCGCGATCTTCGGTGCACGCTGGATCAGCGCGGTCAGCTCGCGCCGTGCCCGGCTCGACGCTACATCCTCGAGCGCGGCGCCGCCGGTGAACATCAGGCCGACCACGATGCCCGCCAGCTCCTGGCCGAGCGCCAGCGAGCCGATCATCGCCACCAGCGCGATCGTGTCCACGCCCATGTGGCGATCGATCAGGACGGTGCGGACGACCTCCACCGTCAGCTCGGCCGCCAGCACGGCGACCGCCACGGCCCACAGGTCGGTCCCAGCGCCCCTCGCTCCCGCCAGCTTCAGGCACGCGCCGGCGGCGAGCGCCATCAGTGCGAACGCGGCCAACAGCCGGGCGCGATGCCGGACCAGCCAGCTCATTTCCGTCCACGATCGTGCCCGCCGCGCGCCGGCATATCCGTAGCTGACCGTCGTGTTGTGGGTGAAAGCCCCGGAGGCCACGTGAGACCGACGATCGTGGGCGGGATCGCCGCCGGCACCGATACCGCGGGCGCCTCGCCCGCAGCATTGCTGTGCTTTGACGGCTCCGACGGAGCGGCCGCCGCGATCGCGCGGGCGGCCGTCGTCCTCGCGACGCGGACGGAATCGTGCTGACGTCTGGGAGCCGTTGGCAGCTGGGAGCCCTACGACCCGGCCACGATCCTGGGCGCGCCGGTCTCGCGGCGCGCGTCAAGAGAGCTCGATCTCGATCAGATCGTCGCGGAGCTCGCCGCCGAGAAGGTGTCCGACGGAGTGTCGTTGGCCCAAGCCGCCGAGGGAAGGACAGCCCACCCGCCCCGCGCAAGCGATCAGTAATTCTCCGCGGCGATACCGCGCATCGGACGGGATATGAAGAGGAGCAGCGACGCGTAGCGTCACGCCGATGGCTGCCGTGTTCAATCTCAACCACCACGCTCAGTACGTGCACTGGCATTTCTTCCAGATGTCGGTGTCCAACATCCTGGTCATCGTCGCGATGGTCGTCGTGTTCTTCGCGGCGATCTTTATCCCCTTCCCGAGCCACGGCGTCAACGCCGACTCGTCATGAGCGTCGCCGAGGACCGCTCCTGGACCGGACGGTTGCGCCGGCGCGCGGTCGGCGCGCTGCCCCCAGAGAAGCTGCTGCCTGACAAGCAGCCCTCCTACGTGTCCTCGTGGATCTACGTGTTCGGAGTGTTGTCGCTGAGCTGCCTCGCGGTGATCATCGGCTCGGGGACGATCCTTGCCCTGAAGGGCCCGGGCTGGTGGCACTTCACCGGCGTTGGGCATTTCTTCAACTCGATCCACCTGTGGTCGGTCGAGCTGTTCTTCTTCTTCATGGTCGTCCACCTGTGGGGCAAGTACTGGATGGCGGCCTGGCGAGGCGGCCGAGCGCGCGTCTGGATCACGGGCGCCGTTACCTTCCTCGTCGCCATCCCGTGTGCTCTGACCGGCTATGTCTCCCAGCAGAACTTCGACGCGCAGTGGATCTCGACCCAGGCCAAGGACGCGATGAACTCGGCCGGGATCGGCGCGTTCTTCAACCTCCTGAACTTCGGCCAGATGTACAGCTACCACGTGCTGCTGCTGCCGTCCGCGGTGGTGGCGATCGTGGTCGCCCACATCCTGTTGGTCCGCAAGCACGGGGTGGTGCCGCCGTTCGAGCTGCAAGCGACGGCGGCCAAAGCGCCTGAGCCGACCGCGACGGCGGAATCCGTCGAGCAGGAGACTCCGGCATGACGCGCCGCGAGCGTCGCGAGCTCGACACCGAGGCCTACCGCGAGTGGAATGGCGGCTACCGGTCTTACGACCTGGTCAAGGAGGCGTCGATCGCGCTGGGCCTGATCCTCGCGCTATGCGTTGTGTTGACGATCCTGTTCTCCTCGCCCAACGAGAAACCGAGCACGGTGCAGAGCTGGGCGCGTTCGGATCCGGTCGATTTCGTCACCACAGCCACCACCGAGCTCGACGGGTCGAGTGGCACGGCGGGCTACGGCCCGCCGTACAACCACGCCTCCGGCGGCCAGCACGTTTGGTTCATCCACCTTCAGAAGTGGCTCGGGGTCAGCCACCCGGTTGACACCGCCAAGGACTTCGTGCTCGCTCCGCTTCGCTCGATCGCCGGTCAGCCGGCGCTACAGGCTGCGGTCACAGCCTACGAGTCGGCGTCAGCCAAGCAGCAGACTGCATGGACCGGCGCGTACGAGAAGAACCTGACCAAGGCGACGGCCGGAGCGAATGGCTCGATCAGCGTTCCCGATGGTGGCTACGGGCCATTGCCGACGATGATGTCCGGCCTGCTCCGCTTCGCGCAAGGGGGCGGTCTCGACGGGGTGCTCCTGACGAGCCCGCAGTTCTACCAGACCGACTACACCAAGCCACTCCTGTTCATGGCCGACGGTTCCGTTCTGTCGGACCGCGCGCATGCCGAGCACCTGCTCGGGCGCCAGTGGGGGATCATGAATGAGACCGGCAGCTACCCCGGGCAGGTGTGGCTGTGGCTCTACACGTTCTGGTACCAGATCAAGCCGTTCTCAACGTCGGCGAACGCGGACATTCTCGTGATGGGGCTTATGGGCGTGCTCAGCCTGGCGCTCGTCCTGATCCCGTTCATCCCCGGCATCCGCGACGTGCCGCGCTGGATTCCGCTGTACCGGCTGATCTGGCGCGATCATTACCGATCCGTCTACGGTTGATCCCCCGGAGGTCGAGGACATCTTTCTCGACCGTCCGGTACGAGCCGGACGTTTCGCTACAACTTTTCACTGGACGGATCGCACCCGAAGCCAAGCGGTCCCGCCTGGATGCAGGGCCGCCTGGCATTTCGGAAGCGCTGGCGCGGGGCCGCAAGACGTCGCCGGCGATCGACCCGACGACAAGGCCGACCTGATCCGTCTGACAAGCTCGATGAGCACTTCAGCGGACCGAGCGACGCCGCCCAGGTCGTCGGCTCGACGTTGTGACACCTAAGCCGGACACTCAGCAAGCTCATGACAAGCGTCTTCATCACCGGCTCGGCCGACGGCCTCGGGCGGGCGGCCGCGCAGACGCTGATCGAGGACGGTCACGAAGTCGTCGTGCACGTGCGCAACCCGGAACGGCTCAGCGCCGTGCGCGACCTCCTGGACCGCGGCGCCGTAGCCGTCGTTGGGGACCTGTCGGACGTGGAGCAAACGCGCGACGTCGCCGCGCAGGTCAACCGCCTCGGGTCGGTGGCCGCCGCCATCCACAACGCCGGCGTCATCAGCGGGCCGCACGTCCTGCCGGTCAACGTCGTCGCTCCGTACCTGCTCACCGCGCTGATCGACGGCCCGCAGCGCTTGGTCTACCTCAGCAGCGGCATGCACCATGGCGGCCGAGCCAGCCTGAACGGGATCGACTTGAGCGGACGTCGCAGGACCGCCTCGTATTCGGACAGCAAGCTGTTCGTCACGACACTCGCTTTCGCTGTCGCACGCGTCTGGCCCGACGTGCGCAGCAACGCAGTTGACCCCGGCTGGGTGCCGACGAAGATGGGCGGCCCCGGCGCGCCCGACGATCTGCGGCTCGGGCACCTGACTCAGGAGTGGCTGGCGACCAGCGACGATTCGGAGGCGCGGACCTCAGGCGGCTACTGGTACCACCAGTGGCGCGTCCAGCCAGCCGCCGCCGTCCGCGATCAGCGCTTCCAGGACGAGGTGCTGGAGACGCTGGGTCGTTTCACCGGCACCCTGCTGCCTCCACACGAACCGGAGGACCGCTCATCCGTGGAGCTGTGATGTTCCGGGGCAGCGCTGCGCAGCAACAAATGCGCGAACCCTGGGCAACCTCGTCAGCACGAACGTGCTGAGTGCTTCGGTCTGCGTGTCCGTCTTTCGTCAGTCCGTTCGTCACTGAGGCAGAGCGGCCAAGAGCCGGTACACAACCGCAGGAGTATCGATGACCGTCGAATCTACGACCAGCCCGAGTGTCCACGGCTGAGGCACCTGACGGTCATTGACGTCGAGCCTGCCTGTAAAAGGACAAGGGTGGTCATGACGCTCGATCCGCTCCACGACGAGACCTTGGACGCAGGAACACCGCGACCATTGCGCCGATCACGAGCTCGCCAGGCATGCGTCGCGGTGATCGGCAGCGAATTGCCGATAGGAGCGAGCGGGACGATCCGTCACCCGCTCGATGTCCGGGCTGACATCGGCGGCGAGTCCGTCGGCGTACAGGCGGAACAGCTCGCCCCGCTCGACAGACCGCGCCGGCCATCCAGCACCGAGCATCGCTGACCGCGAAGCCCTTGCTCGGACTTGTGGTGCAGGCGCCAAACGTGATCGGTGAGTCGGCGGCCGCGCCGATCACCGACAGCTTGACGAGCACCCTACCCCTGGTGGCGCGGATTCGCGGGGCGCTGTACGGCGGCGACCCGCTGCGCAGCGTGCAACTGGCGGTCCGCGCGCGCGCTGTCCGCTCGCGCGTACGCGCTCGGGCAATAGGTCACGCCGCGTTCCGGTATCTGTCGCTCCCCATTCAAGAGGGCACCGAGCTCCGTCAGACGACGAACCACCCAGGTACCGACCCGCCCGCCTCTCGCTACGAACGAGCTTCGGTGGCCGAGTCGGCTCTCCCGGCGTAGCGTTACTGCCGCGGATTGCAGGGATTGTCACGGATGTGGTCCCGAAAATGCACTTCGGGCCCCAGCGGCGCGTCCGTACGTTCGGTCTTGCCGTTCCCTCAGCGGTCGTCCGTGGCACGTCCGTCGCACTGCGGGCTACGCTGCGTGGGTGGCAAAAGAGATCTCGGTCCGAGAGCTGAGAAACCACAGGTACTACGGTCGATCGTAGAGGAAGCCGGCGTTTGTCGGAAAGGCGAGCCGCGCCCACCTCAGGGTTCTCCGCGATGCGCCCTTCAGCGCGCCAGGAGCAAGGAGGTTCTCGCGCCCGCCGACAATGACGGAGGCGTACGGTTATCCGCACTGGCGTAATGCTCTGGACCGCCATAATTACGGGTCGTGTCGGTGAGCGCGCGCTCCGCTGAAGCACCTGAAGCCGCAGCGACCGCCACCGCGCTTGTCCCACGCCGGTCGCTGCGTGAGGCGATATCGGTCGGCCCGCATGAGCGGCTGTGGGCACTCGGGGCGGTCGGGCTCGTGGCGGGCCTAGCGCTCGTCCCCGTGTTTCTGGCCAGTCGCCTCCATCCCTCGCAAGCCTTGATCTTCGTCTCGGTGGCAACGGGGTGGGTGTTCATCGCTTCGGGCCTCGTAGCGTGGTGGCGGCGGCCCGATAGCCGTGTGGGTGCGCTCATGTACGCCACTGGCCTAGCCTGGTTCGTCGGGCGGCTGGGATACTCCGACGACGCCTGGCTGTACACGCTGAGCTGCGTTTTCGGCAGCGTCTTCGCCGCGACCGCTGTCCACCTGCTGCTGGCGTTCCCCTCCGGTCGGCTGCCGGGACGCTTTGAAAGGGCGCTCGTGACTGCCGGCTACGCCGTGACAACGGTCGCGACGATACCGGCTCTGATGTTCATCAATCCGGCGCGCACCGGCTGCACTCAATGCGCGCAAAACCGGCTGCTCCTCCGTGACGACCCGGCGACAGCCGCCCTGCTGACCAAGGTGGTGGACGGACTGGCGGGCGCTGTCCTGCTCTGTGCTCTTGTGGCGCTAGTGCGGCGCTGGCGCTACGCGAGCCCTCCGCAGCGACGCGTCTTAGCCCCGGTTTACGTGGCCGGCCTGGGAGTGCTGGTGGTGTTCGCGGTGGTGCTGGCCACGACGGTGGTTGGTCTTCCGAACTCGGCGCGCTGGGTCATCGCCGATCTCAGCGTGGCTCCGTTTGCCGCCGTTCCGGTGCTGTTCTTGGCCGGGCTGGCGTTCTCGCGGATGAGTCGAGGGGGTGCGGTGGGTTCGCTGGTCGCGCGGCTAGGACAGGCGGATGGACGCGTCGCGGTGCGCGACGCGCTTGCCGAGGCGTTGGGTGACCGCGGGCTGCGGCTTGCCTATTGGCTTCCGGACAGCCAGCGTTACGTCGACGCAAACGGGGATCCCACTCCGCTGGGGCAAGTGGGGGATGCGGTCACCGACGTGCGGCTGGATGGCCGGCGCGTGGGCGCAGTCGTCCACGACCCTGCATTTCTCGAGGACGGCGAGCTGCTTCGCGCGGTTGGTGCGGCAGCGGCGCTGGCCATGGAGCGGGAGCGCCTCGAAGCTGAACTGCGCGCCCGCGTGCAGGAGCTAGAGGCCTCGCGGTCGCGGATGCTTGACGCCGCGGTGTCGGAGCGTCGGCGACTCGAGCGCGATCTCCACGATGGCGCCCAGCAGCGGCTGGTGTCCCTGGCGCTTTCGCTCCGTGTCGCCCGCCGCAGGCTTCCCCATGACCCGGCTGATGCCAGCCGGCTGCTCGAGAGCGCTGCCGGAGAGCTCGAGGCGGCGCTCGCAGAGCTGCGCGAACTGGCGCGCGGCATCCACCCCGCCGTGCTGGCTGACCGTGGCTTGGACGCCGCTATTCACGCGTTGGCCGCCCGAGCTCCCCTCCCCGTTGAGTTCGTCGGCACGCTAGGCCGCCGGTTGCCCGAACCGGTAGAGCTGGCCGCCTACTTCGTCGTCGCGGAGGCGCTGACGAACGTCGCAAAGTACGCTCACGCCACTCACGCCACGGTAAGGACGACGCATGAGACTGGCGCCTTCGCGGTGGAGATCGAGGACGACGGCCAGGGAGGCGCCGACCCTGATCGCGGTTCAGGGCTTCGCGGCCTCGCCGACCGGGTCTCGGCTCTCGACGGGCGACTCGGGATCGACTCCACTCCCGGACGCGGCACCATCATCCGGGCTCGCATCCCCCTGCCCGGGACAGACGGCGAACAGCCGACATCTCGGCACCTGATCGACGGGACGTGTGCATGCGGGTAGTGGTGGCGGAGGACTCGGCGTTGCTCCGCGAAGGCATCGTGCGCCTGCTCGAGGACACCGGGTTCGATGTCGTTGCACGAGCGGCCGACGCCGAGGATCTCCTACGCAAGGTCTCGGCGCATAAGCCCGACGTTGCGGTGGTGGACATCCGGATGCCGCCGACGCAGACAGATGACGGCCTTCGGGCAGCATTGGAGATCCGCCGGCGCCTCCCCGACACCGGTGTTCTCGTGCTCTCGCAGTACCTGGAGGCGGATTATGCGCTGGACCTGCTGTCCGACAATGCCGAGGGCACCGGATATCTTCTGAAGGACCGCGTGGCCGATGTCGACCGATTCATCGACTCGGTGCGGCGGGTGGGAGAGGGCGGCTCCGCGCTGGATCCCGAGGTGGTCGCCCACCTGCTCGGCCGGCATCGTCGCGAGGATCCGCTCGCCCCACTCACGCCGCGTGAACGGGAGGTTCTCGCTCTGATGGCCGAAGGACGGTCGAATCGGGCCATCGCCGAACACCTAGTGGTGACCGAACGCGCCGTCGAGAAGCACGTCACCAACATCTTCGACAAGCTCGGTCTCGCGCCCGCGCCCTACGATCATCGTCGAGTGCTTGCGGTGCTGACGTTTCTGAGAGCTTGAGCCGCGGGCCAGAGTGCACGCCAGTGCGTAGGGATAACCGTACTCAGGTTGAGTCTCCTGGGGTGGATGATGGGGCGATGCAATCCACGGTGCTGCTGGTCGACGACCACGACGGCTTTCGGCGCTGGGCGAGGCGCGTCCTCGAGGACGAGGGCCTCCGGATCGTCGCCGAGGCGGCCGACGTGGCCCAGGCGCTGGATCGCGCCCAAGAAGTCCAGCCGGATATCGCGCTGGTCGACGTGCACCTGCCCGATGGCGATGGCTTCGGGCTCGCGGAGCACCTCGCCGCCTTCGACGACCCCCCGGCGGTGGTCCTGACGTCAAGTCACGATCCCGCCGAGCTCCAGCCGCTTATCGCTCGAAGCCCAGCCCGAGGATTCGTCGTCAAGGATGCGCTGTCGCGAGCCGCGATCGAGGCTTTGTTGCCATAGCGGCCAAGCCGCAAGGTGGCGCCATCGCGCCGCACCCGCTGAGCGTCAGCTCACGGGATGATCTCGATGAGCCCCGCGGTCAAGGGTCAAAGCTCCGGCGGCGCGAGCGGGATGGAAGCGCTGATAACGGTGCCGCCCCCCGACGGAGCCTCCACGCGCAGGCGACCGTGGAGTGCAGCCAAGCGGTCCGCGAGCCCGAGAAGACCCGAGCCGTCTGCTCGGGCGCCGCCGACACCATCGTCGCGTACCCGTAACTCGAGGCTGTCGTCCGCGACGTAGGCGTCCACCTCGGCCTCTTGAGCGTGTGCGTGCTTGGCTACGTTCGTCAGGGACTCGGCGATCACGAAGTAGGCGCTCGCCTCGATCGCTGCCGGGAGCCGAGGGACGGAAACCCGCGCCTTGACCGGGAGCGAGGTCCGGGCGACCAGGACCTCCACTGCAGCGGGCAAGCCGCCCAGGGTGAGAGCGGAGGGCAGGATGCCCTGCGCGAGTTCGCGCAGCTCAGCCGTCGCGCGCTCGGCGCTCGCTAGCGCCTCCTCGAGTAACGCGGAGCCCGCCTCGGGGTCCGTCGAAGGCGTGCGCTGGGCCAGCTTGAGGGTAACCACCGTCTGCACGAGACTCTGCTGAGCCCCGTCGTGCAGGTCCCGGACGACCCGCCTGCGCTCCTCGTCGGCCGCTGCCGCGAGCCGGGCTCGCGACGCCGCAAGCTGCGCGCGCGCGTCGACATTCGAGATCGCGGTCGCGACCAGTTCGGTGAACTTGGCGATTCGTTCCTCGGTTCTCGGCGGCAGACGCTGGGCGCGGTAAGCGCCCACGAGCAGCGCTCCCCAGAGTCGCCCATCGACCACGATCGGGCTGCCGACGGTCGAGCGGGCCTCCAACACTCGCGCTCGAGTGGCGATCTGACCTGTCGTGCTCGGGTAGTCGTCCACCCGAGCCGACCGCCCGGTGTCGCGTACGCGCTTGGTCACGCTGTCGCCATCGAGCTCGAGGCGCATACCAACCGGAAACTGCTCGCCGGCACGCCCCCACGCCGCAAGCACGGTGCCTGCGCCATCACGGCGATAGCAGACCATGCCCGAAGCCGGGCTCCCGAGCAGTCGTCCCACCTCCTCGGTAACCGCGGCGAATACCTTCGAAGGTGCCGCTTGCTCGGCCACCAGCGTCGCCACCCGTCGCAGGGCGGCCTGTTCCTCGGCCAACCGGCTCAGCTCTGCCCGCGCCTCCGCGTCGGCGATGGCGGTGGCCACAAGGGCAGTGAAACCCTCCAGGCGAGTCTCCGCGCCGGCTGCGGGAGGCCCCGAACGGAAGGCGACCACCGCGCAGCCCCACAGCCGGTCCTCGACCACGATTGGTGCGGCGATCGCGGACCGGATCCCCGCTGCCTGGGCCCTCTGTGCCAGCGTGCTCGTGAGCTCGGCGTAGTTGTCAATCTTGACCGGCGCGCCAGTGCGAAGCACCTGACCGGCCGAAGTGTCCTGGGCGAGGATCACGCGTTCGTCGATCAAGGCCGTCCGGACGGCATTGCCTTCCGCTTGCCAGGTCGCCATCACCCTTGCCTCTGCGTCCTGCTCGAAGCGGAAGATCACGCCGCGATCGGCGCCGAGCAGCCGCCCCGACTCCTCGGCGGCGGCGCTGAACACGTCCTGGGTGGGCGGCGCGCCGGCGACCAGGGTCGCGACACGGCGTAGCGCCGCCTGCTCGTCGGCCAGCCGCCGCAGCGCGAGGCGAGCTTCGGTGTTCGAGATCGCCGTAGCGACGAGCTCGGCGAAGGCGCCCAACCTGGCCTCCGCGCCGGGCGCTCCGGAGCCAGTCTTCCGGAAATGGACGACGGCGCATCCCCACAGGCGGTCATCGACGGTGATGGGCGCGCCGACGCCGGATCGAGCTCCGGCCGCGCGAGCCGTCTGCGCAAGGATTCCCGTTAGACCTCCGTACTCGTCGATGCGGGCGGGCTGTCGCGTTCGCCATACGCGTGCGGTCAGGCTGTCGCCGTCGACGGCGACGGGAATGCCATCCCTCAGCGCCGGCCCAACCGCCTCGGCGGCTTCCCACGTCGCCATCGGTGTGACCGCGTGGTCCTGCTCGTAGCGCAGAATGACCGCCCGTTCGGCCCCCAGCAGACGTCCTGCCTCCTGAGCCGCGGCGGCGAACACCCTCTCCGGAGACGGCGAGCTCGCGACGAGCGTCGCGAGTCGCCGAAGGGCTGTCTGCTCCTCGACGGACCCGTCGAGGGTGACTTCGGAGCCTGCGCTGCTTGGCCGCGCCCGCTGGCTGCTCATCCGCGACCACCTCCCCCTCGCAAGCGATCGTCGACGGGAAGAGCGGTGCGGTCTTCCCGAGCCGACGATCCGGTCACGCCGCGTGCGCAGCGGCTCACGCTCGGCAACGATAGCCCACGCCGGCGGCGGGTCGAGGTGCTCGGAGCTGCGCTCATACACGCTCGGGTTACCCGCACCCACGAACACCGGCTCGCTCCACCACCTGCACCGGCTCGTGCTGGCACCGTTTCAGGCCACCCGCATCACCAGGAGCGGACATGAGAACCACCCGTCGTAGTGCAACGCTTGGGGACGAAAGCCACCCGCGGCCAAAGAGCTCACAGCCTTTGCGCCGCGAAAGCGACGTGCCGAGCAAGAGCGCGCCCGTGGCGCCACGCAGCTCAACACCAGCACGCGCCTCGCGACCCACGGTGGAAAGCACGTGGCTTCAGATGAGCGGAGCCTCGATCTCGGAGGCGTTGCTCGAATGGCCTGGAGATATGTTCGCATTTGCGCACGTTCTGCTGAATCAGGCGCAGGCCTTCCGCTTCGCGCTCTCCCCGCCTGCCGGCCATGCGTGGCCGCCCGCCCCTACGGAGATCTGGAGCCACGAAGTGCAGGATGCCGCGCGCACGTGGTGCGCCTGGGTCGAGCGGCGACGCGGCGCGCTACCGCAGCTGCTGGCGGAGAGCTGGGACGTGCTGGTTGGCAGCGTGCTGACCCCCTTCGAGCAGCTGGCCCGAGGCGAGGACTGGAGGCTGTGCGAGGCGCTGCTAACGGTTCACGCCATCGCGGATGAGGCATGCGCAGTGCTGTTCGTGGCCGGGGACGGACTCGTCGGCGAGACATCGCTCTACCGCGCCCGCAGTCGTGAGCTGCTAGCACGAACTGGGTCGCTGACCCGCATCGACACGCACTTTTTGCGCGTCCTGCCCAAGGTGCGTACCCCGCCCACCGGTCGTGCCTCGTTCTCGCGCTACGCGTGTGTCAACCGCAGCACGGTCGACATCCGGTGGCACAAGTCGCCGTTCCGGAGCCCGGGCGCAGGACCCGAGTCCGAGCACGTGAACGCACTGCTGCTTCCGTGGCCGCTGCGGGTCCGCGCGTCCGACTTCCGTCCTGTGCCGGGGTCGGTCCAGCGACGAGCGAAGGAGCCGTTCGGCTTCTTCGAGTATGTGCCCGCCGAGACGCTCGACCTCGACCTGGTCGACCGCGTGCTCATCGCCGCGCGCGAGGAGGTCGACAGCGTGGATGCGGTGATCATGCCCGAAAGCGCGGTGGACGTCAGCGAGATAGTCGCCCTCGAGGCGTTGCTCGACGCTCACGGGGTGGTCGGACTACGTGCCGGGGCACGCGAACGCCCGACAGAGCCGGGGCGTTATGGGCGCAACTGGGTGCACATCGGCGTCAACCCCCGGCTGGATCGCGGCGGCCCCCTGGCCGGAGGACCCAGTGAGCCGTGGCTTCACATCCGCCAGCACAAGCATCATCGATGGTCGCTCGACCAGAGCCAGATCTACCAGTACCACCTGGGCGGCGCCCTTCACCCTGACATCCAGTGGTGGGAGGCCATGGAAGTTCCTGCGTTGTCGGTGCAACTGATCGAAGGTGGCTATGGCAGCACGACCGCCAATGTGGTTTGCGAGGACCTGACCCAGAACGATGAAGTCGCCGAGGTCCTGCGCTCGGTCGCACCCACCTTCGTGATCGCCTACCTACTCGACGGACCGCAGCTCACCTCGCGATGGGCATCACGCTACGCGAGCGTGCTCGCTGACGACCCCGGCTCAGCCGTTCTCACACTCACCTCCTACGGCATGGTGCGTCGCTCCCGCCCGCATGGGCACGACGCCTCGACGATCATCGGTCTGTGGAAGGACTCTGAAGGGGGCGCACGGGAGATTGGGCTCGAACATGGCGCGCACGGCGTGCTTTTGACCTACTGCGCCGACCGAGCCACGCGGCGCAGCGCCGACGGCCGCTGGCCGGCCGACACCGGGATGCGGATCTTCGACGTCGCCATCAACCAGATCCGTGCCTCGAGCCCCGGCTCAGGTGCGCCCACCCCACCCTCACGGCCGCCCGCCTCGCGTCTCGAGATCGACGATGTGACCGTTCTCACCGGTTGGGCCGAAGGGGTGGCCGAGGCGTTGGGCTACGCCACCGACCCGAACAAGGCCGCGTCACTACTTGCGCAGGCGCGGTCTGGTGCTCCGTGGCGGGACGCCCTCGGACTACCCCAGCCCTCGCCCGAGCTCGATGCAGCGCTCGAAGCTATCGCCAGAGCGCTTGCTGCAGCCACCGAGAGTGACGCAGTGCCGACGCTCCACGCGGTATTGAAAGCCACGGAGGTCAGCTCGCCAGATGAGTCAGCCCTCGACCGATTCGCGCGGCGCGTGTTGCGCTCAACGCTCGACCAGCTTCGATCTCAGCATCCTGAAGTCTGACTCGCTCCGGGCAGATCGTGTCAGGACTCTCCACTCGACTCCGTCAGCTCTAGAACGTGAGCCATTGCAATGGCACGCGTACACGGAGCAAGTCGAGCTAACCGCACCGTTACACACTGCCTAACCCTACTGAAGGGACCGGAGGCGGCTGCGAGCATGGCCAGCATACCTAATCGAGACACGAGTGACACCAACGTCCCGCCGGGTCACTCCGAAAGGGAACTCATGCCCACCACCACAGGCCCCACGATCGTGCTCGTCCACGGCGCGCTGACCGACGCGTCGGTGTGGGACGAGGTCATCTCCCGACTGCAGTCCGACGGCTACACGGTTCTTGCTCCGGCGATGCCGCTGCGCACTTTGGCCGCGGACGCGAAGTACCTGGCAGCGTTTCTGGACACCATCGAAGGACCGGTCGTGCTGGCCGGCCACTCATACGGCGGCTCGATCATCTCGCATCCCACAAGCGCGAATGACCAAGTCACGGCGCTGGTGTTCGTGTCTGCCTTTCAACCTGACTCGGGCGAGAGCACCGGCCAGCTCAACGCGCGGTGGCCCGGCAGCAAGCTCGGCGAGGCGACGACGCTGGTGCGCCCCTATCCGGGCGGGAACGAGCTATACCTGAGGCCAGAGAGCTTCGCCGAGGTGTACGCCGCCGATCTGCCGGCGGTCACGGTCGCGCGGATGGCCGCCACACAGCGCCCAATCGATCCAGTCGCGCTCGAGGAGTCGTTCGAGGGCCTGCCGACTTGGCGCCAGGTTCCCTCCTGGACGCTCGTCTCGACGATGGACAGTTCACTGCCGCCTGATGCCGAACGGGCGATGGCCGAACGCGCGGGCTCGACCGTTCTCGAGGTCGCCGCGTCGCACGCCTCGCCGGTCTCCCAGCCCCGGGCCGTCGTTCAGCTCATCCTCGACGCAGCTGCAGACCGCGTCGCCGCGGTTCATTAACCACTTGGAGAAGCAGCAACCATCATCGAGAAGGCAACACCATGACCAATCTGATTCCACTGCTCGACCGCAACCGCCGTTTCGCCTCGACTGACACGCGCTCCCACACCCCGCGGCTGCCGTTCCTGCCCCACCGCGGCCTGTTTGTCATCTGCTGCATCGACTGCCGTGTCGACCCCGCGGAGTTCCTGGGCCTCGAATTCGGTGAGGCGCTGGTCGCCCGCAACGTCGGCGGCCGGGTCACCGCCGCGATCATCCAGGACGTCGCCTACGCCAGCTTCCTGGTTGAGGAGAAGGCGCCCGAGGGGCCGTACTTCGAGGCCGCGGTGATCCATCACACCGGTTGCGGAAGCCGACTGCTCGAGGACGGTCAGTTGCGCCACGAGTTCGCCGAACGGGGCGCCTATGACGAGCAAGCGTTGGCCGATCTGCCCGTGACCGATCCCGCTGACACGGTCCGCACCGACGTCCAGCGACTCCTCGCCGCACCGCAGATCTCCCGCCACATCACGGTCTCGGGCCACGTATACGACGTCGACACCGGACTGGTGACCACGATAGTGGAGGCGACCGCACCGGCAGCGGCCGCTGCCGAGCCGCTGAACGCCTCGCCGCAGGCGCACGTCATCGAGGCACACTGAGCTCCGAGGCCCGTTGCGCCCATCGTTTCGGCCACGGGTCGCGGTCTCGACGCTCAGAGCAGGCCCTCAAGCGTAGATGCCCATGGCTTGGGTGGAGTGCTGGTCAGCGAACGGACGAAGCGGGAGGGCGGCGTCATCGCCTGTCAGGTTCGCGGCGCGGCGCGTGTCTAGGAGATATGCGCATCATCTATCTCGTACTCACCATCCTGGCGGCGCATGCGAACGGTTACGCAGCCTCGTCGAATTTCGTGGGCGCCGAGTCGGTCAAACTCGTTGCCGACCGGGTACAGGTCTCGCGTGGATGGATGGTCCCGCTCGGCGCGTCGTTGGCCTGCGGCGCCGTCGGGCTCTTGGCCGGTTTCGCTGTGCCGGCGGTCGG
>JAFAZV010000055.1 GCA_019239445.1 Solirubrobacterales bacterium
CGAGCGAGACGTCATCGACGGCATGCACATGGCCGGTGGTGCGATCGACGATCAGGCCGGACTTGATCGGGAACAGGACCTTCAGGTGATCGACGTCGAGCAGGTGCCCGTCACCGTTCGCGGCCTGCTCGTCGGTGTGCGGGGCCGGCGCGGTGCTCATGATCCGACCGCGGCGGGAGCAGCCAGGCCGATCTGGTCGCCGACCTGGCGGAGCGAGCGCTTCTGCGCCGGCTCGAGCCAGCAGCGGTCCAGGTGCCCGGGAACGTCGGGGATCCGCGCCGCGAGGTCCGGCACCTCCGGGCACTTGTCGAAGGCGTGCGGGCACCGCGGGCGGAAGTGGCAGCCTTGGGGCGGCTTGACCAGCGACGGCGGCAGCCCGGGGATCGCCGGCAGACGCTGCGTGCGATCGCGGTCGACCCGGGTGATCGACCCGAGCAGCCCCCACGTGTACGGATGCTGCGGGTCATAGAAGATCTCATCGAGCGTTCCCTGCTCGACCACGCGGCCGGCGTACATCACGACGATCCGGTCGGCGATATCCGCCACCACGCCGAGATCGTGCGTGACGAGGATGATCCCGGCTGCGCTTTCCGAGCGCAGCTGCCGGAGCTCCTCGAGGATCTGGGCCTGGATCGTCACATCGAGCGCGGTCGTCGGCTCGTCGGCGATCAGCAGCTTCGGCGAGCAGGATAGGGCCATCGCGATCATCACGCGCTGGCGCATTCCGCCGGAGAATTCGTGCGGGTAGGACCGCAGCCGCTCCGCGGCGCGCGGAATTCCGACGCGCTCCATCAACTCAACCGCGCGGTCCATCGCCGCGGCCTTCGAGACCGACGGCTCGTGGGCGCGGATCTGCTCGACGATCTGATCGCCGATGCGGTAGACGGGGTCGAGCGAGCTCATCGGGTCCTGGAAGACCATCGCGATCGAGCCGCCGCGGATCTTGCGCAGCTGGTCCTCGGAGGCGCCGACGAGCTCCACATCCTCGAGCATCGCTCGTCCCTCGATCCGCGCGTTGGGCCCGCGCGTGAGGCCCATCAGCGTCATCGCGCTGACGGACTTCCCCGATCCGGATTCGCCCACGATGGCCACGACCTCGCCCCGCTCGACCGCGAAAGCGACGCCGTCGACAGCGCGCACGATCCCGTCCTCGGTCGCGAACGAGACCCGGAGGTCATCGACCTCGAGCAAGCTCATGTCAAGCGGATCCTCGGATCCAGATACGCGTAGAGGATGTCAACGAGGGCTGCCAGGACCACGACCGCGAACGCGGTCAGCAGCACGATGGCGAGGATCGGGATGATGTCGAGCTTGCGGATCGAGTCGGCCGCGAGCTGCCCCACGCCGTGGAGGTTGTAGACGGATTCGGTCAGGATCGCGCCGCCTCCGATCACCTGCGCGAGGTCGAGCCCCCATAGGGAGATGATCGGGATCAGGCTGTTGCGGAGGATGTGACGGACGAGGACCTGGCGGTCCGAGAGACCCTTGGCTCTGGCCGTGCGGACGTAGTCCTCGTTGATCGTGTCGAGGATCGTTGAGCGCAGCACGCGCGAGTAGAAGCCGATGAACAGCACCGACAGCGTCAGCCAGGGCAAGACGAGATGCGTGAACCACTGCCATGGGTTCGACGTGAACTTGACGTAGCCGCCAAGCGGGAAGATCCCGGCCTTGTAGCCGAGGAAGTAGATCAACACCGCCCCGAGGAAGAACGGCGGGAACGACACCCCGGCCATCGCGAGCACGGTCAGCACGCGGTCGGTGTACTTCCCGGCCTTTATCGCCGCCAGTGTGCCCACGGCTATCGAGGCGAGCAGCCAGAAGATCCCGGCGCCGAAGGCCAGCGACAGCGTCGCGGGAAGGCCGGCTTTGATCTCGTCCAGGACGTTGAAGCCCTGCGTGATCGACTCCGCCTGCCCGGTGAAGATGTTCTTCATCGTCGTCGCGTACTGCTGGAAGATTGGCTGGTCGAACCCGTATTTGTGCCGGATCTGCTGAACCTGGGCCTGAGTCGCGGTCCGGCCGGCGATGCGATCGGCCGGGTCGCCTCCGGGCAGCTTGACCATGATCAGGAACGTGACGATCGAGATCACGATCAGAACCACCACCATCGCCAGCAGTCGGCGGATGACGAAGCGCCCCATTAGCGCGCGATCCTTACCTTGGCCCGGGGGTCGAGCGCGTCACGCAGACCATCGCCGAAGATGTTGATCGACATCACCGTCAGCACGAGCATGATCCCCGGCACCAGCGTGCTGTGGAACGCAGCCGGGATCGCGTTGATGCCATCGGCGATCATCGTTCCCCACGACGGCTGAGGCGGCTGGACACCGGCTCCGAGATAGGAGAGCCCGGCTTCGAGCAGGATCGCGTTGGCCAAGATCAGCGGAATGAACACCACGATCGTCGAGGCCAGGTTGGGCATGACCTCGGTGAACATAATCCGGAAGTGACCCAGCCCCTGCTGGCGCGCCGCGTCGACGAACTCGCGTTCTCGCAGCGTCAGCACCTGACCGCGGACAGGCTTGGCGACGTAGGGGATGTAAACCACGCCGATGATCACCGCCGGCACGATCAGCGTCCCAGGCTTGAGCTTGAAGATCCCCAGGTTGATCCCGCTGATCGCCAGCGTGGCACCGAGCGCGACGCCCAACAACACGGCGGGGAAAGCCCAGATCACGTCCAGTACGCGACTGATGACGCCGTCGGCGAGGCCGCGGAAGTAGCCGGCGGCGATGCCGAGGATCATCGCCAGCACCATCGTGATCACGGTCGCGATCGCGCCCACCTCGAGCGAGTTGCGCCCGCCGTAGAGCAGCCGGACCGCGACGTCGCGCCCATTGGAGTCGGCGCCGAGGAGGAACTTGCTGTGCCAGGTTGGCCCAATCGGGATCCCGGTCGGGCTGAGTACGTAGGTGCTCTTGCCGCCGATGTTGATCGGATGGTCGATCGGCTGCGCCGCGAGCGATAAGTGAGCGACGTGGTTGGAGTAAACAGGCGCAAGCAGGCACAGGACGACGATGAGCAGGAACACACCGCCGAAGAACAGAGCGACGCGGTTGCGCCGCAGCCGCCGCCACGCCAGCTTCCACGGCCCGATGCCAGGTGGTAGCTCCTCGCCCTCGGCAAGTACCGCCGCGGCATCAGCGGAGAACTCGGTACCGGAGGGTGAAGTCGTCGCCATTGGAGTGCGTGGGCCGGGACAGCCTACCCGTCCCGGCCCACTCTCACATCAGGACTTGACCTTGAAGCTGCTCCAGTCAAACCCGTAGACGGGGTGGAATATGTAGCTCTGGTCGACTCGGTTCGACGTGAAGGCCGGGAACGTCTGGTAGCCGAACACGCCGACATACGCCTTCTGCGCGGTGTACTGGTCGAGCGCCTGCCAGCGGCTCGCTGCGGTGTTCAGCTGCGCCGTTGGCACCTGCCCGAGCTGATTCGATTCGTTGTTGATCTTCGGATCGTCGACCTCTCCGAAGTTCTGGTTGTTGGTGGGCTGGATCGCCGTCCCCTGCACCAGCAGATAGAAGTCGATGGGGTTGGGGAAGTCCTGGTTCCAGTCCGCGAAGCCGGTCTGGGGGTGGAGCTTCAGCTCGCCGATCGTCGTGAAGTACGTTGCGTCGGCGATCACCTTCTGCGTGGCCTTGAAGCCGATGCTGTTCAGGAACTGGGTGTAGTAGGTCATCCACTGCTGGCGCGGCGAGCGGGTTTCGCTCCACACCGTGACCGGCGTGCCGGCCATGCCGGACTGCTGGACCAGCTGCTTGGCCTTGGTCAGGTCCCCGCCGCTCTTCGGGTCCCCGTACGGGCACGTGCCAGTCGGATGGCCGACCATGTTCGGGGGCAGGAAGAAGCAGCCGGGGATGAGCGTGCCCGATCCCAGCCGGTTCATCGCGTTCTGGTCCAGGCCGGTGACCACAGCCTGGCGGGCAAGCGGGCTCGAGAACGGCTTGTTCTTCGAGTTCATGAACACGTAGTAGGTCGAGTTGAAGTCCGACTTCTTCTGGAAGCGGTCCTTGGCCTGCGCGTTGATCTGGGGCAGCAGGCTGCCGGGAATCGTGTCGGCCCAGTCGAACACGTCGATGTTGTTCTGCAGCACGCCGAGGGCGTTGGCATCGACGTTGGACGAGATCTTCACGTTGACGTCCACGTTGCCGGCCGGGATGCCCGGAATGTTCATCTTCGACCACTCTGGGTTACGAACGAGCGAGAACGATGCGTTCGGGACGATGCTGGTGATCTTGTAGGGCCCAACGCCCGGCGGCGGGTTGTTCGGCTGGTCCTTCATCGGCGTCCCCGTGGGGATGATCCCCATGGCGGGGAAGGCGAGCACGTTCTCGAATGCGCCGTACGCGGTGACCAGATTGATCGTGATCTTCCCGGTGTTGTTGTCCGTCTTGATCCCGCTGATTGTCTTGGCAGACCCCTTCGCGTAGTCGGCGGCGCCGACGATCGTGGCGCCGACGAATTGTCCTGAGCCGCCCCACGGGATCTTCAGCGCCCGCTCGATGGTGTAGGTGAAGTCGCTGGCCCGGACCGGCTTACCGTCCGAGAACACCAGCCCCTTGCGGAGCGTCGCCGTATACGTCTTGCCCCCGTTCGAGATCTTCGGCAGGCTCGTCGCCAAGCCGGGGATGACCTGGCCTCCGGCCTGACCGTTCGCGTGCGCGTAGGTCACGAGACCCGTATAGGCGAGCCAGTCTGGTTCGGCCGCCTGCGTTGTGTAGCCCTTGCCCGGATCCAGCGAGTCGGGCGCAGTGCCCATCGCCAATGTAACTGTGCCCCCGCTCTTTCCCCCACTGCTGCCGCTCCCGCTGCCGCCGCTCGGCGACGACGAGCTCGACGAACCTCCGCACGCGCCCAGTGCAACCACTGAGGCGAGCGCGAGCGCAGCCGAGCACAACGGCTTTTTGTGCCTCCTCACGAAAAGCTCCTCCTCCTGCGACGTTGTTGGTCCCGCCGGGAAATCTACATCGACGTACGCACGGTGTGCTGCGCGTACCGTTCAACCCTAATCAACGCGCAACATCTCGCTGCCGACTATTGTCCCCCGCCCTGACCACCCAAGGGGGGAAGAGAGTTGCCGCGGATCAAGAACCTCGTGATCGCTTTGGCCGCCGGTTTCGCGGCGGTGGCGCTCGGCGCCGGGTCGGCGCGTGCGGTCAGCGTCACCTGGATGAACGGCTTCGCCGCGCCCTCGACGCCGGCGCGCTATGACAAGGTCGGCGTGATCAAGGTCGGCCCGAGCAGCGCCCGCAACGTACTCGTGCTCGAGCCCGGCACGTCCGCCGGTGGCGCGTACTTCGTCCCGCTGGCCCGGTGGATCGTGGCGCGCGCAGCGGACTGGCAAGTGTGGTCGGTGGAGCGCCGCGAGAATCTGCTCGAGGACCAGTCGGCTCTGAACGCCGCCAAACGCGGGCACCTCAGTGGCCGGCAGCTTTTCGACTACTACCTCGGCTACCTGGCCGATCCGAGCGTCAAGCATCACTTCCAGATGCTCGACAACCGCAAGCTTGGCTTCGCCAAGCAATGGGGCATGAACGTCGCGGTGCAGGACCTCCACCGTGTGATCGCCGCCGCGCGTGGGCGCGGCGGCAAGGTCGTGCTCGGCGGGCACTCGCTCGGCGGCGCCGTCGTCACCGCCTACGCGACCTGGGACTTCGCCGGCCGACCGGGCGCCGACGACCTCGCCGGCCTGGTGTATATCGACGGGGGGAGCTTTCGCGCGCTCTCGCCTGCCGCCGCCCAAGCAGCCCTGACGGCGCTGGGCGCTCCGACGGCGTCGCCGTGGCTCAGCTTCGGCGGCATTCCGGCACCGTTTGCGGG
>JAFAZV010000215.1 GCA_019239445.1 Solirubrobacterales bacterium
CGAGGACTACCGCGCCGGCCGCCAGGAGGAGGTCTACCGCCGGCTGTTCGCGAACGTCGCCGGCCTGCTCCCGGCCGGCGGCCGGTTCTACCTCCAGACGATGGTCTTCGGACGCAACATGATTCCGGTCGAGGAGATCGATCGCAACGCACCGCGCGAGTCCGACGCCTGGTACTTAGCGATGATGAGCGCGGCGTTCCCGGGCTCGTTTCTGCCCTTCGGCCAGGATCAAGTCGTCCGCTGCGCGGCGCCGGACTTCCGGCTCGTATCAAGCGAGAGCGGGCGCCTCGACTACATCGAGACGATCCGCCAGTGGGACAAGCGAACCGAGGCCTGGACGCCGAGATTGGCGCTGTTCAAGCTCTCGCTGCTGCCTCGCTGGCTCACCGACCCCGACTTCCGCTTCGCGTTCACCTCGGGCGTGAGTTCGAACAGCGCCTGTTTCGAGCGTGAGCTGATGGATCATTACCGGCTCGTGTTCGAGAAGATCTGAGGCTTGCACGTGTTCGCGACGATGCGGGGCGACGTGAGGGGTTAAGCGTGAGAATCGCGTCACGGGGTAAACGAGCGACCACCGATCCAGGAGAAGTCTTTTGACCGTAATCGAGACGGAGCAAGAGGCGCTGCCGGCTTCCTTCTGGCGCGACCGCCTGGCTCCGTATGCCGAGGCCAACATAGGACGAGGACTGCTCGATCTGGCTACGTCGGTTCTGCCTTACCTGGCACTGACGGCACTCATGTACGCGCTCGTGCCGGTGTCGCACCTGATCGTCCTGGTGCTGGCGGTGCCCGCGGCCGGCTTCCTCGTCCGCACGTTCATCGTGTTTCACGATTGCGCCCACGGCTCGTTCTTTCCCAACCGCACCGCCAACAAGTGGACCGGGATCTGCTGCGCCCTGCTCGTGTTCATGCCCTTCCACAGCTGGCGCCACGAGCACGCGGTTCATCACGCGACCGCCGGCGACCTCGATCACCGCGGTATGGGCGACGTCGACACGCTGACGGTGGCGGAGTATCGCGGACGCTCTCGGTGGCGCCGGCTCGAATACCGCCTGATGCGCAACCCGTTCGTCATGCTGGTGCTCGGGCCCTTGTGGGCACTTCTACTCGAGCCCCGCTTGGTCCCGAAGTGGGGCCGTCGGCGCTTCTGGCGCGTGATCCTGGCCACCGATCTCGCGCTGGTGCTGCTGATCGGCGGGCTGTGCGTTCTCTTCGGGTGGGAAGCCGTCGTGCTGGTGCAGCTGCCGAGCGCGATGCTGGCGGGCGCGACCGGCATCTGGTTGTTCTACGTGCAGCACCAGTTCGAGGGTGTCTACTGGCAGCGTCACGACAGCTGGAGCTTCGCCGACTCGGCGCTACGCGGCAGCTGCTACCTGCGGCTGCCCAAGGTCTTGCAGTTCTTCACCGGCAACATCGGTCTGCACCACGTCCACCACCTCAACCCGCGGATCCCCAACTACAACTTGCAGCGCGCACACAACGACAATCCCGTGTTCCACGACGTGCCCACGCTGAGCCTTTGGCAGGGAATCTGCGCGCTGCGCCTCAAGCTCTACGACGAGCAGCGCGGCACCCTTGTCAGCTTCGCCGCGGCGCGCGGATGAGAAACGCCGGCGGCCGACGCTAGGAACCCTCGCTCGTGCCCGAAGCAGTGTTGTTCGATCTCGATGGCGTGCTGATGGACTCTGAGCAGCTCTGGAATCAAGCCAAGGAGGACCTCGTGCGCGCGTCTGGGGGGCGCTGGAGCGACGAGGCGCCGACTGCGATGATCGGGATGAGTTCGCCGGAGTGGGCGGCCTACCTGCGCGATGAGCTCGGCGTGCCGCTCGACGCGGAGGAGATCAACCGGCGCGTGGTGGCTCGGATGGAGGAGCTCTATGCAGAGCAGCTGCCGCTGCTGCCCGGCGCAGTACAAGCAGTTCGCGCAGTCCACGGGCGCTGGCCGCTCGGTCTCGCCTCCTCCTCGAACCGCGAGATCATCGATCTCGTGCTCGACCGGGCAGGCCTCGCCGACGCGTTCGTCGCCACCGTCTCCTCGGAAGAGGTGGCGCGCGGCAAACCGGCTCCGGACGTGTATCTGGAGGCGGCGCGGCGGGTCGGCGTGAGGCCGGATCGCAGCGTCGGGGTCGAGGACTCGGCCAATGGTCTGCGGGCCGCCGCGGCCGCCGGACTGGCGGTGATCGCCGTGCCCAATCCCCACTATCCGCCGGACGGCGACGCGCTGGTGCTCGCGGCAGCGACGATTGGCGGCATCGCCGAGCTCACGCCCGAGCTCGTCGAGCGGGTCGGCAGCCGAGCCTAGGCGCCCGGCGCGCGCTGGCGCAGTCTGGCCGATGCGCTGCGGGCCAGCTGTGCGCCCGTACGAAGGGGTCGCGTCAGCCGCCAGCTCAGCGAGCTCTCGTACTGGTGACGAAGCTGGGCCAGCGCCCGGTGGCGGTCGCGCTCGACCTGGCGCAGGTTGTGGCGGAGCGCCGCGTATTCGCGCTCGTCGTCCGACGGCCGCGCCAGCTCGTCCGGTGTGAGCTCGACGTCGCGCTTGCGCAGTAGCGCCCACGTCTGGCCGTGGACCTGGGACTCGACGCGCAGGATCTCGAACGCCCGGCCCCAGTGGGCGCGTACCCACCAGTCCGACATCAGCACCACGGGCCCGCCGACCTCCCAGCCCTGCTCCGGCCGCAGGACGTTCATCCCGACGCGATCTTCGTCCCACGGCTCATCGGTGAAGATGGCGCCGTTCCAGCGCCCCATGTAAGTCGCAATCAGCAGACCGCCGGGCCTGAGCAGCTTGTGCAGCTCGAGCAGCCAGGCGTGCGAGCTGTCGGTGAGGTGGGTGAACACGGAAAGCGCCCAGATCAAATCGAAGCTGCCGTAGTCCAGTCCCAGCGGCGGATCGGTGCGGTTTCGAACCGCGTGCAGCGGCGGGGCCAGGCTGTGCCCGAGCCAGTCGATGCTCGCCGCGTCGATGTCAGCGCCCCAGAACTCCGCCCGGCGCGCCTCGTCGAGGAAGTGCCGCAGCGTGCGTCCGGCGCCGCAGCCGAAATCCAGAACCCGTTTGCCGTCGAATGACCAATCGGGCGGGAGCATCTGCACGAGCGCCGCCTTCGCCTCCGCGCCCAGCCGCTCGTAAGCCGGGTAGGGATCGCCGCGACCGTTCAGGCAGCAGACGCGCTGCGCGAGCTCGAGCGGTGGGTATGGGGCTCCCTTGCTGCGCGAGAGCCCGGATGTCACTGGGCGGGACGAAGCAGGATCCGCACGACGCTCTCGGCGACGCAAGCTGGCTTCTCAGCGCCTTCGGCCTCGACCGTGAAGCGGTCGACGATCTCCCACCAGCCGCCGCCCTTCTCATCGACGGAGACGAGCTCGGCCGTCGCGCGCACTCTGGCGCCGGACATCACGGGCGCGGGGTAGCGAACCCGGTTCCAGCCCATGTTGACGCCAAAGGCGATCTGCTCGTGTCCTGGCGCTCCGGGTGCGGAGAGCTCCTCGCGCAGGCCGTCGATGACGCTGAGGGTGAGGTTGCCGTGCGCGATCGTGGTCCCGAATGGAGAGTCGCGTTTCGCTCGCTCGACGTCGACGTGGATCCATTGATGATCGCCAGTGATCTGTGCGAACTTGTCGATGTCCTCCTGCGTGATGGTGCGCCAGGAGGACGGGCCGCGCTGAACTCCGATCGCCGCGCGCAGGCCGTCTATGGGTGCAGTGGTCGTGCTCATATCCGTAACGCTATCCGCTCCTGCTCGCCGGGGCTTGCCGCGCGGGCTCGCTTTCAATCTCAAAGGTGGTTCACGAGCCACGGGCGGGCATCGGCGGCGACCGCCTCGGGCCGGCTGATGCCGCGAAACCAGGCGGTCAGGGCCTCACCGGGCACCGAGCGCATCAGGAAGTGGCCCTGCGCGAGGTCGCACCCGTACTCGGCCAGCAGCTCCCACGCCGCCTGCGTCTCGACGCCCTCGGCGATCGCGAGCAGGCCAAGCCGGTGAGCGAGGTCGATGGTCGAGCGGACGATCGCGGCATCGTGCTCGTCCTCGACCATGCGCATCACGAATGAGCCATCGATCTTCAGGCCGTCGAGGCTCAGCTGCTTCAGGTGGGCGAGCGAGGAGTGTCCGGCGCCGAAGTCGTCGAGCGACAGACCGACACCGACCTCGCGCAGGCGGGCGAGCACGTCGACCGTGCGCTCCGGGTCGCCCATCACGACGTCCTCGGACACCTCGAGCTCGAGCGCCTCAGCGGGGACGCGGTAGGCCTCGAGCAGACGCTGCACTTCACGTGGCAGGCCCCGGTCGAGCAGGTCGGCCGGGCCCAGGTTGACGGCCACGATTAGATCCAGGCCGTCCCGGCGCCGCGCGGCGATCTGCTCGAGTGCGCGGCCGAGCACGTACTCGGTCAGGGCGCGCGTCAGACCGCTCTGTTCGGCCAGCGGGAGGAACTGCGCCGGCGCGACTCGGCCGAGGGTCGGATGCGCCCAGCGCACCAGCGCCTCGACCCCGCGGACGGTTCCGGTCAGCAGCTCGGCCTGGGGCTGATACTCAACCAGCAGCTGGCCCGCCTGGATCGCTCCGCGCAGCTCGCCGATGAGCGACAGCCGCTGGCGGCTGTGACGGTCCCGCGCCGCCACATAGACCTCGTGGCCCGAGCGAATGCGCTTGGCCTCGTACATGGCGACATCGGCGCGCTGAAGAAGCCCGGGCGCATCATCGGCGTGGTCGGGAAACAGCGCGATTCCCACGCTGGCATCAACGTGAACCGCAATGTCGGCGACTGAAAAGGACCGCTCGAGCGCGGATCGGACTCTGAGCGCCGTGCTGCTCGCCGACGCCTCGTCGCCGGGGGCGAGCGCGATCGCAAACTCGTCTCCTCCTAGGCGTGCGAGCGTGTCCTCTTCGCGCAGCAGCGCGCGCAGGCGCGGGCCGATCTGACGCAGGACCTCGTCGCCTGCGTAGTGGCCGAGGGTGTCGTTGAGCTCCTTGAAGCCATCTAGGTCGACCAGCAGCAGTGCGAGGTGCTCGCCACTGCGCTTGGCCTCGTCGATCTCCGCGTCGAGGCGGTCGAGCAGGTAACGGCGGTTGCCAAGCCCGGTCAGCGAGTCGGTGACGGCTTGCCTCTCGCTCTCGCGCAGGCGCTCGGTGACGGTGATCGCCGCACGGGCGGTGCCGGCCAGCAGGGTGATCGCCGCCAGGCCGGTGGCGAGCCCGCCGATCCGCCCGAATTGCCCCAGGCTGAGCAGGCCGAGGGCGACGAGGCCGAAGGCGAGCGTGGCTCCCAAGACGATCCAGCTGAACGCAGGTCCTGGCTCGGCGCGTCCTTCGTGCCACCAGGCCGCCGCAAGCAGGAACGGAAGCGCCGGTATCAACAATCCTCCGCCGATCAGCGCCAGCCCGGCGGCGCCGAGCAGCAGCGGCAGCCCCGGGCGCCAACGGCTTAGGGCGAACCCTCCCGTCACCGCCCCCGCGGCGACGATCCCCGATCCAGGGGCATTCAGCGCGGCAGCCAGTGCCGCCGCCGCTGAGCCCCCCATGACCGCGTCCAGCCACGACAAGCGCGAGATCACGCCAAAGCGCCGCGTCGCTACGAGCGCCAGCCCGGCGAGGCAGGCGAGACTCGCGGCCAGAAGCCAGGGATCGTTGGTGCCGGGATCGATCATCCTGATTTGCTCGCTGGGCTCACGTCGCTGAGGTGGCGCACACCGTCAGCCACATCGCGGCAGTATCCGGCGCACGGTGCCTTTTCGGCAACTGCGGAAGGTTCGATGTCTGCCGAATCCTCGTCAACCAGGCGTCTATGCCTGCGCTCCGAGGCGGATATGATCGGCTCGGGTGAGGTGCTCCGCGAGCGTTGGCTGACTCGTTTCCTGACCGCGGTCAGCGTCGCCGCGTGCGCGTCTGCGATCGGCTGCGGTGGGAATCACGAAGGCGCCACATCGAGTTCGAACGCCGCCGCACGTGCCGCGCTGACGGGCGAGCACGCTTGCGCTCGGATCCGCGGGTTCGAGTGTGCGTGGCTGTCGGTGCCGCTCGACCACGCGTCCGCATCGAGCGGGCGTCTGCGCCTGCTCGTCGGAATGCAGCTTGTCGCTCGGGCCCCGCGCGGCGTGCTGTTGTTCCTGACCGGCGGGCCAGGGCAGCCGGGCGTGCGCTTCATTCCGCGGGTTCGGGCTCGCCTCGGCGCCGCGCTGGCCGGCTACCGGTTGGTCATGATCGACCAGCGCGGGACGGGTGCCGGTGCCCTGCGCTGCCCGGAACTGCAAGCTGCGGCCGGCTCCTCCGACCTGGTTGCGCCCCCGCCCGGTTCGATTGCGGCGTGCGCGCACTCGATCGGCCCGAAGCGGCGCTTCTTCACCACCGCCGAGACCGTCGCTGACCTCGACCAGCTGCGCGCTGCCTTGGGCGCTCAGCGGCTCACACTCGACGGAGTTTCCTACGGGACGTTCGTGGCCGAGCGCTACGCCCTCACCCACCCCGAGCACGTGGCACGCCTCGTGCTCGACTCGGTGGTCCCGCAACGTGGAGTGGATCCGTTGTTCCTGGCCTCGATCCAGGCCACGCCTCGGGTGCTGCGCTCGGCGTGCGCGCAGTCGCGGTGCGGACGCGATCCAGCCCGCGACCTCGCCGCCATCGTTCGCTCCCACCACGATGGCTCGCAGCTGCTGAACGCGATCGTCGCCGAGAGCATCGTCGACCCGTCCCTGCGGGGCGTGCTGGCCGCGCTCAAGCTCGGGGCCACCGGCAACATGCGCCCGATCGGAGCGCTCCTGGCGGGCGTTCGGACCGGAGAGTCGGTGCCAGCCGGCGTACTCAGCCAGGGCCTGCACGAGAGCACGCTGTGTCTGGACTTGCGGCCGCCGTGGCGCCCGCAGGCCTCGGTCGCCGAGCGCGCGGCGTTCGTCGCACAGCAATCGGCTGCGCTCAGCGCCCAAGCCGTGTTCCCGTTCGATCGGGCCACCGTCCAGACGAACGGAAGCGCATGCGCGCAGTGGCCGGCGACGACGCCGCCCCCGGCGGGTGATGGCGACCCGTCGCACCCGCTTCCGCGGGTTCCTGTGTTGCTGCTGGCCGGCGAGCGTGATCTTTCGACGCCGCTCGCCTGGGCGCGCGAAGAGACCGCTGCCGCTCCCCGCGGACAGCTGGAGGTCGTGCCCGCCACTGGACATTCGATCCAGACGCGGGCCCGTGATCCGCATGTGCTCGCGGTTCTGGTGCGTTTTCTCCGCGGCTGAGTGACGTTTGCCCGCCCATACGGCGCGAGCTACAGTGCGCCACCGGCCTGCGACGGCAAGGCCGGATCAGTGGCGGCGAGCGAACGAGGAGGCAGGGCATGACGAACGGCGAAGAGCTGGAAGCGCGCACCGAGGAGCAGATCCACGTTCGTCAAGTCACTCACGTGCAG
>JAFAZV010000268.1 GCA_019239445.1 Solirubrobacterales bacterium
TAATAGGAGCCGCGAGTTCGAAGCCATGGCATTCCACGCGGAACAGGGCCGATGAGCCTGCAGCAGAAGCGCGTACGTGGCCAGCTCGCCGACGAGGCTCATCTCGACGTCGGCCAGCTCCCCGGCCGCAGGAAATGACATCGACACCGTGGAGGTCACGGGCGATCGGGTCGGCGCGCCGGCGCGGCCGGCGAGCACGTCGAGGAGGTTGACCCTGAGTGAGCGCGCCCGAAGCCCAGCTTTCGAGTCAGGGCGAACCTGCGGGTCGGTTTCGGCGACAAGGACGCGACGCGCGAACAGCGCCGATGGTTCGCCGCCGTTGTGGTGTTGCCGACGCTGCCCTTCGGGTTGCCACCGGCCACACCCCGGTTGCTCGCTCCTCGACCGTCAGCAGGCCGCGCGCGATCAGCTGCTCGCGCGCCTGCTGATAGCGATTGCGACTCAGCCCAGCCCGGGCCGACGCGGCCGGCGCACCTGGCCAGGCGCGGTGCTCGCGGCCGGCGAAGCTCGCCAGCGACAGCGCGACCAGGCGCTCACCGACCCAAGGTCGGCGCGCGCGAGCACGGCGGCCATCGCCTGCCGGGTCATCCACCACACCCCACGCTCGAGCCTGCGCATCTGCTCCATGAGTCCGTCCGCGGCGTCGCGAAACTCCACCCCTGTCCCGCCACGGACCAAGAGCTTCGGTTTTGGCCTCGATCCCCCTCAGCTGTTAGCGCAACTGACGCGGGGGTCGAAGCGTTTACGGGACCGTGGCACGGCGGCGGTCGCCCGCCAGCCCGCGCGCCCCACTGTCGCGCGCTCAACCCTTGAGGTTCACCTCCCTGGAGCGATCGAGCTCCGAGGAGGACGGTGCGGCCACGATGGCCGCACCGTCCCTGGTCCGCGCAGCGCTCAGCGCGGACCACAACCCCGACAATCCCATGCAAACGGATCCACTAAAGCGATCCGCCCTCAGGGGTGAATCAGGGCAAACACCCAGCAAATGAACGCCTATATCAGGTAGTGCGTCCCCGGATCGCACCCAGGAGGTCGCCGGTTCGAGTCCGGCTAGCTCCACTTTCAGGATCTTCGATGAATGCGGGACTGCCGCCTCGCTTGGGACCGTCGCCGAAGCTCTTGGACTCAACCGCGGGTACCAAACGGGTACATCAGCATTTCTGAGTTACGTTCGGCTCATGGGCGCCGGAAGATGTCGTGGGTCCCAATCCGCTGCCCGTTGACTTGCGGCTGACGGCCGATGACGTCAGCTCCGTACGAGAATAGTCGCGCGCCCGTCTGCCGCCCAAGTCATCTCCCAGACACCAGGCTCGCCCTGGACACGCTTGACCCATAGCTGCGGCGCGAACGATTGGCCGGTCAAGCCAACGACGAGAGAGGCTAAGCGCACCGAGGACGCCCCACGCTGCTGAGGTCCGAGTCGCTTCCCAGTCTCGGAGAACCGGGCAGCTCTTCGTGCGTCGGCACCTTTTTGAGTCTGGCGGCGGGACGCTATCTAGATGCGGGATGAATTCGTCGTCGCTGCCAAAGACGGCGCTCCCGACAGCCGCGATATCCGCGTCGGGCTCTCGCTCCTTGCTTGCCGCTGGGGCGTCCAGAACCAAGCCTGGTCGGGCCGCCTGGGATTCAGCGTCAACGACCGACGCTGGCGTCGCTTGCAGATGCACACCCGGCGCCAGGTCGTCTTCAAGAGCCGCCACGCTGACGACCGCAAAAGCGCGAGATCCACTTGTCGGGCCGCGGTAGTGTCCGACGCGCGTCCGGTCGCCATTGCGCTCGCGGGCCGTGGCGCCGTCTACAGCCAACAGAAATCGTCAGCGTGATGCTCGCTTGCCGCGCGGGAAGCGGCGCTGCGGTTGCCATCACAACTATGCCTCGGGCGGAGAGCAATGCGGGTTCCGCGGGTTAGCGCCGGCTGAGGGCTTCGAGCGGTTCTGTCAGTGGTCGGTTGGCTGCCTTTCGAGGTGTGGGGTCGACGGTCATGTCGATCGTGTCCATGGCGAGCGCGGCGCGCGCCTGTCGGCTGAACGGGGCTCCTGCGCGGAGGATCGCGCGCGGGATGTGGCGGACCTTTTCTGTCTTGCCCCGAACGCGCTGTTGCAATTCGGCGAGCTGGTTGAAAGTCAGGTTCTGTGGGCCGGCCACCTCGATGATCCCGCCCCGGTGGCCGGGTGCGAGGATGACGCGCTCGACGACGGCGGAGACGTCGTATACGGACACGAAGTTGATCGGATTCTCCCCGCGGCCGAACACGATCGGTTTGGTCATGATGTCGTCCCAAAGTTCGAGGAAGGCGGTGGCGCGCACGATCGTCCAGCGCGCACGACTCGCCATCAGCCGTTGCTCGGCGGCGTGCTTGGCGCGAAACAGCTCGATGGGGTGCTGTGCCGAGGCGCCGACGACCGACATCAGGATCACCTCGGCGCCGGTCTGTGCCGCCGCATCGATGAGGTTGGCGTTGCCGTCGCGGTCGACCGATTGCGGCGAGACCCTGCCGGGGCCGGCGAACCCATGGATAGCGGAGAGAACGGTGCTGGCGCCCTGCAATGCTGTGCGGATGCCGGCGCGGTCGCGGACGTCTGCCGCCACGATCTCCACCGAAAGATCCCGCAGATGAGCCGCACGCGCTGGGTCGCGGGTGATCACCCGAACCTCAAGTCCACGCTGTGCGAGGCGCCTGATCACGAGAGACCCGAGGCGGCCGGTCCCGCCGGCGATCGTGATCATCAGCGCACGACGTGCTTGCGCACGGCGTCGTCGACGGTGCCGGCACTGAGATCGACCGGCTCTAAGTAGAACCGCGCCCACCGCGCGACGTCGCCGTGCACGCAGAAGATCACCACTCCGCGCATGCAGTGGGCGCTCCCGTCCCGCCGGGTGCCGGTCATCTCCCACTCCGTCCAGACCACATCACCGTCGACAGCCGTTCTGGCCACCTCGGCCCGGAGGTCCGGCACGAAGGCGAATATCTGCTCCCAGTTACGCCTGACCTGCGCGCCGCCGCGGAACCCTCGGGCGGGATGCGCGGGCGTCACGTTCTCGTAGTCATCCGCAAAGCACGCCACGAGCGCTTCGAGGTCGTGATCATTGGTCGCGTGCAAGAGTCGCTGCACCATCTGCTCGGCTTCGACCACGGCCTGCTCCATTCATTCTAGTAGACTAGATCGAAATGATCGGCCGATCCTCGCCTGATGTCAAGCCCAGGCGCGCCTACGACGCAACGCGGCGCCGCGAGCAGGCTCGCCAGAGCCGCCACACAGTGATCGAGACCGCTGAACGCATGTTCCTCCGGGACGGGTACTCCTCAACGACCGTCCAGGCGATCGCCACCGCGGCCGGCGTATCGGCGGACACGATCTACAAGTCGTTCGGCGGCAAGCCGGGTCTGATCAGGGCGATCCGCGATCGCGCTCTTGAGGGCGAGGGCCCGGTCCCGGCCGAGCAGCGGTCTGACGAGATCCAGCAGCGGGAGGCTGACCCACGCACGATCATCAACGCCTGGGGCAGGTTCGTCGCCGAGCTCGCGCCACGCGCCTCGCCGATCCTGCTCCTCGTCCGCGACGCCGCCGCGAGCAACCCGGAAGTACGAGCACTCGAGGACGAACTCGATGCCGACCGGCTCAAGCGCATGACCGACAACGCCCGCCGACTGCGCAACGGCGGCCACCTCCGGTCGGGCCTGTCCGTCGCGAACGCCGCCGACATCCTCTGGACATACAGCTCTCCCGAGCTCTACGAGCTCCTCGTCATGCGACGAGGGTGGACCCCGAAGCGCTACGGCGCGTTCGTCGCCGAAGCGATGATCAACGCGCTGCTCTAACCCGTACCGAACTCAGGCCGGAGCACCCGCACTACTGCCACACCAGCCAGGGTGACCGGAGGTCGGTCCGTGGATCACGCACGACATCGCGCTGACCAGCACAGGGATGGCGAGAGCGCGCTAGAGCGAGACGATTCCCAGGGGCAATCGAGGCGAGCCTCAACGCCCGAAGGTGTCGTCGCAGCTTCCTACGCTGATGGTTGTGACCAAGCGGCGCCCAGAAGGCGAACTGCTGTTTGAGGCTTACCTCGCGGAGCATGAGTATCCCGAGCGTCCGTACGAACCCGACCTCGGCGTGCATATACGTCCCGATTACGTCGTCGCCCCGGGGGAGGCGAGGCGGTGTGCGAGGTCGAGGAATTCGGTCCTGACTGCGGCTGGTCGCCTGGCAACGCTGGAGCCAGCGGCAGGAGATCGATGGAGGATGTCCTGCGCCCGCGCGGACGTGCCGATTGCGATCGGCCGGGATTGCGATGTGCGGGGACTCGCTCAGCTCAGTAGAAGGTGAGGTACCGGTTCCACTCCCAGTCCGAAACCGTGTTGTGGAAGTCTTCCCACTCGGCGCGCTTGAAGTCGACGTAGGCGCGGTGGAGGTCCTCGCCAAACACGCCCCTAGCCAGGTCGCTCGCCTCGAATGCATCGATCGCCTCCTGCAGCGTGCGCGGCAGCTGCTGGACGCCCAGTGCCCGCAGCTTGTCGTCCGGCTGGACGTACATGTCGAGGTCGATCGGCGGGCCGGGGTCGGCGCCCTCGTCGATCGCTTCAAGTCCGGCGGCCAGGACCATCGCAGCGCCTAGGTACGCGTTCACCGACGCGTCGACCGCGCGCGACTCCACCCGCGGTGACTTCGTCGGCACGCGCAGCATGTGCGTGCGGTTGTTCCGCCCATACGAGATGAACACCGGCGCCCACGTCGAGCCGCTCATCGAGCCACGCTTGATCAGCCGCTTGTAAGAGTTGACCGTCGGAGCGCTCACCGCAACGATCGCGGGAGCGTGCCTGAGGATCCCGGCGAGAAACTGATAGCCGAGCGTCGAGATCCCGCATCCGTAAAGGTCCTCACCCTCGGGCTCGAAAAGGTTCGCACCGTTGTCGGCTGAGGCGAGCGACATATTGAAGTGCGCGCCGCCGCCGGTCTTATCCGACCACGGCTTGGGCATGAACGTCGCCTCATACCCGTGGCTGCGGGCGATCTCCTTGGCCATCATGCGAAACAGCATGAACCTGTCGCCCATAGCGATCGCGTCGGTGTAGGAGAAGTCAAACTCGTACTGGCCGTTGCCGTCCTCGTGATCGAACGAGTGGACATCCCAACCCATCGCGTTCAGGTGGCCGACCATTTCGTCGAGGAAGTCGAGCGACTCGAGCATGCCGATCGCGTCGTAGCACGGCTTGTCGAGGACGTCGCGCGGATTCCATGGCGCTGGGCGCCCGTGCTCGTCGACGTTGACGAAGTAAAACTCGGTCTCCATGCCGAGGTTGAAGATGAAGCCTCGCTCGCGGGCGCGGGCGACCTGACGCGTGAGCACGGTGCGCGAGCACATGGAATAGGGCTCGCCGCGTAGGTACAGGTTGCCCGGCGCGAACGCGATAGTAGGTCGCCAGGGGAGCTGAACGATCGCATCGAGATCCGGATGCACCGCCAGCTCGTCATCGGCCGGCGACTGCCCGAGCAAATCGAGCGCCGCTCCAGTAAACAACTCAGAGCCACGCATCATCTGCTCGAAGTGCGTCAGTGGGACCGACTTGCACTTCGCGGTCCCATGGCCGTCTGCGTAGGTCGCCATCGCGTACTTGACTCCCACCTCCTCGAGCCGGCGCCGGGCCGCCTCGAGCTCCGCTTCGTTATACGACGGGGGCGACTGGGAAACGATGGCCACGGCTGCTCCTCTCGATCGGTCGAAGGCGGCGAATCTTCTCGCGGCCGCCGAGGCCTGTAAAGATGGGTGCGATGACGGAACCCCGCTGGTCAGCCCTGGCCATGGACGCGGTCGGAGCCGCCGCCTTGGCAGGCGCGATCGCGGTGTTGCCCGTCGGCGCCACCGAACAGCACGGATCCCACCTCGCGACCGGGACTGACACGCTCCTCGCCGAAGAGGTTAGCCTCGCCGCGGCATCTCGCACGGGCGACCTCGTGCTCCCTAGCCTCGCTTATGGATGCTCGCTCGGCCACACCTCACGATGGCCAGGAACGATCTCGCTGATGCCCACGACCATGACCGCCGTCGTGGTCGAGGTCGGGCGCTGGGCATACGCCTCTGGGTTTCGAAAGCTCGTGATCGTCAACGGTCACGCGACCAACGGCCCACCGTGCCAGAGCGCCCTGCTCCAGCTGCGCCACGAGCTCCCAGAACTGCGTCCGCGATTTGTGTCGCTGTTCGAGCTGACCCCAGCCATCGCAGCCCGATACACAGAGGACGCCCCGGACTTCCACGCTAACGAGGCCGAGACCAGCATGCTCCTCCATCTCGCGCCAGCGCACGTCCTGCGTGAGAAGGCCGTGGACGAGCCGGACCGCACCGTCGGCAGGGTGCTGCTCTATCCAATGCCAGCCGTCTCCGCATCGGGCGTCGTCGGAAGCCCCAGTGCAGCGACGGCCGACCGCGGGAAGGAGCTCTTCGAGCAGCTGGTCTCCGCCCTAGTCGAGTTGCTCGCCGCCGCGCGAAGCGAGCAGGACCCGCCCCTCTAGCGTCCAACAGCGCCCGTCGCTCAGCAACTCCCTGCTTACGATCCAGCCGTAGGCACGAACGGCCTTTGAACAGAGGCCTGGCAGCCTCGTCACGCGCGGCCCCACAGCCACTTCGGACCGACGGGCGGCTTCAGCGGGCCCTTCTGTGATCCGTCCAACGCGAGCGTGTCGGCCGCGCGCACCCGTATGCCCGCTCGCCCACGAGGCGGGAGCCCCGTGTCGCCTCCGGGAACTGTCCCTTCTCGGGCCCGTTGCGTCGGCCGGCGCCGCCAGCTTCGCATGCGCCTCAAGGCGATCCCAAAACGGCCACGAGATCCTTGGGTGGCCCGAGCCCGCGCCGACCCGAGGGTGGGTATTCAGCGCCTAGTCTCGTATCTGGTCAGGAGCACGCCGTCAGGAAACGTCCGGGTCTCCACCAGTGTCAGGTTCACCCAGTTGCCGAGGGCCGTGAAGAACGGCGTGCCGCCGCCCACCAGGACCGGGTGGGTGACGATCGCGTACTCGTCGATCAGCCCAGCCCGCATCGCCGCCGCGGCCAGGGTGGCGCCGCCGACGTCCATGGGACCGCCATCCTCAGTCTTGAGCCGGGTGATCTCGGTGACAGCGTCGCCGGTGACCAGGCGGGCGTTCCAGTCGACCGCCTTGGTCGTCGAGGAGAACACCACCTTCGGCATGTCCCGCCAG
>JAFAZV010000368.1 GCA_019239445.1 Solirubrobacterales bacterium
TGCACTCGCCGATGGCGCGGGCGATGCGCCGCATCCTGCGTCAACCGCTTCCACCCAGGTTCGTGCCCGAACCCTTCGCGCTCGACGACGGGCCAATCGGAGCATTTCCCCGGAGCCGCAACCTAACGGACGACGGACGCATCGTCGCCGTTGAAACGCCCGGCCACACTCCGGGGCACATCTCCGTCATCTGCATCGAGGACTCGGGCCGGCACGTGATGCTCGCCGGTGACGCCACCGCCTCACTTGAACAGCTCCACGCTCGCCGCGCTGACGCTGTCGGGCCGGATCCGAAGGTTCACGTCGCGACCCTAGAGATGATTCTCGCTCACTGCGCCCAGCATCCGACGGTCTACCTGCCCTCTCACGATCCCGACTCAGCCGCCAGGCTCGCGTTAGCAACGATTGTCGATGCCGACGGATCGATCGACGCGCAGAACGTCGCTGAGACTGCCAGCAACCTGGCTAGGCGCTGAGTCAGTATCGCCCTCCCGACAAGAGAAGGGCCCGCCGGAGCGGGCCCTTCTCGCCGAGGTTGCGCCAGCCTCACACGCCAATCGTGAGCAGCGCATGGCTCTGGTGCGACGCGGAGTATTCGTCACGTCGGAGCAGCATCGCCACCAGCATGCACAGCAGCATTCCCACGTGCTCGGGGACCATCAGCGAGCCGGTGCTTCCGATGCCGGCCCACAGCAGACCCATGACCGCGAACGTCGGGACGAGCATCGAGGCTGCCATTTCCGCGTTCGGCCGCCACACGTGTCCGCGGTAATGCATCCACGCGACCATCGGCAACGTCATGGTCAGTGCCATGACGAACACGTTCATCGCTGGGTGAAGGTGAGACCAACTCGTGCCGAAGGCGCTGAGCAACCAGCCAGTCGGACGCATGAGCACGAACATCCCGATGAACATGACCGCGACCATCTCGGCGTAGTGGCGGGCGAAGCGGTACTTCGAGCGCCCATCATGTCCGCGTGAAGGCGTGTCATTGACGGCCTCCTTGCGACTCCGGCGACGCCCACGATCGGGAGAAGCGTGCGATCTCCCCGGAGACGCCTCGCGCCGAATTCCGGCGCCGTCGGTCTGGATCGAGTGGCTTTGGAGGGATGGGCTGAACATGAAGGCTCCTCGAGGAGGCGACGGTGACTGTGCGAGCCATAGTGCACCCGCGGGGCTCTGGCGCCAAGGTCATATACCCCACGATCCCTGCCAACCTGATTGATGCCAGCCCACTCCGTACGAGCGATGGCGCTCCGATAGCCCCTCCCGCGGCGGTGGCGCGTACGCACCTACGCCTGCGCTGGCTGGATCCATGGGATGTCGGTCCTTGGCGCAGGATCGCGATGACGGCAAGATGTGCACGTGCCACGTCCTCGTCGGATCCTCGTGTTGGCGGTCGAGGGCTGCCACGCGCTCGACGTTCTCGGTCCGGTCGAAGTCTTCACCCAGGCGTCTCGAGAGGTTCCAGATGCATATCGAGTCGAAGTTGTCGGGCCGACGGAGACTGACGTCATCAAGATGGAAAACGGGCTGCGCCTGGGCGTGGCACCGCTGCCCGAGCCGCCGCCGCGCCACGAGACGTTCGTTGTCGCGGGAGGAGAGGGAGCTCGCGCGGCGGCCGAAGACGAAGCGCTCATCGGTTGGATCATCCGCGCGTCACGCCACGCACGCCGGACCGTCTCCGTGTGCACCGGCGCGTACCTACTCGCCGCCGCTGGGCTGCTCGACGACCGCAAAGCGACCACCCATTGGGCCTTCTGCGATGACCTCGCCCGCAGCTACGCGCGTATCCACGTCGAGGCGGATCCCGTGTTCATCCACGACGGAGACGTCTGGACCTCAGCCGGCATCAGCGCCGGGATCGATCTCGCGCTTGCGCTCGTAGAGGAGGACCTTGGTCCACGAGTTGCGCTCGCTATCGCACAGAACCTTGTCGTGTTCCTCAAGCGGCCAGGTGGGCAATCCCAATTCAGTAACGCGCTCTCCGTGCAACAAGCGGCACGACCGGAGCTGCGGGAGCTGCAGGCGTGGATCGGAGGCCACCTCGACGAGGATCTCACCGTCCCCGCGCTGGCCGAGCGCGCGCTGATGAGCGAGCGCTCGTTTGCCCGCGCATTCCACCGAGAGGTCGGACAGACACCGGCCGCCTATGTCGAAACGCTGCGCATCGAGAGCGCACGTGACCTGCTCGAAGACGGCGCCCCCTCGCTCGAAGCCGTGGCCCAGGCAACAGGTTTCGCCAGCGCCGAGGTGCTACGCCGCGCCTTCCATCGCCGGGTCGGGATCTCACCGGCGGAGTACCGCGAGCGATTCCGCGTCAACGTCTGACTCCCTGAGAGCGACGACTTCGCAGCGGACTTGAAGGTTCCATGAGCCAGCCCTACGCTCGGCCGCGTGGCTACCTGGGACGATGTCCGCCGCATTGCGCTCTCGCTACCGGAGACGGGCGAGCGCTTCATCCACGGCAGCCAGGGTTGGCATGTACGCAACAAAGGGTTCGTGTGGGAGCGGCCACTGCGTAAGGCGGACCTGCAAGCCCTTGGCGATAGAGCGCCGAGCGGTCCGATTCTCGGTGCCCGAGTCGAGCACCTTCAGGCCAAGGAGGCCCTGATCGCCGACGCCCCCGACATCTACTTCACCACCCCGCACTTCGACGGCTACGCCGCTGTGCTCGTCCGACTGGAGCGGATCCCGCTCGACGAGCTGCGGGAGTTGATCGTCGAAGCGTGGCTGACGCGAGCGCCCAAGCGCCTCTCGCGGGACTACATCGCCGCCCACCTCTCAGGCGCCGAGTAGCCGCAGCGTCGCAACGACCAGCATGGTCGTTTGACCGGAACGCCACGTTGCGCCTGCAGCATTCTCTGACTATGATCAGAGAATGTCGGCGCGCGTGGCAGAGATCCGCCGCTTCAGCCGCACGGTCACCCAGCGGGTCGGCGCACTGAACGACCAGTTCGCGTCCCGCGACAGGCCGCTGGCCGTATCGCGATTGCTCTGGGAGATCGGGACGGAAGGAGCCGAGGTTGTGATGCTGCGCTCACGCCTCGATGTCGACTCAGGCCAGATGAGCCGCATGCTCCGGGCGCTCGAATCCGACGAGCTGATCCGGTTGACGCCGAGCGACGTCGACCGTCGTATCCGCGTGGCCCGGCTCACCGAAAAGGGTCTTGCCGAGCGGGCGATCCTCGACGAGCGCAGTGACGAGCTCGCCGTGTCGATTCTTGCCCCGCTTAGCGGCGCACAGCAGGACGAGCTCGTCGCAGCCATGCGAACCGTCGAGCGCCTCATAACGACCTCGCTGGTCGAGCTGCGGCAGGTCGATCCGGAAGCGCCCGACGCGCAACGCTGCCTGCGCGCGTACGTGGCGGAGCTAAACCGGCGGGCACCGCAGCGCGGCTTCGATCCCAGCCGAGGCGCGACCGCCAAGCCGCACGAAGTGCGCCCGCCGAACGGCGCGTTCGTGATCGCTTGTCTGCGGGGCGAGGCCATCGGCTGCGGAGCGGTCAAGCACCAGCCCAGCGACGTCACGGACATCAAACGCATGTGGCTCGCCGAGTCGGCTCGGGGCCTGGGGCTCGGTCGCCGCCTCCTCGAGCACCTCGAGGACCTCGCGCGTGAGCACGGTTCAAGCGTTGCGCACATCGAGACCAGCGACGTGCTGCCGGAAGCGATCGCGCTCTACCGCTCCGCGGGCTATGTCGAGGTACCGCCTTTCAACGACGAGCCGTTCGCCGATCGATGGATGGCCAAGTCGCTGGTCTAGAGGAGTGACCCTCCACCGCGGCCCGCGCCACCGGCTCGTCCGCCCGTAGCGGCGGCGGCGCCGCTCTGCGGGGGCCGCGTCGGCGGCTCCGGGTCCGCGTACGCCTCGGACTCGGAACGGGATGAGTGATTCCATGTCGAGAAGCCCTGAACGGCTCCGCTCAACGGGTGAAGGGCCACGACAGGCGCGGCCCATGACACCAGGAGGCCACCATGCCGAAGTACCTGCTCCTGAAGCACTACCGCGGCGGCCCGGAGCCGCACCACCCCTTCCCCCCGATGGACCAGTGGGCGCCCGAGGATGTCGAGGCGCACATGGCCTTTCAGAAGCACGTCAAGGAGCTGCTCGAGCGCAACGGCGAGTACGTCGACGCGCAGGCGCTCACGCCGACCCGCACCTGGGTGCGCTACGGCGGTCCGGACGCCGCGCCTGTCACCACCGACGGCCCCCTGCCCGAGACGAGCGACCTCGTGGCCGGCTGGTACATGATCGATGTGGACTCGCACGAGCGTGCGCTCGAGCTCGCAGCCTACGTCTCCTCGGAGCCCGGACCGGGCCGAGAGCCCCTGTACGAGTGGATCGACGTCCGGGAGGTCATGTCCGAGGCGTCCGCGAACGACTGATCCGGCGTGATCGACGAGCAGGCACGACGACTGGACGAGGGCGCCCTACGCGCCCTCGTCCCGCGGGTGCTCGCGTGGCTCGTCCGGCGAGGCGAGGACTTCGATGCCGCCGAGGACGCGCTGCAGGAGGCGCTGCTCGAGGCGCTGCGGGTTTGGCCCGAGCACCCGCCGCGCGCGCCCGGCGCGTGGCTGGCGACGGTCGCCACCCGGCGGCTCGTCGATGCCCGCCGCAGCGAGGCCGCACGTCTGCGCCGGGAGGAGGCGACGTACGCCGAGCCGAGGCCCGCCGCCACCGAGGAGGGCGACGACACCCTCTTCCTGCTCTTCTGCTGCTGCCACACCGATCTAGCGCCCGCCTCCCAGGTCGCGCTGACCCTCCGCGCCGTCGGCGGCCTCACGACCCGCGAGATCGCCGACGCCTTCTACGTGCCGGAGGCGACGATGGCTCAGCGGATCAGCCGGGCCAAGCGCGTTCTGGCCGGCCCGCCCGCGCGCCGCCTGGACCAACCCGGGGACCTCGCCGTCGTGCTGCGCGTGCTCTACGTCATCTACACGGCGGGCCACGTGGGCCGCGTGGACCTGGCCGGTGAGGCGATCCGACTCGCCCGCCAGCTCACCCTGGCCACCGACGAGCCGGAGGCGCGCGGGCTGCTCGCACTCATGCTCCTCAACCATGCCCGCCTTTCGGCCCGACTCGACTCAGAGGGTCGCATCGTCACTCTCGACCGGCAGGACCGTGGGCTGTGGGACACCCGCAAGATCGCCGAGGGCGTGCGCGTCCTGCAGTCGGCGCTGGCGGTTCAGCGCCCCGGTCGCTACCAGGTCGAGGCTGCCATCGCCGCCCTGCACGACGACGCGGCGAGCGCCGAGGAGACCGACTGGCCGCAGATCCTGGCGTGGTACGACGACCTCCTCGCCCTCACCGAGGACCCAGTGCGCCAGGACCCCGCCGCGGTGCTCGGGCGCGCGGTGGCGGTCGGCCACGTCCTCGGCGCCGCCGCTGGGTTGCGCGAGACCGACCGGCTGCGCGAGGTGCTCGGCGAGCGGCACCGATGGCACGCCGTCCGTGGCCACCTGCACGAGCTCGACGGCGACTTCCGTGCCGCCGCGACGGCCTACGCGGATGCGGCCCGTCGGGCCACGGGCGTCGCCGAGCGCGATCACCTGGTCCGTCAGGCCGCACGCACGCGGGCCGCCGCGCGATTTAGGGACAGTCGGGTCAGTGAACTTCCTTCGTAGGCATGTGTGTCATCGGCGGTGGGTGAGGTCGACGAGGCCCGCTCGCGCTGGCTCCGTCCTCAGGAGCTCAGGCGCCTGTCTCTCGGCGACGCCTCCGAAGAGAGGCGTCCCGGCTCCCACGGCAACGGGGTGCACGATCAGGCGAAGCTCGTCGAGCAGACCGAAGTTGACCAGGCTGTGGAGCAACCCGGGGCCTCCGACCACGTAGGCGGCGTTGCCGCCCTGCCGTTTCACGACGTGGAGATCGTCCACGTGTCGGACGATCCGTGCCGTCGGCCATGTGACGTGGCGGAGCGTGGTCGACAGCACCAGATGCGGGGTCTCGGCGGCGACACGCGCATAGGTGAGCTCGCGCGGATAAGGCTCGCGTCCGAGCCACTCAGCGGCCGCGTCGGGGTCGTCCAGGATCGCCGCCCAGAACCGCTCGTAATCGGGGAACATCCCGCCGCCGAGGACGAACGTATCGACTTGTGGCAGTAGCTCGAGACCGTCGGCCCAAGAATCCACCCAGTCGGCCGCACCGGTGGCGTCAACGATGTAGCCGTCAAGCGTGACCTGCATGGCAGCGATGAAGCGTTTTGATGATCGTGTGGTCATAGGAGCCCATAGGTGAGGTAGGCGAGACCGTCACCGACGGTGCCGCTGTCGAGGAGGCGAACGGGTTTCTTGTCGGTGGTTTCGCCGAACAGACGGTCGCCGATCCCAAGCACGACCGGGAAGACGATCAACCGCAGCTCGTCCGCCAGGTCGTGCTCCATCAGCGTGTGCACGAGCGCGCGGCTGGCGTAGACGACGATCTCCCCGTCCAGCTCCTGCTTGAGCTTCGCGACCTCGCTGACCACGTCCCCCTCGAGCACCGTCGAGTTGCCCCAATCGGTATCCACGCGCGACGATGACACGATGTACTTCGGCATGCTGGCCAGCCTGTCCGCCCACTCGCCGGTCCGGGACCGGAACCGAGCAGCGAAGTACTCATAGCTCCGCCGTCCCAGGAGCATGGCCTCGGCCCGCAGCGCCTCGTCGAACTCGACCTTGACCCACGCCTCGCGGTCCCGCTCCCCAAACTGGCTGAACCAGCCGCCGTGCCTGAAGCCTTCCTCGCCCGTCGGGTCCTGGACGACTCCATCGAGCGAGACGTTCTCGCTGATCACGACCCTTCCCATCTTGGTTCCCCTTTCCTGCGATCGTTGACTGGTTGGTACGACGAGACACCGCCTCGTGGGAAAACGGACCGGTCCGCTTTCGCCTCACCCGGTGTCCTTATGAGCGGATGTCGATCGAGCAGGCAAAGACAGGCGATGAGCGCGCATTCGCGGCGTTGGTTGACCCGCACCGGCGCGAGCTGCAGCTGCACTGCTACCGCATGCTCGGTTCGCTGCAGGACGCCGAGGACGTGGTCCAGGAAACGTTGCTCGCCGCCTGGCGCGGGCTCGGCGGATTCGAGGAGCGCTCGTCGCTGCGCGCGTGGCTCTACCGGATTGCGACAAACCGCTGCCTCAACGCCCTGCGCGAACGCGGGCGTCGACCCGCGGTGGAGGACACATTGAACGCACCGCCGCCCACCCGCTACGTCGAGCCGTCCTGGCTCGAGCCTTATCCCGACGTCATGCTGCCCGACTTCGCGCCGGGACCCGAGGCGCGCTACGAACAGCGCGAGGCGACGCAGCTCGCGTTCGTCGCCGGGCTCCAGCAGCTCCCCGAGCGACAGCGCGCTGCGCTTGTGCTGCGCGACGCCCTGGGCTTCCGCACTGAGGAAGTCGCGTCAATGCTCGACGTCACGCCGCAGTCGGTCAAAGGTGCGCTGCAGCGCGCGCGGGCGACACTCGACGCGCGGGTGCCTGCGCTCGAGCGGGCGCCGTTGCCGGACTCGCCTGCCGAGCGCCAGCTAGTCGGGCAGTTCAGCGATGCCGTGGAGGCCGGCGACACGGAGCGTGTCGTGGCGCTCCTGACCGACGAGGCGCGGCTGACGATGCCGCCGCTGCCGCTGGAGTACATCGGTCACGAGCCCATCGCCGCGTTCCTCGACTACCGCGCCCTGGTGCGCGGCGCGCCGCTCGAGCTGCGCCCAACTCGGGCGAACGGCCAGCCCGCGTTCGGCTGCTATCTGCACTCGCGTGCGTGGGGCATGCTCGCCCTCACGTTGAGCGGTGAGCAGATCGCCGAGCTCACGTTCTTCTTCGACCCGTCGCTCCTCGGCCGCTTCGGCTTACCTCGCCGCATCTGAGCCGACGGCGCTACGGCGCCCGCGGGAGGTACGGCGAGTCCGTCGTCGATGCGCAGGCCGACTCCGCAGGTCGATACGCGGGAGAAACGTCCCCCTCGTTGACCCGACACGCACCGAATGGGGTCGAGCTACCGCCACGCGGTAGATATCTCCCGAACCCTCGGGCCACGTCGTAGGTCATGGAACTTTCTACCGCCGGCCGGCGTCAAGACCTCCAGCCGTGGCCGACGTCGCTCGTGCAGTGAAGGATGATGTGGTACGAGCTGGCGCCGATCGCCCAAAATTCCTGGCGCTTGACCTCAGACGACCGGTCGCCGTGCCTGTGGCCAGGTTCTCGTTCGGGGCGGTCGAGGTCTCGGTGATCGAGACGACGATCGAGTTCAGGCTCTGGAGCTCGACCCGTGTGGGAGGCTCGTCCCCGCCTGAACGTAGTTCTGGTTCAGGAGGTAGGGACGATCCCGTGGGCATCCCCGAACGCGACCTTCCTCACGGCTACCTCCGTCGCTCTAAGCCAGCTATGTTCCCATCTCAGTCCGCCCTCAGGCTGCCGGCACTCCGATGGATGTTCTGAGCGCGGATCTGAGTACAGATACCAGGCCAGAGGGAATTTCTTCATGGCAGGCCTGGCGCGAGCCTCTCGGCGCGTCGTCGTCTTCCTGACGTCTCCCGAGCGCCGTCTGAGTCGGGTCGGCCAGGCCCGGGTATCCGAACGTGACGCAAACCAACAGGAGAAAGTCAGTTTTGCCCCAGAACCAGGATTCAGAGCGGACCGCCGGAGGCGTCTCCGGGAAGGTCGTCGGAAAAGTGAAGGAGATGATCGGCTCGGCAACCGGGCAGGAGCAGCTGGCCCGCGAGGGACGGCTGCAGGAGGCCCAGTCGGATGCCGAGCTCGAGTCGCGCGAGCGGGACGCCCACGCACGTCAGCGCGATGCCCAGGCGCGGCTGCGCCAGGAGCAGACGGAGACCGATCTCGAGCGTCAGCGCCTGGAGAACGAGGTCGCGGCGCAGCAGCGCGAGCGGCGGATCGAGGAGGAGCGCGCGCAGGCCGACCAGCAGGCCGAGGAGGAGCGCCGGCGCCGCGAGGCGGCGGCGGAATCAAGCCGGCAGGCGGAGCTGAGCGCGGCTGAGCAAGTCGAGGATCAGGGTGCGCAGGATCGTGTCGCGGCCACCGAGGAGGCCGAGCGCCTCGAACGTGAGGCCCGTGAGCACGAGCAGCGAGCAGCGCAAATCGAAACCAAGGAGCACTCATGAACCTACGTGTCATTCCCCGGACCGCCTTTACCACGTCGCTGCGGCTGGCTCGCTTGCCGCTCGACATCGCGATCGGGGTCCTGCCTGGAGACGGTGCCGGGCCGAAGAGCCGGGCGCGCGCCGCAGTCGACCGGGCCGACGCCACCGCGCGCTCCGTGGCGGGGACGTTGATGCTCGACCCCGAGCTGCGTGAGGACGCGCGCCGCCGGTCGCTGGCTGTGCACGAGCGCGAGCAGGCGATCCGGTTGCGGAGCAAGGCGCGGCGGACCACGGGACAGGCTCGGGCGCGGGCTGAGCAGCGCGGTCAGCAGGCGCAGCGCAGGCGCCAGCAGGCCGAATCGCGCGCTTCACGGCGGCGCGAGCAGGCTGAGGCCGAGCATGAGCGCCAACGACAGAGCGCTGCGGCAGTCGAAGAGCGCCTCACGGAGGCGAGCCGCGAGGTTCAGGAGCGAACCGAGGAGCGGATCGAGGAGACGGCTCCGGAGCGTCGTCTAGATGCGCTGCAGGAGAAGGTCGAGGCTCAGCGGGAAGCCGAACAGGCTCTGAGCACGCGGGATGAGGCGAGCCGTCTCGGCGAAGCCGCGGCCGCGGTCAAAGAAGAGCGCACGGAACACTAGGCCCGAACGGGAAGCTCGGCCAGCGCGTCGGCAAGGCGCCGGCGCGCCGGCCTGAGCGTCTGGGCATCCTCGCCGATCCGCCCCCACGGATCGCCGTCACGCTCGAGTCTCTCGATGACCGTACGGATCGTCCAGCGATCGGCGCGAGTAGCGGGGTCTGACAGCTCGTCCCAGTGCAGCGGCGTGGCCACGGGCGCGGTGGGCCGTGGGCGCACCGAGTAAGGCGCCACCGCCGTGTGCCCGTAACCGTTGCGCAATGTGTCGATGAGGATGCGTCCTTCGCGCTTGGCCTTGCGCTGCTCGATGGTGAACGTATCGCCGTTACGCGCCACGGCGAGTACGGCGAGGTCGTGTGCGAACTGGCGGACCTGGTCGAAGTCGGCCCGGCGCTGGAGCGGGACCACGAGGTGATAACCGCGCGATCCGGTCGCCATCGCCCAGGGCCTGAGTCCGAGCTCGCGGAGCAGCTCGCCGACCTTCAGAGCCGCCTGCCGGATGGCGTGCGGATCGTCCGCGGTTGGATCGAGGTCGACGATCAGCCGATCGGGACGGAACAGCCGGTCGCGCCGGCTAAGCCACGCGTGCAGCGTGATGCATCCCTGTCCAGCCAGGTAAACGAGGGTTGCCGGCTGAGTGGCCACCACGTGCTCGACCGTGCCCCCGCGCTTGCCCACCTCGACGCGCGCGATCCAGCTGGGGAAGTGGGCGCTCGCGTGCTGCTGCATGATGCGATGACCGGCGATGCCATCCGGAAAGCGCTCGAGGTTGAGCGGCCGGTCGGCGACCTGCGCCAGCATCGGCGCCGCGGCACGCTCGTAGTAGCCGGCCAAATCGGCCTTCGTTATGCCCGAAGGGAACAGTTGCTTGCCCGGACGGGTGATCTCGATCGTGCGCACGCCGGCGCGGATGGCGAGCGGCTTGTCGCTCACGCCGCGCGCCGGCGCGCCGGCGACGCGAACTGCAGCTGGGTCGAGCCGAAGGTGAGGCGGCCGCGCTCGAACAGCTCCGCCGGCCCGGTGTCAACCGCCGCCCTGATCAGCACCGGATCGACGCCAGCGGCAGCCAGCGACGCGGCGGCCTGGCTCAGCATCGGGGGACGCTCGGGGGAATGAGCATCCGAGGCGACGACAAACGGCAGACCCGAACCCGCAATCGTGAGCGCCAGCCGCGCGGCCCCGGGGCCGTGCAGCCCGGCGAGCGAGGTGGCGTTGATCTGCACGGGCGAGGAGCGCTCAGCATGGCGGCCGAGCTCCTCGAGGGTCAGCCCGTCCGAGCGCTCGGGATGGGCGATGAGGACGCCGAAGCCCCGCGCCCGGAGTTCCTCCGCCGCGGCGCGAAGGCCCAGCGGATCGTGGTACAGCGGCGCCTCGAGCAGCAGCCACCGGGTGTCCGGCGGCCCCTGCGCAACCAGCTCGAGCTCGCGCTGGGCGAGGCCGGCGACGTCGGTCGGCGAGAGCTCGCCGCCGGCGGCGACGTGCAGCGCGACCCCAGCCTCGGCGAGTACCCGACGGAGCGCCTGGACGCGGCCGGCGAGCGTGCGGAGGTCGGTCTGGCTGACGTGCGGGGTCGCCACGACCCGGCGCGTTCCGTCGGCCACCGCAAGGGACGCCAGCTCGATCGCCTCGCGATCATCGCGAGGCCCATCGTCGACGTCCGGAAGCAGATGAAAGTGAAGCTCGGTGCGCACCCACCTATCTCTACCCGGCCGGCACGCCGGAGTTTCGGCAGGATGTGCGCCGGCAACGGGATGACAACAACCGCATGAGCTCGAACGACCCCCGGGACCGGCGCGCACAGCCGTGGTGGCAACGCGCCGTCATCTACCAGATCTACCCGCGCAGCTTCGCCGACTCGAACGGGGACGGCGTCGGTGATCTGGCCGGGATCACGGCGCACCTGGACTACATCGCCTGGCTGGGCGTAGACGCTATCTGGCTGTCTCCGTTCTTCCGCTCCCCGATGGCCGACTTCGGCTACGACGTATCCGATTACACCGACGTCGATCCGCTGTTCGGGAGCCTGGCCGACTTCGACCAGCTGCTCGAAGCCGCTCACGCACGCGGCATCAAGGTGATCATCGACTGGGTTCCGAATCACACCTCCGATCGCCATCCCTGGTTCGCGCAGTCACGCGCCGAGCGGACAAACGCGCGGCGGGACTGGTACGTGTGGCGCGATCCGCGCCCCGGCGGCGGCTTGCCGAACAACTGGCAGTCGTCGTTCCAGGCCGTGGGGCCGGCCTGGACACTGGACGCGCCCAGCGGCCAGTACTACCTGCACTCGTTCATGGCCGAGCAGCCGGAGCTGAACTGGGAGAACCCGGAGGTCGAGGCCGCGATGCAGGATGTTGTGCGATTCTGGCTCGATCGCGGGGTCGACGGGTTTCGGATCGACGTCGTCTACAAGCTGGCCAAGGACCCCGCACTGGGCGACAACGAGCTCGCCCGGCGCCACGACCAGGACTGGCCGACGATTCACGACCGGCTGCGGCGGCTGCGCGCGCTCGTCGACACCTACGAAGATCGCGTCCTGGTCGGCGAGGTGTACCTGTATGACCTCGAGCGGGTGGTGGCGTACATCAACTCCGGCGACCAGCTCCACCTGGCCCACAACTTCGTCTTCGTGCATCTGCCGTGGGAGGCGCAGACCGTGCGCGGCTCGGTCGAGCAATTCCAGCAGCTGGCGACCGCGGCAGCCTGGCCGACGTGGTTCCTCGAGAACCACGACCATCCGCGCGTGGCGAGCCGCTACGCAGACTCGCCTGAGCAGGGGCGCCGCCGGGCCCGCGTGGCGGCGATGCTCGTCTGCGCGATGCGCGGCACCGCATTCGTGTTCCAGGGCCAGGAGCTCGGCCTGCCCGACGCGGACGTTCCCGGCGAGCGCGTTGTCGATGTCGATGGGCGCGACCCGGAGCGAGCGCCGATCCCCTGGCAGCCCCCGTCAGCCGCCGGTCCCGGGGCCGGGTTCACCACCGGCGCGCCGTGGCTGCCGCTGGTCGCCGACGCCGAGACCTTGGCCGCCGAGGTCCAGCAGGAGGACGAGGCCTCGACGCTCGCGTTCGTGCGCCGTCTGATCGCGCTGCGGGCGAGCGCGCCCGCGCTGACGGCCGGAACTCAGCGCTCCCTCGACGCTGCCCCCGACATCTTCTGTTTCAGCCGCGAGCTCGAGGACCAGCGGCTGCTCGTAGCGCTCAACTTCAGCTCGAATCCGGTGCCGCTGCGGCTCGAGGCGGAGCTCGGGTCGCACGCCGTACTCGAGCTCTCGACGCACGCGACGCGGACTCAGCTCGAGCTCGATCCGCGCGAGCTCGTGCTGGAGGGCGACGAGGGAGTCATTCTCCGGTACACGGGCTGATCGCCGCCAGTTGTCTGCGCCGCGCGCGACCGATGAGGTCCGCCTGAACGCAGGAGCCAGCGGACGAGCGCAGGAGCGGCGAGCATCATCGCCAGCAGCCGCAGGCCCTGGACAGCCAGCACGAACGTCGTGTTCGCGCCGGAGCCGTAGGCGATCGGGAGTACGGCATAAAGGCCACCCGGGGTGGTGGCCAGGTAGCCGTCGAGCAGCGAGACGTGCGCCGTCGGCTTCAGGATCCAGCCCAGACCAAAGCACGCGACGAGCAGGAACACCATCGAAGCCGCGACCGGTATCGCCAGCCGCGCCATCCGCCGCAGCGTCTCGCGGTCGAACCCGAGCCCGATCCTCAGCCCGATGAGCGCGAAAGCGACCTCCCGCACGAGCGGCGGAACCTGCTCGCCGCCGATCGCGCCGGACAGCGACAGCACGCTGGTGAGGATCAGCGGCCCGAGTAGCGCCGGCGCCGGGAGCCGAAGCCGCGGGCCGAGCGCGGCGCCGAGCGCTCCGGCACCCACGGTCAATGCCCACCCGCTCGGCGTTCCGAACGCGCCGAGGTGAGCGCTCGCGCCTCCGTTCCGAGCGTGGACGCCGAACACGATCGGCACCAGCAGCGGCGTCAGCAGAGTGATCACGAGCACGCGCAGGTACTGCATGAAAGCCACCAGCCGGTCGTCGCCTCCGAGCTCGTCGGCCATCCCGACGATGCCCGAAGCGCCGCCCGCGATCATGCCCAGCGAGGCCGTCGGGCGATCGACGTCGGCGACCTTGGCCAGCACCAGCCCGGCGATGATCGTGACCGCCAGGGTCGCGAGGCTGACGCCGATGACGGCAAACCAGCGGCCCCCCAAGCCGCTAAGCGTCGAGGACTGAAGGAACGTGCCCAGGGCCACCCCGGTGATCGCCTGGCCGAGCCGGAAGCCGGCCTCCGGGAGCACGACGCGCCCCGGCCGCGCGATCGCGAACACGAGCCCGGTCAGCAGCGCCGCGAACAGGTATCCGGACGGCAGCCCGATCCGCTCGGCGACCCAGCCGCCGCCGACCGTAGCGAGGACGACGATCCCCCAGGCGCCGAGGCGGCGCCTCAGCGCTCTACCTCTTCAGGCACGTGCGCGCGTAGCTCGGCGACCCAGGCCGCCGCCGTTCCGTCGCTCGGCGCCCGCCAGTCGCCGCGGGGTGACAACGAACCGCCTGTTCCGACTTTGGGCGCGTTCGGGATCGCCGAGCGCTTGAACTGGCTGATGTGAAAGAAGCGCTCGAGGAACACGCCGAGCCAGTGCTTGATCTCGCCCAACGAATACTTCTCACCCCACGCCTGCACGGCCAGAAAGGCGATCTTGCTCGGGGCGTAGCCGAAGCGCAGCACGTAGTAGAGGAAGAAATCCTGCAGCTCGTAGGGGCCGACGATGCTCTCGCTGTCGGCGCCCGGACGGTCGCGGTCGGGTTCCTGGGCCGGGATCAGCTCAGGCGAGATCGCGGTGTCGAGCACCGAGGAGAGCACCGCGCTCGCCGGCTCGGAGAACTGTTCGGTGTCGATCGCCCACCGGATGAGGAACTGGATCAGCGTCTTCGGCACGGACGCGTTGACGTTGTAGTGGGACATCTGATCGCCGACGCCGTAGGTGCTCCAGCCGAGCGCGAGCTCCGACAGATCGCCCGTGCCCACGACGAGCGCGCGGTGGTGGTTCGCGAGGCGGAACAGGTGCGAAGTCCGCTCGCCGGCCTGGACATTCTCGTAGGTGATGTCGTAGACCGGCTCATGGTCTGCCGCCGGGTGGCCGAGGTCGCGAAGCATCTGCATGGCCGACGGGCGGATGTCGATCTCGGCCGCACTGACCTCGAGCGATTCCATCAACCGCCGGGAGTTACGCAGCGTCAGCTCGCTCGTCGCGAAACCCGGCATCGTGTAGGCGAGAACGTTCTCCCGTGGCAGCCCGAGACGATCGAAGGCGCGCGCGCAGACGATCAGGGCGTGGGTCGAGTCAAGCCCGCCCGAGACGCCGATCACTACTTTCTCGATGCCGGTCGCCTGCAGCCGCGTTTCGAGCCCGCGGACCTGGATGCTGTAGACCTCCTCGCAGCGCTCGCTGCGCCGGACAGGATCGGCCGGCACGTACGGGAGCCGCTCGACCGTGCGCAGCAGCACCGAAGCCCGGGCGGCAGGCGCGAGCTCGAACTCGACGCGGCGCAAGCTGCGCACCCGCTCGTGGTGGTCGTGGATCGCGTCGCCGAAGGTGCTGAAGCTCGCGCGATCGGCGACGATCCGGTCGAGGTCGACGTCGGCCAACAGCAGCTGCTCGTCCCTGGCGAAGCGCTCGGCCTCGGCGAGCAGGTCGCCGTTCTCGTAGATCAGCGCCTGGCCGTCCCAGGCCAGGTCGGTCGTCGACTCGCCCATCCCGGCGGCGGTGAACAGGTACCCGGCGATCGCCCGCGCGGAATGCGAGGCGCACAGCAGCTTGCGGAAGTCGGCCTTGCCGATCGTGATGTTGCTGGCCGACAGGTTCGCAAGCACGGTGGCGCCGGCCAGGGCGCCGTAGCTGCTGACCGGGATGGGGGCCCAGAAGTCCTCGCAGACCTCGACGTAAAGGGTCAGGTTCTCGACATCACGGCAGGTGAACAGCAGGTCGGCGCCGACAGGCACGCTCTGCCCGAGCAGCTCGATGCCGGTGACGGTCAAGTCCCGGGCGGCGCGGAACTGGCGCTTCTCGTAGTACTCGCGGTACTCGGGGAGGTAGCTCTTGGGGACCGCGCCGAGGACGCGCCCGCGGTGGATCACGATGGCGGCGTTGAACAGCCCGCCCTCGGCCTGGACCGGCGCTCCCACGAGGATCAGCGGGCGCAGCTCACGGCTCGCCGACAGGATCTCCTCGAGCGCGTCGGCGACGCCGTCGAGGATCACGAGTGCGTCGGGATTCGCGGGCGGATACGGTTTACCGTCGCGCACGACGGCGCGATTGATCACGCCATCGCGATCGAGAAACACCGCGCGGCGCGCCATCAGCGGACGATCCTCGACG
>JAFAZV010000408.1 GCA_019239445.1 Solirubrobacterales bacterium
CGGCCAGCACGCCTTCGGCCACCGCAACCGTGCCCTCCGTCAGCACCCCGTCGACGAGCACGTCCGCGACGAGCACGCATTCGGCCAGCCCGCCTCCGGCGAGCAAACCGCCGGCGGGCTCGCCATCGGTCCCGACGCCGTCAACGACCGCGCCTTCGGCCAAGAGCACGCCTTCAGCCAAGAGCACGCCTTCCCCTAAGAGCACACCTTCCGCCACCGCCCCCACAGGCTCCACGCCTTCCGCCTCTACCCCGACCGTGTCCGTTCCTGGAGGCCCGGTGGGCGGCGTCGGCTCGAACCCGGGCAGCTCGACGGCTGCCACGCCGACGACGGCGGCTGGAGCTCCGGCCGGGACGTCCGGCCCGGCTGCAAGCGCGCTGACTCTGCTCCTGGGTGGCGGCGGCGCGATATCACCTTCCGGCTCAGGCGCGGGTTACGGCGCATCCGGCTCAGGCACGGGTTACGGCGCATCCGGCTCAGGCACGGGTTATGGCGCGGCAGCAACGCCGTACGGCGGTGCGCCGACGACATCGCCGTATGGATCCTCGGCAACCGTGGTCGAGGCCAATCTCGCCAGCGCAGATCCTGCGGCCTCGCACGGCACGTACGTGCCGCCGGCCGGGCCCACGGTATGGCGCGCGCTGACGCCGCCGCCGCTGAGCGCGCCGGCGCCGGTCTGGGATCACTATCTAGACCGGCTCGTCACGCGGCTTGGCGCATGCATGTCGACGCTTCCTCCGCAGGATCGTCAGCTGCTGACGCTGCGCACCGGAATCGGCACGTCTCACCCCCTGGGCGAGGCACAGGTGGCACACAAGCTCGGAATGAACGTCATCCGTGAGCGTCTGATGGAGCAGCAGGCCGCAGTCACCTTGCGGCAGACGGCGGTTGATGGGTGTGGCCGGCCCGCCGGGTTCACGAGCGTTCTGACCTTCCCAGGCGCGCTGGTATCGGGGGTCGACGGAGCGCTCACGCCGATCGTTAGCGGGGCGACTTTGGGGGCGGTCGCAGGACACGGAAGCGGAACCGACGGCCTCGGACGCGTGTACGCGCCACAACCGGCTTCGCCAGGGCCGGCGGCGCCCTCTACGGGCGCTTCGCCATCCGCCCCCAGCTCGGGTGCGCTGAGCGCCGCGGCCCCGACCGACACCCGGCCGATCGTCAAGTCCGCCGGTCTGCCGGGCCTGTCTCACACGAGCACAGGTACGGCTACGTTGCTGCTGATCGTGCTGGCGCTGATCGCGGCCGCCGCCGTCGCGACGCCGTTCCTGCGGCGCGCGCTCCCGCTGGGCGCCGCCCGCGCCGCCGGCGAGGGGCCGGCCTTGGCGGAGGCGGCGGGCGCTCGACCGGCGCCGGCCGTCGCCGAGCCATCCAGCAACGGCCGCGGCAACGGCGCCGGGCCGCTTGGCGCCGAAGCACCGGCCTCGGCCGCGTTACCAGTCGCTGCCGCGGCGCTTGCCGCTGCGCCTGTCGCGGCCGGCGCGGTTAGGCCCAACGAGCGTGAAGACACCGAGTCAGCATTCGCCGCTTACCAGCGTGCCGATGAGCGTGGCGATGCCACTGGTGCGTTCAACCTCGGAGGCCTGCTCCTCGAGCGGGGTGACCAGGCCGCCGCGCTAAGCGCTTACCGGCGCGCAGACGAGCGCGGCCATCCTGCCGCGGCGTCGAACCTCGGCGTGCTGCTCGAGCAGCGCGGGGACGCCGAAGGCGCCGTGGCGGCATACCGGCGCGCCGACCAACGAGGCGACGCGACGGGCGCGTTCAACCTCGCGGGACTGATGCTCGACCGGGGCGACCTGCCCGGCGCGGTTGCCGCCTACCGGCGGGCCGAGTCGCGCGGCGATCTGGCCGCGGCGTCCAATCTCGGCGTGGTGCTTCAACAGCACGGCGATCTCGACGGCGCGGTCGCCGCCTACCGGCGGGCGGACGAGCGCGGCGACGCCACCGCGGCCTTCAACCTAGGCGCGCTCCTGGCGGTTCGGGGAGATACGGCTGGGGCCACTCAGGCCTACCGCCGCGCGAGCGAACGTGATGACCCGGAGGTGGCCGAGATGGCGCGCACGGCGCTGGAGCAACTTCACCACCGCCGCTGAGCCGCGTAGTAGCCGCAGCGGACGAATAACCGATCGAACGGTCGTCGAGAAGCGCCGACAATCCTTATAAGAGACCAAATGTCGGTGCTACCTTTCGCATAGGTTAGTCCGGAAAGTTATGGGGGCACGCGTCGGTCGGGGCGAACCGCGCGAGCGCATTTTGGGGGGTTTGCCACAGGGATGATGAGCAATGTGTTCGGCCTTGTCGGTTTTAGGGCTAACGGCAGGGCACAGACACGTGCATACGAATTTGGCCTCTCCGGACCCGGGGCGGGCAGCGTCCAAATCGCTGCCGGACGCAGGGCGGAGTCGCCGTGGTTGCTCGCGCTCGCGGCCTTTCTGATCGCGACAACCATCGTCGCAACGATCTCGCCGGTGCACCTGAGCAGCAGCGGGCTGCGCGCGGCGATCGAGACGTTGGTTATGGCGGCGTCGCTGCTCACCGCTGTCCTGCTGCTGGTCCGCTTCCGGCAGACACGCCAGCTGCGCGACCTGATGCTCTTCTTCGTTGTCGTCAGCGTCGCGCTCGCGGACTTCCCGTCTTCGGCGCTCCCGGCACTGATTGGGGCTGGCGCCTTGAACCCGGGGGACGTAGCTCACATCGTCAGTCATGTCGTTGTCGCCGCCGCGCTCGCGGCCACTGCGTGGGCGCCGGCGAGGCTCGTGGTCAATCGGATCAGCCGACCGAAGCTTTTCTCGGGGATGCTGGCCGTCACCGTCGTGGCGTCGCTGGCGCTGCTCGACCATCCGGCCGGGGCGCATCGGGCGCTCGCGGCAACGTCGGGTCATCCGTTCGCATTCGTGCTCGAGACGGGCTGCGTTCTCGTGCTCGCCGCGACGGCGCTCCGGTTCCTGAGAAGCGGCGCCTACCCCGAGCCGGAAGCTACGCTGCTCGCCGGGACAACGCTGCTCCTTGGCGCCGCGCGCCTGCAGTACGTCGCGATGCCGGCCGTATCGAGCGAGTGGGTTACGCCGGCGCTGATGTTTCGTGCCCTGGCCTACGGCGCTCTGCTCGTCGTGGCGTGGTGTCAGTACCGTCGCGCCCGCCGCGACGCGGCCGCAGCGGCACTGGCGGCCGAACGCGAGCGCATCGCCCGCGACCTGCATGACAGCTTGGCCCAGGATCTCGCGTTCATCGCGGCCCACAGCGACCGCCTCGCTTCGGAAGCCGGCGTTGAGCATCCGCTGACGATCGCCGCACGCCGCGCGCTCGCCGCCTCGCGAAACACGATCATCGACCTCGCAGCGTCGACTGCGCCCGACACGGCCGCCGCCCTGCAGCAGGTCGCCGGCGAGCTGCGTAGCCGCTTCGACGTGCGGATCGACGTCCAGGTCGCGGCAGATGGCGCGCGCGAGATCGCCCCGCAGACTCGTGAGGAGCTCGTGCGGATTGCGCGCGAGGCAATCAACAACGCGATCAGTCACGGCGGCGCGCAGCACATCACCGTGGAACTAGGGTCGAAGGCGAGCGGCGTCCTGCTGAGGATCACTGACGACGGCTGCGGAATCGGCACCCCGGCGGCCCAGGCAACCCGCGGCAGCGGAATCGGTTTGCCGGCCATGCGGGCCCGAGCGGCGTCGTTGGGCGCGCGACTGAGCGCGCGCCGGCGCGAAGCCGGCGGGACCGAGCTCGACGTAATCGTCTCCTAGTCACCCGGACGGTCAACCTGCGCCGGCCGGCGCCTCAGTAAGATCCTGTGAATTCCGATTCACCTCGCGCGGTCGCGGGCTGCGAGCGAGGCTCAGAGCGATCCAGGGAGATGTCATGGACTTGAACGACACCCCCGAGCAGGCCGCCTACCGCCAAGAGGCTCGGGCGTGGCTCGAGGAGCACAAGGCGCAGGCGCCGCCGCGCTCGGGCTCGTACGAAGACCCGAGCTACATCGACGCGCGCCGGGCCTGGCAGGGCCGCCTCGCGGAGGCCGGGCTCGCGGGAGTTACGTGGCCACGCGAAGTCGGGGGCCGCGGCCTCGGGCCGATCGAGCAGGTGACGGTCAACCAGGAGATCTCGCGCGCGGAGGTTCCGGGGATCCTGGACGTGATCGGAATCGGGATGCTCGGCCCGTGCCTGATCGCGCATGGCAGCGAGGAGCACAAGAGCCGCTACCTGGGGCCGATGCTGCACGGCGACGAGGTCTGGTGCCAGCTCTTCTCCGAGCCCGCCGCCGGGTCTGACCTGGCGGCGATCCAGACGCGCGCAGGTCCGAACGAGGACGGCAGCTGGACGCTGAACGGGCAGAAGGTGTGGACGACGAACGCGCATTTTGCGTCCTTCGGGCTGCTGCTCGCCCGAAGCGATCCCGACGTGCCCAAGCACAAAGGCCTGACGATGTTCATCGTTCCCATGGACGCTCCGGGCGTGACGGTTCGTGGGTTGCGCCAGATCTCGGGCGAGGCCGAGTTCAACGAGGTCTTCTTCGACGATGTCCGGCTCGAGCCGGACGCGGTCGTCGGGGGAGTCGGGAACGGCTGGGGCACGGCGTTGACCGTGCTGATGTTCGAGCGCCTGACGATCGGATTCGGCTCGGAGAACTTCGGCTCGCCGGCGCGGCTCGCGCAAACCGTCGCCGCCGACGCGACGGCGCGGGTCGACTCAGAGGTCCGGCGCCGGCTGGGCCACGTGATCACCGAGCTCCTCGCCGTGCGCTTCAACGGCTACCGGGCCCTGACGGCGCTGGCCCGTGGCCAGATACCCGGTCCAGAGGCCGGGCTGGCGAAGGTGACGATGGTGAACGCCGCCATCACGGCGACCGACCTTGGCGCCGACATCGTTGGACCGGACGCCCTCGAGCCAAGCAGCGAGTGGAGCTATCTGATCTCGTTCCTGCCGGGACTGAAGTCCGCCGGGGGCACCGAGCAGATCCTGCGCAACACGATCGGCGAGCGCGTGCTGGGCCTGCCCAGCGAGCCGCGCATGGATAAGGGCGTGCCGTTCAGCGAGCTGCGGGCCAAGGAGAAGGAGGCACTCGTTTAGATGAACTTCGCTCTCTCAGACGAGCAGGTGCTGTTGCGCGAGGCCGCGCGTGGCGCGCTCTCGCGCCACCCGACGATCGAGGCGGCACGAGCGGCCCTCGAGGACCGCACTGCGCTGCCCGAGCTTTGGCCGACCGCCGTGGAGGCAGGCTGGCCGGGGCTGCTGATCGGCGAGGAGCAGGGAGGGGCCGGTCTCGATGCGTTCGACGCGCTGCTCGTGGCCGAGGAGTGCGGTCGGGTTCTGGCCGCCGTCCCTGTGCTCGGGCTGCTCCCGGCCAGCGCGATCCTCGACGCCGCAGGCGATGAATCCGTGCCCGCCGTGGCGACGGGCGAGCTGCGGCCGGCGTACGTGCCCGCGCGCCCGCCCAGCGATCGCGAGGCCATGTGGACCGTCGACGCTCTGGCCGGCTTTGCGCGCGCGGCGGCGCCGTACGCCGAGCTCGACGGAGACGAAATGCTGCTCGACGGCGTGGTTGCATTCGTGCCGGACGCGCCGGGCGCCGACCTGCTCGTCGCGATTGGCGTGACCGCCGACGGAACGCCCGTCGCCGGCGCATTCCCGGCTCAGGCGTCAGGCGTGGAGGTCGAGCCCGTGATGCGCTACGACGCTACCCAATCGCTCGCCCACCTTAAGTTGTCGCGCGCGCGAGGCAGAGCGCTTTCGGCCGGCCCTGACGTGCTGGCCGATGCCTGGTACCTGGCGCAGGCGCTGATCGCCGGAGAGGCGATCGGCGCCGTTCAGACCTGCCTCGACCTCAGCGTGGCCTACGCGAAGGAGCGTTTCACTTTCGGACGGCCGATCGGCTCCTACCAGTCGATCAAGCACGAGCTCACCGAAGTGCTGCGCCAGCTCGAGAACGCGCGCGGGTTGCAGTACTACGCCGGCTGGGCGCGAGCCTCCAAGCCGAAGGAGTTTCCGCTCGCCGCGAGCGCCGCGCGCTCGGCCGCAGGCGAGGCGCTCGATTTCGCCGCTCGCTCGATGATCAACGTGCACGGCGGCATCGGCGCCACCTGGGAGCACGACGCTCCGCTGTTCTTCCGCCGCGCCGAGCTCTCGCGCCGGCTGCTCGGCGGCACGCACGACGCCACCGATCGGGTGGCGGAGGAGACGCTGCGCGGCGCCACCGCGGCGGCATAGCCGAGGCTGGTCGAGAAAACGAACCAGACGGGCGCTTCTCGACCAGGCCCGCCCGCGGGTGCTTTCTCGACCACGGCCGCCCGCGGGTGTATTGTGAATCTAGATTCACATGAGCGCGGAAGGAGAGTGATGGCCACCGTAACCCTCGATCCCGCCCGGGCGGTCCTCAACCAGCCGCCACCGCTCGAACCGATCAACCTGTTCGAGGTTGACATCGCGCTGCAGGAGGCGCTCGAACGCGAAGGTGGAGGTTGGGGTGTCGACCGCGCCCGCGAGGCCGGCGGCGCCGCTGGGAGCGTCGAGGCGCGCGAGCACAGCCGGCGCGCCGAGCGCAACCTGCCGATCCTGCGGACGCACGATCGCTACGGGAATCGAATCGATGAGGTGGAGCTCGATCCGTCGTGGCATTGGCTGCTGCGCGGGGCGGTCGAGCGCGAGCTGCACGGGCTGCCGTGGCGCGATCCCCGCGCAGGTGCCCACGTGGTGCGTGCGGCGCTGTTCAGCCTCTGGGGCAACGCCAACGACGGCGTGATGTGCCCCGTGTCGATGACCTACGCCGCCGTGCCGGCGCTGCGCGACGGCGCCCCCGAGCTGGCGGCCGAATGGGAGCCTCGGCTGACGCGGCCTGACTACGACTCGGGCGCGCTGGCGGGGATGGCGATGACCGAGCGCCAGGGCGGCTCGGACGTGCGCGCCAACGTCACCCGGGCGGAGCCGCAGGGCGACGGCAGCTACGAGTTGCACGGCCACAAGTGGTTCTGCTCGTATCCGCCCTGCGATGTCTTCCTGGTGCTGGCGCAGGCGCCGACCGGACTCTCCTGCTTTCTCGTCGAGCGCGGTGCGGGCATGGAGTTCCAGCGCCTCAAGGACAAGCTCGGCACGCGCTCGCTGCCCTCTTCGGAGGTGGAGTTCCGCGGCGCGACCGGGCGGTTGGTCGGTGAGGAGGGCCGCGGCGTGCCGGCGATCATCCGCATGGTCAATCACACCCGGCTCGACTGCCTGCTCGGCGCCACCACCGGCCTTCGCCGCGGGACGCTCGAGGCGATCCACCACGCGCGTCATGGGTCGGCCTTCGGGGCGCTGCTCTCCGACCAGCCGGCGATGCGCAACGTGCTCGCGGACCTCGCGCTCGAATCCGAGGCGGCGACGGTAAGCGCGATCCGCGTTGCCCGCAGCTACGACGAGCCCGAGGAAGCCGCGTTCAGGCGCTTCGCCACCGCGGTGATGAAGTACTGGGTGACCAAGCGCGCCGCGGCTCACGCGGCGGAGGCGCTCGAGTGCCTCGGCGGCAACGGCTTCGTCGAGGACTCGGGAATGCCGCTGATCTACCGCGACGCGCCGCTGAACTCGATCTGGGAGGGATCGGGCAACGTTGCAGCCCTCGACGTCCTGCGCGCGATGGTCAAGGAGCCCGAGGGTCTGCCGGCATTTCTCGCCGAGTGCGAGCTCGCCGCAGGCGCCGACGTGCGCCTCGATCGGCATCTCGCCCGGGTGCGCGAGTCCGCGCGCGCGGTGTTCGCGGCCGGCCGCGATCCCCAGTTCGAGGCCCGGCGGATCGTCGAGGACCTGGCGGTGGCGCTTCAGGCCTCGCTGCTCGTGCGCCACGCCCCGCCGCCGG
>JAFAZV010000432.1 GCA_019239445.1 Solirubrobacterales bacterium
GACGCCGAGGCGGTGATCGACGCCGCGGCGCGGACCGGCACGATGCTCGAGATCAACGCGAGCCCGGACCGGCGCGATTTGAACGAGGTCAACGCTCGTGCCGCCGCGGCCGCCGGCGTGCCGATCGTGATCAACTGCGACGCGCACCGGGTCGGCGGCTTCGAGGTGGCGCGCTACGGCATCGCCACCGCGCGTCGGGCTTGGTTGACCGCGGCCGATGTCGCCAACACGCGGCCGTGGCGCGAGATGGCGGCGATGCGCGCGCAGGCTCGCGCGGCAGGTTTTAGTCGCGCGTGACGCGGGACCGGGAAGGTCGCGAGCGCGAGGCTGAGCGGTAGCCCTCGGCCGCGGCGACCGGCGGCGCGCTTGCCCCGCGCCGGCGCCAGCCGGTCTGGATGGCGGCGAACCAGAGCAGGCCGCCCAGGCAGAGCAGCGCGGCGATGTAGAAGTTCAGCCGCAGCCCGAGGATGTGGTTCGAGTAGTCGATGCGCAGCGTCTCCTCGAACATGCGGAAGGCCGAGTAGCCAGCGACATAGAGCGCGAACAGACCGGGATGGCGGACCCTCCCCGTGCGCCCGAGCCAGACGAGGAAGCCAGCGAGCGACAGGTTCCAGATGATCTCGTAGAGGAAGGTCGGGTGGAAGGTGGCGTAGTGCGCGTAGCCCGGCGGGCGGTGGGCGGGGTCTATCTCGAGCCCCCACGGCAGCGTCGTCGGCTTGCCGAACAGCTCCTGATTGAAGTAGTTGCCGATCCGTCCGATCGCCTGCGCGACCAGCAGGCCCGGCGCGGCGGCGTCCATGAAGGCGGGAATGTCGACGCGGCGGCGGTGCAGCACCCACAGGCCGCCCGCCACCCCGCCAGCGATCCCGCCCCAGATCCCGAGGCCGCCCTGCCAGATCGCGAATGGCCCCCACCAATGCGCGGGCACCTGGCTCGGAGTGGTGATGAGGAAGTAGATCCGCCCGCCGATGAGCCCGGCGGGAAATCCCCACAGCGCGGTCTCGTTGACCAGCTGCGGGTCCGGCCAGCGGCGGCGGGTGACCAGGATCGCGGCGAGCACCGCGAACACGTAGGCGATCCCGTAGGCGTGCAGGAAGAACGGTCCGATGTACAAACCGTTCGAGGACGGGCTCGGGATCGAGGCGAAGGGGCTCACGGCTCGAGCAATAGTGGCAGGACGCGCTCGGCCAGCGTCCGGTCCAGCGCCGCCGGCGCGAATGGCGCCAGCAGCGGCCGCGCCCGCTCGGCATAGTCCCCGCGCGGATCGTCGAGGGCCGTACGCAGCGCGGCCGCGAGGTCGTCGGTGACAAGCCGCGGGTCGAGCTCGCGGGCCAGGGCCAGTGCCGGGTAGGGGCCCGGCGCCGGCGTCGTCACGAGCAGGCACCCGTCGGCGAGCGCCTCGAGCGCTGCGATGCCGTAGTCCTCGTGGCGCGGGGCGGTGACGAACACGCGCGTGCGCCGGAGCAGCGCGCGGTAATCGGTCGGCGGTAGGCGCCCCGCCCACTCGACCCCGGCAATCGGCTCGCGCGGCGCGATTCCGGCGATGAGGAGGCGCTCGTCCGCCAGCCGGGCGCGCGTCCAGGCGGAGAGGATGTGATCGAGGCGCCGCTTCTGCGGGTCGGCGACGTAGGCCAGCGCAGCGATGTCGCGCTGTGCCGGTGGCTGCAGCGGGCCGGAGGGAGCCACAGGCGAGGGTACGAGCACGGCGTGAGCCGGCGGAGTTTTCAGCGGGGCGAGCGAACGCTGGCCCATCATCAGCACGAGCGGGGCCCGTTCCAGACGCCGGCGCTCCACCGGCCGCTGCCAGATCCCGTGGCGGCCGGGGCGGTTCTCGGACGCGATCGAGTCGACCCAGATCGCGCCGGGGCGCGGCCAGAGCAGTGCCGCGGTGATCGAGCAATAGATGACAGCTCGGGGGTCGAGGGTCGCGATCGCTTGGGCGGCGGCCTTTCGGGCTGCCCGGGCCTGCACGAGGTCAGTCAGGGCGAACGTCCGGACCTCGCGCGCCGGGGGCGTGCTGATCGCCTCGGCGCTCGCCCCGGCGCGCCTGATCGCTTCGGTGAGCTCACGCGAGGAGGACCGCCAGCCTTGGGTGCTGTCGACGGTGACGACGAGGACGTCGAGGCGCCCCACCGCGCGTTGTCGAGTCAGGCTCGGGGGCTGGCTCGTGGCCGCCTCGAGGCGCCGTTGAGCTCGAACAGGTTCGAGCGGAAGCCCGGGGTGCGGACGAGCCGGATCGGCCGCAGCGGCGAGGTGCGCTCGACGTAGAAGCGCGCGCCGTCGCGCTCCTCGATCGCCGTGACCGCCGAAGCCTGACGGCGCCAGGCCAGTGACCAGATGATCGCGAAGCCGGTCGCGACCGCTGGCACCTGCGGGAGCACGAACGCGATCGCTCCGGCGCCGATGGTCATGAACAGCAGCGGCCAGAGCCGGTTGAGGACGACGCGGCCCGGGCTCAGCTCGGGCAGCGTGGGGCGCATCTTGGCGTTGGCGAGCAGCGCAGCGATCGGCGGCGAAGTCTCACCGCGCCGCCCCAGCCACACGCCGATCACCGCCGCCGCCAGCCACCATCCGGCCGCCAGCTCGAACACGAGATCGTCGCCGGCGTCGTTGGCGCCGGCGAGCGTCACCGCCCCGAGCGCCGTCGCGGCCGCGGCGCTGATCAAAACTGTCGTGCGCAGGAAGTCGGCGAACCTCATGGGTCGTCGGCGGTCAGCATCGCCAGCAGCTGACGGACACCATCGGGACCGTCCACGAGGAGATCGGCTTCGGCGGCGATCTCCGATGGTCCTTCGTCCGAGCTCACGCCGACCCGGATCGCGCGCTCCAGCGTTCCTTCCTGGGTCATCTCCGCCAGCGCCCGGAAGGCATCGAGGTCGGTGACGTCGTCGCCTGCGTACAGCGCGACGGCGGCGTCCGTTCCGGTCAGGAACGAGCGGATCCCAGCGCCTTTGTCGATACGCACCGGCGGACGGACTTCGAGCACTTTGCGCCCCCAGTGCGTGCGCAAACCGGCCGCGGTGGCGCGCTGCGCGACGCCGTCGATCGCCGCGCGCGCGGCTTGCTCATCCGGCGAGCCACGCCAGTGGAAGGCGACGATCGGGCCCTTGTCCTCGAGCCGGACCCGGAGCCGCCGCAGCTCGGCGGTGTCGGCCTCGCGAGCGAACTCGTGGATTCGCCGGGCCCAGTCCTCCAGCCCGGGATCGAGCGTCGCCTCGGTCGAGCCGGCCCGCAGCAGCTCGGTCCCGTGCGAGCCGAGATACGAGATCGTCCCGATCGCCACCATCGCCCGAGCCTGCGAGGCCTGACGGCCGCTGACACAAGCCACGATGCCGTAGCGACGCGCCACGTCGATCAGCAGCTGTCGCGTGGTCTCGGGCACGCGCGCGTCTGCGGCGTGTTCCACGATCGGGGCTAGCGTCCCGTCGATATCGAGCAGGATCGCGGCCCGAGCGGGGTCAGCGCGTAGCGGCGCGAGCGCCTCGGTGGAGACCATCGCCGGCACGTAGCAAGTATGACCCGGAGGGGCGTAAAGACCTAGCTTCCCGAGGGCGGCTTCAGGCGGTTTTCCTCCGGCGGGACGATCGGCGTCGCCGGCTCATCGGGTCCCGGCACGGTGGCCGGCTCCTCGGGGGCGGCCGGAGTGCCGGGATCGGGATCGACAGGCGTCACCGGGGCGTCGGGAACGGCGGGGGTGATGGGCTCGCTCGGCTGAGGCACCTCGAGCAGGGGGGTTCGGATAGACATGGTCGGGCGCTACCCGTGCGTCGCTCGCCGGCAACCGTTTTCCGTCGCCGCCAGCGGGTAGCGCCGGATACGATCGCCACCGACCCGCTGATCCGCCGAGGAGGAAGACCGTGCCCAATCTGGCTTCGAAATCCGCTCGCGTTCGCGTCAACGCGAGCCAGCGTTCGGGCGACCAGCCCCAGTCGGTAGCTGACGGCGTCCTGCGATCGGTTGTGGCGGCGGCGGGAGGCGCGCGGCAGGCGGCGCCCCGGCGAGCGCCGGCGCGCCAGAGCACCAGGCGCACGACTCGCACAGCGGGAGCCCGGGCGCCGAAGACGGGGGCGCGGTCCGGCGGTAAGCCGGCGGCACAGGGTGCGCGCGTCGGCGGCAAAGCGGCAGCACAGGGTGCCCGCGTCGGCGGCAAGGCAGCCGCGCAGGGCGCTCGCGCGGGCGGCAAGGCAGCAGCGCAGGGCGCGCGCGTCGGCGGTAAGGCAGCCGCGCAGGGCGCCCGCGTCGGCGGCAAGGCGGCGGCGCAACGCGCGCGTGTCGGCGGCAAGGCAGCGGCTCGCGGTGCGCGGGCCGGCGGTGACGTGGCCGGTCGCGCGGCGCTGGCCGGCGGACGGGCAGCGGCACGAGGCGCACGGGTCGGTGGCCGGGCGGCGGGCGTCGGCGGGCGCGCGGCACTCGAGGCCACCCAGTTCGGGCTGACGGTTCTCGAAGTCGTGGCGCGGATCGCGCCGCGGCCGCGGCACAGGCGGCGTGACGTCGCGCTTCTCGTGCTCGAGCTGGCGGCAGCCGGCGCCACAGGAGCGGCGATTCAGTACCTGCTAGACCCCGCCGAGGGCAAACGCCGGCGTCGGCAGATCCGCGACCAGGCGCTCGCGGGCGCTCGGGGCGCGGCACGCCAAGGCGTCAAGCGCGCTCGTCATGCCGGCGGCCAAGCCAAGGGCGCAGCCCACGAGCCGGTCTCGACTCCCGGTCTCCTCGACGATCAGACGCTGGCCGACCGCGTGCGGACGGAGATCTTCCGCCGCGCCGAGGCGCCGAAGGGCGCGGTCAACGTCGGCGTCGTCGACGCTGTCGTCTACCTGCGCGGAGAGGTCGCCGATCCGGGCGAGATCGCGCGGCTCGTGCAGGATGCGCGGGAAGTTCCCGGCGTGCTCGGGGTTGAGAATCTGATGCACCGGCCGGGCGTGGCGGCGCCGGCCGGCGGTCGCGCCTAGCGAGCCGGCGCCAGCGAGCCGAGCGGTGCGGCATGGGACGCCGCACCGCCGCAGTGTTCGTAAGCGGGGAGGAATTCCGCCGCTGCCGAACGCCGCGGCGATTCTGTCGACGTGACGTTCGTGAGCGGCGCGAACGCCCGGCGCTCGCGAACGCTGCGGCGATTCGCCGCAGGCGCGGTCTAAGCATCCTCGAGCTCCCGCTTCAGTTCGCCGGCGCGGGCGCCGACGAGCATGCTGCGCAGCGCATCGACGAGGGGGCCGCGGATCACCATGCCGAGCATCCGGCCGAGATCGACCTCGAGTGAGTAGGTCGCGCGCGTGCGGCCGTTGCCGAGATCTTCGAGCACCCAGCTGCCGTCGACGGATTTGAGCTCGCCCTTCTCCTGCCGCCAGCTCAGGCGAGTCGGGCCGTCGTAGCTGAAGCGGATCGTCGAGCGGACCGTGCGCACCTTGGCGTCGGAAGCGGACTCGACGAGCACCGCCCGTCCGTCGGCGTCGCGTTGGAGCGCTTCGACGTCCTTGAGCCCGCCCTGCCAGGCGGGCGCCTTTTCGACGTCCTCGACGAGCTTCCAGACCCGGTCGAGGGGGGCGTTGATGTCCGCCGTCGAGCTGCCGGTGATGCTGGCCATGCGTGCCTCTTCCAGGACGACCCTACCGCTCGCTGGGTTCGGCTGCACGGTAGGCTGAGCGCGAGATGGCCGTAGACGCACCAGTCAAGCTGGACCGCCAGCGGATTCTCGAGCTGATCGAGCGCGAGTCGAAGCGGCTCGACGAGCGGACGCCTGGCTCGGCGGCCATGTACGAGCGCGCCCGCGCCACGCTTAGTGGCGGCGTCGCCTCTTCGTATCAGCTGCGCGATCCGTGGCCGATCTACCTGACCAGCGGCGAGGGCCCGGTCGTCTACGACGTCGACGGCAATCGGCTGTGGGACTTCCACAACGGGTTCGGCTCGATGGTCCAGGGTCACGCGAATCCGGCGATAGCCAGGGCCGTTACCGAGCGGGTGTCGCTGGGCACGCATTTCGCCGCCACCACGGAGGACGGCATCGTCGTTGGCGAGGAGCTCGCGCGGCGCTGGGGATTGCCCAGGTGGCGTTACACGAACTCCGGCTCAGAAGCGACGATGGATGCGATCCGGATCGCCCGCGGGCTCACCGGACGCGAGACGATCATGAAGATCTTTGGTTCCTACCACGGCCACCACGACGGGGTGATGGTCTCGATCGGCGTCGAGTACAGCCGCATCGGCGATCGCGAGAACTATGCCTCGCTGCCCTACGGCGCCGGAATCCCTCGCGCCGTCGCCGAGTTGACCATCCCGGTGCCGTTCAACGACGCCGGAGCGATGCAGCGCCGCATCGAGCGCCTCGACGCCGAGGGGCGCAAGCCGGCCTGCGTGATCATGGAAGCGGCGATGATGAACCTCGGGGTCGTGCTACCGGAGCCCGGATACCTCGAGGCGGTGCGAGAGATAACCGCCCGCCACGGAATCGTGCTGATCTTCGACGAGGTCAAGACCGGGCTGGCGATCGCCGCGGGCGGAGCGACCGAGCGCTTTGGCGTCAAGCCCGACATGGTCACGCTCGCCAAGACGCTCGGCGGCGGCTTGCCGACCGGCGCGATCGGCGCCACCGAGGAGGTCATGAACGTGGTCGAGGACGGATCCGTGTACCAGGTCGGGACCTACAACGGCAATCCTCTGAGCATGGCGGCGGCCCGGGCCAGCCTGACCGAGGTGCTGACGCCGGAAGCCTACGAGCACCTCGAGCGCCTCGGCGAACGGATCGTGTCCGGCTGCCAGGCTGTGATCGACCGCTACAACCTGCCCGGCTACGCGATCGGAGTCGCGGCCAAAGGCTGCGTCACGTTCTCCCCCGCGAAGATCGTCGACTACGAGACGTTCAAGGCCAGCCAGGACGTCGAGGTCACCGAGCTGGCTTGGCTGTACAACATGAACCGCGGCATCTTCATGACGCCGGGGCGCGAGGAGGAGTGGACGCTGTCGGTCACCCACACTGACGAAGCGATCGACGCCTACGTGCGCGCGTTTGATGAGATGGCGCGCGAGCTGACTGCCTGACCGGCGGCGGGGCGCTCTAGCGCAGCAGCGCGAGCACCCGGTCGGCCACGCGCAGGACCGCCCGCGCGCCCGGCCACGCCGCGCCGGATAGGAGGTCGCCGTCGGACTGAACCAGCCGCACCGCGTTCGGCCGCGAGGGCTTCGGCGGTTCCTGTTCGAAGCGCGTCGCGCCGGCGCCGACGTTGCCGCTCAGCGTCAAGCTGCCGTTCGGATACTCGAAGTCGATCATCGCGCCGCGGTTACCGGTCGTGGCGATCGTGTTCTCAGCGATCCGGAACGCCTGCGCCGGCGCAAGTGCACCGGGCCTTGGCTGCCCGTTGCAGTCCTGGCTCCCGGGGAACTCACGCGCCACGTAGATTCCGGCGTGGCTCACGCCCGATATGCGGTTGCGCTCCCACCGCGCCGACCCGCCGGCGACCGAATCCATCGCGAAGAAGTCGATCCCGTTCGTGTGGGCCACGTCCTGGCCATCGAGCACGTTGTCGGCGACCACAGAGTCGCGAAAGCGGATCGAGACGCCCGAGCTGCCGAGGCTGCCATCGCCGGCTGGCTTGCCATTGCCGAAGGCGCTTATCGCGTTGCCGACGACCTCCCCGCCCACGGAGTTGTCGTAGATCCCGTGGGCCGGATACGGAGGGTTCTGCCCCACACGGGCGATCGTGTTGTACAGCGCCTTCATCCCGCGGCTGCCGTCGTAGGTCTGGAAGTTCACGCACGGACGGTTGCGGCGATCGAAGAAGATGCCGTTGTCCGACATGTCGCTGATCCGGTTGCGCTCGACCGTCCAGTCCGAGTCGGCGAAGCCCGTGTGCACGCCGTTGGCGCGGTCGTGAATCGTGTTGCCGTACACGATCACACCTGAACTCGGCGCTGCGCCGTCGGTGCCATGCGATGCGATCGCGTCCTGGTCCTGGCCGCCCGTCAGCTCGAGGTTCTCGATCACGACGTTGCTGTTGCCGTAGAAGAAGACATCGGCGTTAGACGGCGAGGAAATCCTCGCCTGGCCGGTGCCGTAGGAGTTGTAGGTGACTCCTGACTGGGGCGCCAGGTAGGTCGTGGGTTGTCCGCTGGTCCCGGGCGGATCCCAGACCTGCGTCTTGCCGCCCTGGAAGCGCACCATGTCACCCGGCTTCAAGGCTGCGCCGTTGACCCGGCGGATCGACATCCACGGCCGCTCGAGGCTGCCCGGGTTGCCGTCGTTGCCGCTCGGTGCGACGTAGAGGGTGCGAGCCGAGGCACGTGCGACCAAACCCAGGCTCATCAGCATGACGAGGGTCACGATCCAGGTTTTACGCACTTGACGGACGGTAGCCGGTGCTGGGCGCCGGTCTCGCCGGTCGTCTGTGGGCGCTTCACCGCCGGATACGATGCAGCGGGCACGCGTGGCTGACCGCAAGGACATAGACTTCAGCTACTCGCTGACCGACCGCGTGGTCCGCCTCAGTCTCGGCGACCTCGCCGACTTCAGCGGCGCCAAGTACGACGGCGACTTCACGCTGACGCTCGAGCAGGCGCAAGGTCGCAAGCACGACTACATCGCGACGCAGATCGGTGTCGGTCCCGGCCGGCGGATCCTCGACCTCGGGTGCGGGTGGGGCGGCCTGCTCAACTACATCCGAAATCAAGGCGCCCACGGCGTCGGAGTGACTCTCTCCTCGGCCCAGGTGAGCTCGTGCCGGCGGCACGGGCTGGAGGTCTACCTATACGACGCACGGCGACTGACGCGTTCGATGTTCGGCCCGTTCGACGCCGTGGCCAGCCTCGGCGCATTCGAGCACTTCTGCTCGCCTGAGGACTATCGCGCCGGCCGTCAGGAGGAGGTCTACCGTCAGCTGTTCGCGAACGTCGCCGGCCTGCTGCCCGCCGGCGGCCGGTTCTACCTGCAGACGATGGTCTTCGGACGCAACATGATTCCGGTCGAGGAGATCGATCGCCACGCACCACGCGAATCCGACGCCTGGTACTTGGCGATGATGAGCGCGGCGTTCCCAGGTTCGTTTCTGCCCTTCGGCCAGGATCAAGTCGTCCGCTCCGCGGCGCCGGACTTCCGGCTCGTATCAAGCGAGAGCGGGCGCCTCGACTACATCGAGACGATCCGCCAGTGGGACAAGCGAACCGAGGCCTGGACGCCGAGACTGGCGCTGTTCAAGCTCTCGCTGCTGCCTCGCTGGCTCACCGACCCCGACTTCCGCTTCGCGTTTACCTCGGGCGTGAGTTCGAACAGCGCCTGTTTCGAGCGTGAGCTGATGGATCATTACCGGCTCGTGTTCGAGAAGATCTGAGGCTTGCCCGTGTTCGCGACGATGTGGGGCGACATCAGGGCCTTAAGCGTGAGAATCGCGTCACCGGGTAAACGAGCGACCACCGATCCAGGAGAAGTCTTTTGACCGTAACCGAGACGGAGCAAGAGGCGCTGCCGGCTTCCTTCTGGCGCGACCGCCTGGCTCCGTATGCCGAGGCC
>JAFAZV010000021.1 GCA_019239445.1 Solirubrobacterales bacterium
ACGCTGCCGGCCACCTCGAGCAGACGCGAGACGGACTGCCTTATGTCATTCGTGGCACGTACGAGGACGAAAAGCAGCGCGGCGACGAGCAGCGCGGCGAGCAGCCCGATCACGAGCGCGATGCCCCAGGCGCCGTGGTTGGACAGCGCGGCTACGGGCACGTTCACTTCCCGACCGCCACTTTGCGAAGCGCACGGGCAGAGCGCAGGATCCGAAGGCCGGAGTCGTTGATGCGCGCGACGCCCGCCAGCTCCGCTGTCTGCTCGCGTACCTTCTCCACGCCCTGCACCGCGATCCGCGCCTGATTCGCGATCCGTCTCGCGAGGACGACGATCGTGATCACGAGCACCGCGGCTACGACGGCCACGACGATGCCGAGGGCCATACCCACGTACCAGCCGGTGGAAGCACCGATCACGACAGGCAAGTCACACCTCCGTGTTGTTCCGGTTTTCTCGGGGACGGTCCGCCTGCCGCATGCTGTGCGTGACCCTCTCTCCGCGCGACATTCTGTCGCTGGGGTTCCGCGATGGCAAGGTTTAAGCGCTCGCCGGGTCGGGGATGCGCAGCTCGAGCAAGTCGCCTGCCGCCTCGACTTCGGTGCCGAACGGCGCGCACCGGGCGCGGAGCAGGCGCAAGACGGCGTCGGCTTCCGCACCCGCGGCACGGCGGGTGAAGCAGTAGTCGAGCGCGAGGGGCAAGGTGCGGATCCGCCGCGGGCCACGCGCATCGAGGTCCACCAGCCACAGGAGCCCGAGGTCGTTGCGTAGCTCCCGGTTGGTGGCGTAGTCGTCGAGAAAGTCGCCGAGATCGAACAGGACACCGGGCGCCGCACCGTGAAACACGTGGGCCGAATGTCCGGCGATCAGCGTGGCGCCGGCGGAGCGAAGCGTGCGCGCCGCCGCACGCACCCGGTCGACCGGGCCCGGGACCATGTTGGGCCCCCAGTGGGGCGCGACGAGCACGGCATCGGCGTCGGCGCCAGGTCGCGCCGCCTGATGAACCCAGTCGGGCGGCCCGCCCTCCAAGGGCGCGAACGCGATCCCCGGGGACTTCGGCGCGGCCGCGAATTCCGGCGGATGGTCCGAGAACGCGACGAGGCGCAGCCGCAGCGGACCACAGCGGATCACTTTCGCGCGCCGGGCGGCGTGGAGGTCGCCGCCGGCGCCGACCACCGGAATACCAACCGCCTCGAGGTGGGCGAGCGTGTCGAGCAGGGCTTCGATGCCGTAGTCGAGGGCATGGTTGTTGGCGAGCGTCACCGCGCTCACCCCGAGCTCGGCCAGCCGCTGGGCGGCAACCGGCGGCGCGCGGAAGAAGAACGGCTTGCGCGGATCTGGGAAGCGAGCGCCGCGATCGGAGATGCAGCACTCGAGGTTGAGCACGCAGGCGTCGGCGCTCGCGATCAGCTCGACGACATGCTCGTCGAAAAGCGGCGCCCGCGGGTTCTGGACCAGCTCCTGCCCGACGCCGCGCCCGAGCATTGTGTCGCCGGCGAGCGCGAGCGTCGTCACATCAGTTCACCGTAAACGCGGCCGCCCCAGGCCCGCTCAGGGGATCAGCAGCAGCTTCCCGGTGGTGGCGCGTGCCTGGAGATCCTCGTGGGCTTGGCGGGCCTGCTCGAGCGGATAGCGTCTGCCAATCCGAACCTCGAGCTTGCCGGCGGCGATGAGTTCGAACAGCGCCCCCGCGCGCTCGCGCAGCAGCTCCGGCGTGCGAGTGTACGTCTGGAGCGTCGGTCGCTGCACGTAGAGCGAGCCGGCGGGCGCGAGGGAGGCGACGTTGAGAGGGTCGGTCTGGCCGCTGGCGTTGCCGTACAGGATCATCCGCCCGTAGGGCCGCAGTGCGCGGAAACCGTCCAGGAAGGTCGCCTTGCCGATCCCGTCGTACACGGCGGCGGCCCCCTCGCCGCTGATCTCGCGCACACGCTCGGCGAAGCCGTCGTAGCCGATCACTTCATCGGCTCCGTTCTCCCGCGCGAGCGCGGCCTTCTCGTCGGAGGAGGTGGTGGCTATAACGCGCCCGCCGCGCAGCTTCGCAAGCTGAGTCAAGAGCAACCCGACGCCGCCGGCGGCGGCGTGGACCACCACCCAGTCGCCTCGCTCGATCGGATAGGAGTCGAAGGCGAGGTAGTGAGCCGTCATCCCCTGCAACAGGGCCGCGGCGGCGACTTCGTCTGAGACGTCGTCGGGAACCGGGACGAGCTGCTCGCGCTGGGCCGCGACGCGTTCGGCGTAGCTGCCGGCCACACCGACCCACGCCACCCGCTCGCCCGAGTCGGCCAGCGTGCCAGCGCCTTCGGCGCCGATGATCGCGGGCGGATCCGCGCCGTAGCTGTCGGTCTCGCGCTCGTAGACGTCCCGGAAATTCACCCCGATCGCTTGCACGTCCACGAGGACCTGGCCGTCGCTCGGCGAGGGATCATCGACGTCCTTGGCCTGCATCACCTCAGGACCGCCCAGGCGGTCGAAAACGATCGCGCGCATGGCGCTTATCCGCCGACTAAGCGTGCGGCTTGCCGGCGGCCCCCCATTGCTTGGGCGGCAGCCCGTTGACGAGCACCCAGGTGTCGTCGCGGATCGCCTCGCTGGTGCACTCGACCACCGCGTCGGTGAGCTTCGCGATCAGCTTGGGCACGGTCTCGTCGTTGATCCGCGAGTCGTACAGCGTGACTTGAATCAGCGGCATGGCTTTCCTCGTCTCTGTGGTGGTTGTTCAGCGCGCGACGTGCAGGCGCCCCTGGTCCGGACCCAGCACGAGATCCTGCTGCTGGTCGGCCACGTGGTCGAGCGGAACGGGGGAGAGCGCCTCGAAGAACGCGCACCCGCCCTCGGAGCGCAGCTCGTGCGGGACGCCGCGGTTCACGACCACGACGTCGCCGGCGCCCAGATGGCGGGTCTCCTCGCCGACCGTCATCTCGAGCTCGCCTTCGAGCACGAACATGACCTGCTCGGTCTGCTCGTGGGCGTGCCGTGGGACGACCGCCCCCGGTTCGTAGCGCACTCGGCACAGCAGCACCTGCTCGCCGCCGATCGAGTGCAAGCCGACGTTGGGAAACAGCGACAACGGCTCGCGGCCCTCCCAGTTGCTGAAAGGCGAACCCGTCACCGCGCGGTCGGATTCGTTCATCACGGGACGTCGAGGAAGCCGGCGCCGCCGTTGCTCGTCACCGCGTGCACCGAGAGCTCCTCGTCATAGATCACCCGCTTGCCGTCTCGGCGAGGCTCGCGCTTCTCCTGGATTGCCTTCAGCACCCGCTCCGGAGTGGCGGGGTATTCGGTGACCCAGATGCCGACCGCGTCGTGGATCGCGGTGGCGATCGCGGCGGGTTGGGCGTTGTTGGCCATCTCCCCGATCGCCTTGGCACCGAACGGGCCGTCGGTCGACGGGTTCTCGAGGATCACGTTGTCGACCTCGGGCAGGTCTTCCATCGCAGGGACGAGATAGGTGCCGAACTGATCGCCCCGGTGCTCCGCCGAGGGGTAATCAGGGTACGCCTGCTCCAGTACACCCAGGCCAAGGCCCATCACCGCGCCGCCTTCGATCTGACCTTCGACGAGCAGCGGGTTGATCGCCCGCCCGACGTCATAGACCTGCACGAGCCGAGTCACGAGCACCTCGCCCGTCTCGTCGTCGACCTCGACATCGGCCACGCAAGCCGCGTAGGAGACGGCCGAATGCGGCTCCTCCTGCACCGAGCCATCGTCGTCGTTGACCTCGACGAAGGGCTTGAGGGCGGTGCCCTGACCGGACAGGAGCTCGCCGTAGTTGTAGGTCGCGGCGGTGGCTACATCGGCGACCGTGATCTTGCGGTCGGGCGCGCCCTTGGCCGTCACCTCGCCTTCGCTGATCTCGAGGTCGCCGGCGTCGATCTCGAGCTCCTTGGCGGCGATGTCGAGGATGCGCTCGCGAACGCGCTCGGCCGCGAACCGCACCGCGTTGCCGCCGATGAACGTCCCGCGCGAAGCGAACGTCCCGGTGCAGACGGCGGAGGAGTCGGTATTGGAGTTATCCATCGTCACCCAGTCGTAGGGGACGCCGAGCGTGTCGGCCACGATCTGGGTGTGGACCGTCTTCGACCCCTGGCCGATATCCACGGTTCCCGCCATCACGTCCACCCGGCCGTCGGGCTTGAGCTTGATCCACGCCTGGGTCGGATCGCCGTTCTGGTTCATGCCGGTCGGGTACTCGATGGTCGAGAAGCCTCTTCCTCGGTGCTTGGCCATCAGGCGGGACCTCCTCCGTTGACGAGCACGGACACGCCCTCGGGCGCCTGCTGGGCGGCGAGGTGCTCGGGGAGGAGCTCCCCGCTGCGTCGTGCCGGCGTCATCTGCTGGTATTCGGGCGGGAGCTCGAGGCCGACCCGCTCGGCTGCAGCTAGCGTCACCGGCACCGTCGATGGGTCTTGCATCGCCACCCGGTTCGCCGTGGTGTCGCCGATCCGGTTGGCGTTCTTCAGCCGCAGCTCCCAAGGATTGACTCCGAGCGCCTCGGCGATCCGGTTCATGTGCATCTCGACCGCCATCGACACCGAAGTGACGCCGAACCCGCGCATCGCGGTGGTGGGAACGCGGTTGGTGAAGACGACGAACCCGTCGAAGCGGACGTTGGGAATCGTGTAGGCGCCGAGGTGGTGGAAGGCGTGCTTCGTCAGCCCGTAGGGGGAGAAGCGCGCGTAAGCGCCTGAGTCGTGGAGCGTCACCGTGCGGCGGCCGAGGATCCAGCCGTCCTTGCTGATCGCGTCCTCGAGCTCGACGTGCCACGGGGCGCGGGTCGAGGACGCCAGGAGCTCCTCCTCGCGCGTCCAGCGCCACTTCACCGGCCGGTGGGACTTGCGGGCCAGCAGGGCCGAGATTGTCTCGGCCGCGGTGTCGACCTTGCCGCCGAAGCCGCCGCCAACGGTGCCGCCGACGAACTTCAGACGGTTGAGCGGCACCTCGAGGTGCGCCGCCACGACGCCGAGCGAGAAGTACATAGCCTGGGTGCAGGAGTAGATCACCAGCCGGCCGCCGGGATCGGGCGCCACCAGCGCCACCTGCGTCTCGAGCGGGCAGTGCTCGATCGCCTGCGGGCGGTAGACCCCGGACACGATCAGATCAGCCTTGTCGAACGCCCAGTCGAGGTCGCCCTTGCGCACACGGCGGTGGTTGTGCGGCCCGAAGTGTGGATACACGGGTCCCCACTGGTGGATCTTCGGCGCGTCCGGCTCGAACGCCTTGCGGATGTCGAACAGCGCCGGGCGCTCGTCGTAGTCGACCTCGACCGCCTCGATCGCCTCGTAGGCGGCGTCCTCGTCTTCGGCCGCCACGGCCGCGATCGGCTGGCCGCGGTAGCGGACCTCGTCAGCCGCCAGCAGCGGCTCGTCGGCGGGGATGCCGAGCGCTTCGAGGTGCCCGTAGATGTTCTTGGGCACGTCGGCGTGGGTGATCACGGCGCGAACGCCAGGGACTTTCTCCGCCTTGCTCGTATCCACGCGGACGATGCCGGCGTGATGATGCGCCGAGCGGACGGCCTTGGCCACGAGCGTGCCGGGAATGCGGACATCGTCGACGTAGACGGTGCGGCCGGTGACGTGGGCGACGCCGTCGTAGCGGGGTAGCTTGGCTCCGACCGCCTTCATGCCGGTGACCCCGGGATCTCGAGGGCGGGCTGGCCCGGCTCGGGCTCCGCGAGCTCGTCCAGCTTGGCCACGTCGACCTCGCCGCGCGAGGCCGCCATCACGGCGTCGACGATCTTCACGTAGCCGGTGCAGCGACAGATGTGCGCGCCGAGCGCCTCGATCACCTGGCCGCGCTCCACGGGTCCACCGTTTCGCTCGAGCAGGCCCTGCGCCGCCATCAGCATCCCGCCGGTGCAGTAGCCGCACTGGGCGGCGTAGTGCTCATGGAATGCGGCCTGCACCGGAGACAAATCGCCGGGAGCGCCGAGGCCCTCTACGGTGGTGACGCTGGCCGCGTCGAGGCTGATCACCGGCATTAGGCACGAGCGCCTGGGCTCGCCGTCGACGAGGACCGTGCAGGTCCCGCAGGCGCCCTGCTCGCAGCCAATCTTGGGGCTGAGGATGTTCAGCTCCTCGCGCAGCACGTGTAGAAGCGGCGTCAACGGAGGGCTGGCGATCGCCCGCGTAACGCCGTTGACATTGATTTCCAAGGATCAGCCTCCTTGCATTTGCTCGAGGGCTCGGGTCACGAGGGTGGGAAGGACCGCGCGGCGGTACCAGGCCGAGGCGAGCGCGTCGTCATGCGGCTGAACCTCGTCCTGCGCCTGGGCGGCGGCCTCGGCCGGCGAGGCGCCTTCGGTCAAGGCTCGCTCGACGCTCGTCAGCCGCAGCGGCTCGAGGCCGAGCCCGCCGGCGGCGACGCGCGTACCCTCGCCGGTCTCCGCGCAGGCGACGGACATGACCGCGTAGGAGTGTGCGTGGGCGCGGCGCTGGGAGATATATCCAGCGCGTCGCGGACGCTCGAACTCGACGGCGAGGACGAGCCGGGCGTCATCCGCTCCGCGGGCGAGGAAGTCGTCGATGGGCTCGGTGCGCTCGCCGCCGGCGCCGACGGAGCGCACGCGCGCGCCGGCGGCCAGCAACGCCGTCTGCAGGTCGCCGGGGGGAGCGCATAGGTTGCCGCCGATCGTCGCCTGACCGCGCACCTCGAGGTCGGCGACCTGAGCGGCGGCGGCGGCGACCGGCTGGACATCCGAGGCAGCGAGCCGGCTGAGCCGCGTCATGGCGCCGATCGTCACGGTGCCGTCCCCGCTCAGCTCGTCGAGCCCGGCCCGGTCGAGCATCAGCGTGCGACCGCCGCGCGGGTAGCGACCATAGGAGACCGTCGGCATCAGGATCGTGCCGCCGCCGAACACCGTGACGCCGTGACCATCGCCGAACGCCGCGACGGCCTGCTCCGGCGACTCGGGCCTGACAACGTCGGTGTCGCTGGCGCGCAAGTTTCTCCCTCCTCGGTTGGGGCCGGACACAATAACGCCGCTCCGCCGACGGCTGCAAGACGGGTACTACTGTTACGCGCCCGTGTACCCATTCGCGACGATCGAACAACTCGAGGAGGCGCTGCTGCGCGCCTCCTACCTGCCCGATCGCGGCCTGGCCACGTCGCTGTTCCTGGCCCTGCGGATCGGGAAGCCGCTGCTGCTCGAGGGTGAGGCCGGGGTCGGCAAGACCGAGGCCGCCAAGGCGATCGCCGCCAGCCTCGGCTCGCGGCTGATCCGCCTGCAGTGCTACGAGGGCCTCGACATCGCTCATGCCGTGTACGAGTGGAACTACACCCGCCAGCTGCTGCACATCCGGGCGACGCAGGGAGATCAGGCGATCGAGGAGGACGAGCTGTTCGGGCCCAAGTTCCTCATCCGGCGCCCGCTGCTCGAGGCCATCTCCTCCCCCGAACGCGTGGTCCTGCTGATCGACGAGATCGACCGCGCTGACGACGAGTTCGAGGCGTTCCTGCTCGAGATGCTCTCTGACTTCCAGATCACGATTCCCGAGATCGGCACGATCCGGGCCGAGCAGCGGCCGGTCGTGGTGCTGACCTCGAACCGCACGCGCGAGCTGCACGACGCGCTCAAGCGCCGCTGCCTGTTTCATTGGATCGGCCATCCGTCGTGGGAG
>JAFAZV010000140.1 GCA_019239445.1 Solirubrobacterales bacterium
CATCACCGCGATCGACACCGCGATCAGCACCGGCGAGTCCCGGCGCGTGCGCAGGATCAGCTGCACGAGCTGGTCGTGCAGATCCTTCGGCAGGACGCTCGAGACCCGCTCGGCCAGCGACTGGGCGCGGCTGTAGTCGCCCAGCACCACCGTGGCCAGCGCCGTCAAGCCGAGTGCCAGTGGCACGAGCGAAGACAGCAGGAACCAAGCCAGAGCCGGAACGTCGTCCCCCACGCCCGACTCCCAATACAGGCCCACAAACTCGCCCAGCGCCCGGCGCGCTCGGCTGCCTCGCCGCTGGGTCCCGCCACTCGTGCTATCGGTGCTCAGCGCGACGGACCGAACGCGTCCAGGCCGGTCGTCGGCACGATCTCCCGCCCGAGCGGGGTGAGCGAGACGGGAATCAGCTTGAAGTTCGCCAGGCCGAGTGGGATGCCGATGATCGAAATGCACAGCGCGATCCCGGTGATCAGGTGCCCGAGCGCCAACCACCAGCCGAACAGGATGACCCACAGGACGTTGCCGATCGTCGAACCCGCGCCGGCGTCGGACCGGCGCACGATCGCGCGCCCGAACGGCCAGAGCGAGAACGCCGCGATCCGGAACGCGGCGATTCCGAACGGGATCGTGATGATCAGGATCAAGGCGACCAGGCCCGCGAGCACATACGCCAGCGCCAACCAGAACCCAGCGAAGACGAGCCAGATGACGTTCAGGAGGAAGCGCAACATCGGCCAAACACCCCGAGGCGGCGAATCTTACCGGCGTTCTGGGAAGCTGCCAGGACCACTCGGTCCCATCAGCAGCACCGGCCGGTGGTGAGACCTCAGCACGTCGCGCGCCACCGACCCGAGCACCAAAGCTCCCAGTGCTGAGCGCTCGCGCTGGCCCATGACGATCACATCCACCTCCTGCTCTTCAGCTGTTGCGGTGACGATCTCCGCTGTCCTGCGCTCTGCCACGACCAGCAGCGGCCTGGCCTCGAAACCCACCCCGCGCGCGACGGTGACGCCTCGCTCGAGCACGTCCTCCGCGTCCGAGGGACCCATGACCGGCGCGTCCGGCCCCGACGGGCCGGAGAGGACGCCGCGGGATGACTCCGTCGGCACGTAGGCGAACAGCACGATCGCGGTCGACGATCGGCCGAGGATCCCCCCAGCCTGTTCCACCGCCCGCACTGCACTTTCGGAGCCGTCCCAGCACAACAGCGCCTTCTTGACGGCGGTGATGCTCTCAGCTGACATTGGCGCTCGCTCCTGACTCGATGACGGTTGGGGGCTGTCCTATAGCACCGGCACCCGGGGCGCGCCGGACCTTGCCCAGCTCGCTCGAGAGGACGGGGCCCGCCATGGCGTTGGGAGCCCTCCACCACTAGGATTGACCACACCCTACGGGCGGCGGGCGGGTGGTTGCGTTCATGGTGCTCTGAGCGCAGGTTTTTCGACCACTTACCAGATGGCGTGCCAGTGGTCGACGTTCCGCTGCTGGGCTGCGGCGCACCGCGCGCTATTCCCTCGTCGTTCGATCCTGCGCATACTCCCGGGTCAGGTTCGGCGGTGTGCGCTCGGCGCCGGACAAGCGGGCCGGCTCAAGCAATGTGGCGACGTCGACGCGCTCCATCAGCCCGGCCTGGACGATCAGGCCGCCGACATCCTGCCCCGTGGCGAGTGCCTGCTTGGCGATCTGCGCCGCCGCCTGATACCCAATGAACGGCGTGAACGCGGTCACGATCCCGGCGAACGACGATGCACGCTCTCGTAGTTGCTCGTAGTTAGCGACGATGCCCTCGACGCAGTGCTCGCGGAGGGTGATGAGCGCCGCCGTGAGCCATTTCTCGCTCATCAGCAGCGACAGGGCGATCACAGGTCCAAACGCATTTAGCTGGAGCTGGCCGGCCTCCGCGGCGAGGGACACGACCACGTCCGCGCCGAGAACCACGAACGCCACCTCGTTCACGACCTCGCAGATGACGGGGTTGACCTTGCCCGGCATGATGCTCGAGCCGGCCTGACGTTCGGGCAGCTTGATGTCGCCGAGCCCCGCCTGCGGCCCCGACGAGAGCAGACGCAGGTCGTTGCAGATCTTCGACAGCTGGACCGCGAAGCGCTTGAGCGTGCCCGAGAACTGGACGTACACACTGCTGTCGCTCGTGGCGGCGACGAGGTCGTCGGCCAGGCGAAGCTCGAGACCGGTGATCCCGGTCAAGTGCCGGTGCGCCGCGCCCGCGTACGCTGGGTCGGCGGCGATGCCGGTGCCGACCGCGGTGGCGCCCAGGCTCGTCGTGCGCAGCATCGGCGCCAGCTGGCCCAGCGCGTCGCGAGCGTCACCGAGGCTCGCCGCGAAGGCCGCGAACTCCTGCTCGAGCGTCATCGGCACCGCGTCCTGCAGTTGCGTACGCCCGACTTTCAGGGTGCCGGCGAACTCTCGCGCTTTGGCCGCGAATGCTTTCGCGAGCTGGTCGATCTCGTCCAGCAACCGCTGCAGCGCCGCATGCAGCGCGAGTTTCAGCGCGGTCGGATAAGTGTCGTTCGTGCTCTGGCTGCGATTGACGTGGTCGTTGGGCGAGATGTGGTCGTAATCCCCTTTCGCCCGGCCCGCCAGTTCCAGCGCGCGGTTTGCGATCACCTCGTTGACGTTCATGTTGGTCGAGGTGCCGGCGCCACACTGCACGGTGTCAACGACAAACTGTTCGAGAAGCGCTCCGCTCGCGATTTCCTCGCACGCGGCGTCGATCAGCGCCGCGCGCTCGGCGGACAGAGAGCCGATCTCTGCGTTGGCCCGAGCGGCGGCCTGTTTCACCTGGGCGTAGGCCACGATCAGGTCCGGGAACTCAGCAATCGGCCGGCCGCTGATGGCGAAGTTCTCGAGCGCGCGGGCAGTGTTGATGCCCCAGTATGCGGACGCGGGCACCTGAAGCTCGCCCAGCGAGTCGCGTTCGGACCGCGACGGCTCGGACGGTTCGACGCGGACCGTTCGGATGCTGTTGTTGAACTGCCGCCCGGCCGCGTTCACGACTCGCGGACCCTAGGGCGCTCACCGGTAGCTGCGCGATGCCGGGTGCTGGCACCCCGCGCCGGCTTCGTGTTGCCTTGCGCCTCGCCCCCCAGCAGGGGCGCGAACCTAGACTCCGGCGCGAGAGGACGCCATGGCCATCCACTCCGATGCCGACTTCGTCTCCACCGGCCAGCTGCCAGAGCGCGAGCTGGTGGGGGAGCTGGTGCAGGAGGCTCACGAGCGCTACCGCGGCGTCAGCGAGGGCGAGAACGCCCAGGTCTATCCCGCGCTCGCGCGCGTGTCGAGCGACTTGTTCGGAGTGTGCGTCGTTTCGGTTGAGGGTCACGTGTTCGCGGTGGGCGACGCTGAGCACGCATTCACGGTGATGAGCGTCTCCAAGCCGTTCGTGTTCGCGCTCGTCTGCGAGCAGCTCGGCCCGACGCGGGCGCGGGACCTGCTCGGAGTCAACGCGACCGGCCGTGCGTTCAACTCGCTCGGTGCGGTCGAGCACAGCCGAGACGGGCGGACGAACCCCATGGTGAACGCTGGGGCGATAGCCACTACGAGCCTCGCCGCCGGCGACACGAGCGACGCCAGGTGGAGCTTCATCCATCGCGGGCTGTCACGCTTTGCGGGGCGCGAGCTCGCACTGGATGAAGAGGTTTACGCCTCGGCCGTGGAGACGAACTTCCGCAACCGCAGCCTCGCCTGGCTGCTGGCCAGTTTCGGGCGGATCTACTGCGATCCGCGGCAGGCCGTCGACCTCTACACGAAGCAGTGCTCGCTGCAGGTGAGCGCACGCGATCTGGCGGTGATGGGTGCGACGCTGGCCGATGGCGGCCTCAACCCGGTCACCAAGGAGCAAGTCGTCGCTCCCCACGTCTGCCACTACGCACTCGCGGTTATGCTGACCGCGGGAATGTATGAGACCTCGGGGGAGTGGCTGTATGACGTCGGGCTACCGGCCAAGAGCGGGATCGGTGGCGGCATCGTGACCGTCTCGCCCGGCAAAGGAGCGATGGGAACGTTCGCGCCGCCGCTCGATCGCGCCGGCAACAGCGTCAAGGGACAGCTCGTGGCGAAGTTCCTCTCTCCGCGCCTGGGGATGGATCTGCTCGCGTCCGAGCCGGCGAATTGAGTCACTCGCGCCCGACCGCTTCGCTGCTCGAGCCCGCGCGCGACGACCTCGACCTGCTGCGCGCTTACGAGCCGGTGGTTCGCTTCACCAAGGGCGAGCTGTTCTTTCCCACCGCCGTGGGCCCGTACGTGAAGCAGTGCAGCCTGTGGGCGACCATCGACCGGGAGGCGAGCTGCATCGTTCCGGCCGGCGAGCTCACCGTCGAGCGGCTGCGCGCCGAGGCGCTGGCGCGCCCCGACCAACCGTTGTCCCTGCGCTTCGTCGCGGCTCCCTTGACGCGCGGCGAGCTGCGGCGCTGGCGGCGGCAGCCGCGCGAGAAGCTCGTCGCAGCCGGGCGCTTCACCACGACCGGCATGTTCGGGCGCCTTATCGAGGCCGGCTTCCGCGCCTCGCTGCTGCTGCGCGGTACCGTGGCCGCGGGGCTCGCCGCAGCGGCGGAGGTCACCTACCGAGAGCGGCTCGAGGCCGAGCGCTTCACCTACTACGGCCGCGCGGTGCGCACTGGCGGCTACATGTGTCTGCAGTACTGGTACTTCTACGCGATGAACGACTGGCGCTCCACGTTCGGCGGCGTCAACGATCACGAGGCCGATTGGGAGCTCGCCACCGTGTACCTCGCCGAACGCGAGGGTCAGCCTCCTGCCCCCGCGTGGGTGGCGTTCTCCTCCCATGACCACCACGGCGACGCTCTACGCCGGCGCTGGGACGACCCGCAGCTCCTTCGTCATGATCAGCATCCGGTGCTGTTCCCGGGCGCCGGCTCGCATTCCGGCGCGTTCGTGGCCGGCGATTACGTGATCTCCGTTGACCCGCCACGGCTGCGTAGGACACTTGACCTGCTGCGTCGTCTGCAGCGCTGGCTGGCCCCGTGGCGAGAAGCAACGCGCACCGCGTCAGGTCTCGGCATCCCGTTCGTCGACTACGCCCGCGGCGACGGGAGGATCGTCGGGCCGGGCCAGCCTGCCGGGTGGGAGGCGAATCTGATCGACGACGATACGCCGTGGGTGCGCGACTACCGCGGCCTCTGGGGGCTTGACACCAAGGACCCCTTCGGCGGCGAGCGGGCGCCTTCCGGGCCTCGCTACGAACGCGACGGCTCGATTCGCCACGCCTGGGCCGACCCCCTCGGGTGGGCTGGCTTGCTGAAGGTGCCGCCGGCCGAGGAGATGGGCGAGCTGCTGAGCCGCGGCATCTCCGCCCTCGAGAACCGCCTCCGTCAGCTCGACGTCACGATCGAAGCCAGCCGCGACGAGGTGCGTATGCGCGCGATCGAGTTGCGCTCGCTCGAGGCGCACGACTATGCGCGCGGGCTCGCTGATCAGCGCCGCACCGAGATGGCGGAGGTCGAACGTCGGCTCGAGGCGGCGATCCTCGAGCGGGCGAACGCGGCCGACGAGCTGCGAACCCACCGCGACACGCTGAGCCGCCCCGTGCCCGCCCCAGCCCCGCAGGCTCACCTGGGCGAGCACCATGGACCGCGTTCGACCGAACAGCAGCGGCGCCAACGCTTCCTGCGCCTCTGGGCCGCGATCAGCACCCCGCTGCTGCTCGGGCTCGTCCCGGTCATCCTGCTGGCGCGCCCGCTCGCCTGGATAACGACGCTGATCGCTCTGGCCGTGCTGTTCATCGGGGTCGAGGCGTTCGCCCGGGGGAGATTTCTCTCCTTTCTCGCCAGCACGCTCCTCCTGATCGCGATCGTGGTCGTCGTGGTGGTCTTCGTCGAGCTGTTCCGTCGCCACTGGCAGATCGCCGTCTCGGCGGTATTTGGCGTCGCCGCGCTCGTGCTGCTCATCGGCAACCTCGGCGACGTCTCCTACGGGTGGCGCCGCGGCGGTCGAGTCAGCGACGACGAGGACGAGTAGAGCCGGCGCCCGCAGCCGGCTGCTCGGCAGTTGCGCCGGCAGCGTCGTCACTTGCGTAGACCATCAGGCCGTGGATGATCCACAGCGTGAGCGCGAAGATCGCCAACGACCAAAACGGGTACGCCCGGATCTCGAGCAGCGCTGCGATCGCGACCAAGGACGCCATGACGATGGCGAACACACGGCCGAACGTGTTGCCCCTCCACAAGGAGACGGCAGCGGCGATCTGGAGGATGCCGAGGATCAACGTGATCCAGCCCCAGCCGTTCAAGTCGCCGAAGATGAAGCGCCGATCGGCGGCGAAGAAATCCGAATCACGGATCGCCGCGACTCCCCAGATCGCGTTGAGGGCGCCGCAGATCAACAGCAGCACGGCGGCGAACATCGACCGCCCGAGCCCTCGTAGATCATCCATCCGAGCTGACGATGCTATCGCCCCGCGTCGGCCGCTCGAACGCCAGCGCGAGGTCGATCAACAACCGAGCGCCGAAGCCAGTCCCACCCGTTCTTCGCCACAGCCGCGCGGCGTTGTTCTGCGCGGTGCCGGCGATGTCGATGTGCGCCCACGGAACGCCGTTGACGAACTCGGCCAAGAACAGCGCTGCCGTGATGGCGCCCGGCTCGCCGGGCGCCCCTGCGCCGATGTTGCGCAAGTCTGCGACCTGCGAATCCAGCTGGCCGCGGTAGCGCTTGTCGAGCGGCAGCTGCCAGAGCGGCTCGTCGGTGCTCGCACCCGCCTTCAGAAGCTGATCGACGAGTCCCTGATCGTTGCCGAACACGCCCGCGACCTCGGTACCCAGCGCGCGCATGCACGCGCCCGTCAGCGTCGCGATGTCGAGTATCGCGTCTGGCGACTCCTCCGTCGCCATGACGAGCGCGTCGGCCGTGATCAGCCGGCCCTCGGCGTCGGTGTTGATCACCTCCACGGTCTTGCCACCGTGGATCGTGAGAACGTCGCCTAGGCGCACAGCCGTGCCCGACGGCATGTTCTCGACACATGACCCCCTTGCCGACCAGCGCGAGACGCCCCGTCTCCGCCCCCGGCTTGTAGCTGAGCTTCACCATTCGCGGCGGCTCGACGGTGCCGCGGTTGACGCCGAGCATCCCTCCACACCCGAGCTCGAGCAGCGCCTGCTCATCGAGCACCTCGGCTTCGAGGCCATGCTCGGCCGCGAGCGTCACAGCAACCTCCGCGATCGCCGTAGCGGTCATGTAGCCCGGCGGCGCGTTCGCTAGGTCGCCGGCGAGCTGCGTCGCGCTGGCCATCGCCCCGCCTCGCCGAGCGCCACGCGCGGCGCCCTCGGTTTCCGCCGCGATCACGGTGAGCTGCTCGAGCGGCATCCCCTCAGGTTCCGCGCGCAGCGCGTCGTACCCGTAGCGGGCGAGAACGGCGCCCTCCACGGCGGCGGCTGCGGCCGACTCGACTTCCAGTCCGGAGTCATCCGGCAATGCCAGCGCCAGCTTCGTGTGCGTCCAAGCTGCGAGTGCGAGCGCAGCGGCAGCGTCTCGCAGCGCCGCCGCGTCGAGCTGGGCCATTTCGCCGACGCCAAAGGCGATCCGAAGCGGATCGGTCCCCGGCAACGCGATCGCCTCGCCGACCTCCCCACCGAACCCCGCCGCGCTCAGCTCCTCCCGACTGACTTCGAGCTCCGGGGGCACCTCGCCGCCTGACGCGACCGGGACACCTAACGCCGTGACGTCGCTCGGTGGCGACGACACGACATCGATGGCCATGCTCGCCGAGGCCCGCGCCGACGGCACGAAGTCGAGCACGTCTGGAGAGCGTCCGGTCACTGCACTCACCTCCCGTTTACAAGTGCACGCCCGCGCCCGGCCCGAACGGGATCCCGATCAGGTACCAGACGACGAAGAACAGCGTCCACACCACGGCGAAGATCACGGCATACGGCAACAT
>JAFAZV010000235.1 GCA_019239445.1 Solirubrobacterales bacterium
ACGCCAGCGAGTGCGATTCCGATCCCGGCCAGCGCCGTGATCCACAACAGCGAATGGCGCCCGAGGTTGGGGTGAGCAGGCGTCTTTGCAGAAGGGCGCACGCGGACGGCCCAGCGCCGCCACCGGATACCGCGCGAATGCCGGCGAAGAGTCTCGAGTCGGTGGCGAGGCCGAGCGCGATCGTCCGAACCCGCGCGCTCGGGCGAGCGAGCCGGGTCGACCAAGACGTGGTGCATGTCGGCGGAGTGCTCGCCCCAGAAGTCGGATGCGCTTGGCGGGGCCGGGGCCTCGTCGCGGTCTCCTGCTGGGCCAAGCGGGATCAGCTCCTCGCGCGGCCCGAGCCAGTCGACGGGAAGGCGTATGACGTTGCCCTTCGTTGTGCCTTCTTCGGTTTCCGGCCGTTCGGAATCCACGCCTCGCACACCCTGTCGTCGCCCGCGACGATGACGTCCTCGGGGCGCGGTAGTATATCCCCTTGATTGGTTCCAGTTTGTCTCAATTGGCAAACTTGATGATTGGATTCGGACTAAGGTGGAAGATTCGTTCCTGACCGTGGCCGAAGTGGCGGAGATGCTGAAGCTGAACCAGCAGACCGTCCGCAACTGGATCGACCAGGGCTCGCTGCCGGCCCTGCGGGTAGGTCGGCGTGTGCGGATCAAGCAGTCCGATTTGGACCGTGTTCTCGCGGACGCCTACAGCGGTCCACCCGCCTCTCACGGGCGTGACGCCGGGCCTAGCGCGGAGGACTTCTGGGGCGGAGACGCGGTCTCGATCGCCGAGCCGCCGCCGGTGGCCGTGGTGGCGCCGGACGAGACGGTGGATGGGTCAACCGGCGCGGGCTGAGCATGATCGCCGAGCCGAAGATGACGTCTGACCCGATCGCGCGCTCGGAAAAGCGGCCGCCGTCTAGGTCGACGTGCAGGTACTCGCGCGATTGGCGAATCGGTTCGGAGGGTCCGAACCGATTCGCCAGAGTCTGGTCGCCAAGGGCATGAGTTCCGGCGGACTCGACCGCCAGCAGGCACAGGTTATGCGTGCGGTCCGCCAAGCGGGCAACAGCTGGGCGGACGCGATGCGCTCGCACAAGCTGGCGCCGCCGGACCTCAACTTCGCAAGGCGGCTACGAGCGCTGGCGGACGCGGCGGCGGACGAGCAGGTGGCCTGGGAGCACGCGCACGCGGCGGGGCTGCTGTGGCGGCCGGTCCCCGGGGCAGAGGGGGCGGAGCCGCCGTATGAGCTCCGGCCCGGCACCGGCCGGCGAGGGCCCGAGGAGCTTTGGTCTCGCTTCGATGCCGCCGTGCAGACGTTGAACCGAGCGATCACTGGGTCGGATGCCGCGATGGTGGCGGACGCGTTCGGGGAGATGGCACAGGCTGCTGCGGCGCTTGCTGACAGCGTTGGCAGCGGGGACGGTCTGGCCACCGTGGATGCTTCGGCCGGCGCCGCCGCAATGGCAGGCGCCGGCTCCGGGGCTCATGCGGACGCTGTGACCGAAGGAGACGCCGGCGCCCTCGGCAAGCCCAGCGCAGGCGAGGAGCCCGCCACCCCCGCCGCGCCGCCGCGAGCCCACCGCGGCGCCGCCTAACCGGCAGACTCCACATCTTCGCCGAGGTGAGGCGGTGGGCCGAGGCGCAAAGCGCGCGCCCGGAGTCGGTGATCGGGCTCGCAGGGACTAGCGAGCCGGTGGCGACGGGATCGAACCTCTTCCGAGGGCGACGCCGCACCCCTTCTGCAGGCGCGCCCGGCGCGCCCTCCACCTCAACCGGATTCAAACGAGTCGTTTACCGAAGCTGAAGGAGCCGTTGCGAGTCTGGAGCCCGGACGCGAAAGGAAGGAGAGGGCCAATGCCCCAGATCATCGTGACGGCAGATCGCCGTAGCGACGGCGAAGGCGCGGTGATGCTGCGCGAACGCATCAACCTAAGCGACTTCGAGAGCGCGCACTTCGCGGCGCAACTGGTGGAACGGCTCGGCTGGGCCGTCGAGGATGCACAGGCGGCCGAGCGGGACCAGGCCGAGTCGCCCTACGGTGGAGATCGGTCGTCCCGCGGCGGAAATCAATCGCCTCACTCTGTAGAACGGCCGCCGTCCGAGCTGGCTCAGGCGAGGCCCGCCTGAGCTAACGCTGCTCGGCGAGTGTCGTGACAACCGCTTCGTAGACCCCGGCGCCGTAGCCATCCGAAGTCACGCGCACGCCCGGACGCTGCGCGGACAGCGTCGGGTCGCGGTCTAGCGCGTTGGCGACCAGCCAGAAGGTTGAAACGACCTCGGCGGTGTCCATGTCCTCGCGCGAGTCGCCCGCGGCGATGCAGTCCGCCGGCGCGTAGGCGCGTGCCTGCATATGCCGCGCGACGGCCCGCGCCTTTGACGCGGCCGCCGGCACGAGGTGGTAGGCATGCACGACGGGCAGCCCCGGCATCTGCTCTGAGCGTGCGCGGACGACGCCGTTGTCGACGATGCGGAGCCACCCGAGTCCTCGGTCGGCCAGGACCGAAGCCGCCTCGTCCAAATCGACCGAACCCCGAAAAAGGTGTGAGACCTCGCGGTCGATCGACCACGGGGTGTGGTACTCGAGCCGACCCGCGAAGTGCGAGAGCAGGAGTGCGGGTGCGCCAGATGCGCTGATCTGGTCGTAGATCGTGCCGCGCTCGGGGTCGGGAACGATTCCGTCTGTGAGCCACTCGAGCTCTCCGTCGAGAACGAGCCCGCATCCGAGCTCGAAGATGTACGACGAGGAGCCGATCATCCGGGCGCCCTCGAACACGCTCCCTTGACGCCGTCCGGAATAGAGGACAACCTCGACGCCGGCACGCCAGCAGGCTTCCAGGGCCCGCACGCCGATGGCGGAGAAGCGGCCGTCGGCGCCGCGGAGCAGTGATCCGCCGGGCCCAAGAAGGGTTCCGTCGAGATCCACGTAGAGGCAGCGCACAACGCGCGCGACCGTACCATCAGCCTGCAGGTGTCGATCGTCGAGGAAACCTGGAGTGAGCTGCTCGAGCGAGGTCTCGCGGATCAGCGGCTCGTGCACGAACACGCATATGGAGCGCGCGGGGCGCGCTTGGTGCCCACTCCCGACGCGCTCAGTCCCGCGGTCAGCTCGGCGCTCCAGAACGCCGGCATCTCGCAGCTCTATGCCCATCAGGCGGAGGCGCTCGAGAAGGCATTCGCCGGCCCGACGATCATCACAACCGGCACCGCGTCGGGTAAGTCGCTCTGCTTTCAGCTGCCGACGCTTCAAGTGCTGGCAGCCGACCGCACGGCTCGTGCGCTGTACCTCTACCCAACCAAGGCGCTCGCGCAGGATCAGGCGCGCGCGATCCATCGGTTCGGGCTCCAGCGCACGATCCGCCCGGCGATCTACGACGGCGATACGCCGCGACACGAGCGCTCGGCGATCCGCCGGCGGAGCAACCTCGTCATCACGAACCCCGACATGCTCCACGTCGGGGTCCTCCCGCACCACGCGAACTGGGACGAGCTGCTGGCCAATCTCGCGTTCGTTGTTGTCGATGAAGCCCATGTCTACCGGGGCGTGTTCGGCTCTCATGTGGCCAACGTGCTGAGGAGGCTGCGCCGCGCAGCGGCGATCCACGGCAGCGAACCGCGCTTCCTGCTCGCCAGCGCGACGATCGCGAACCCGCTCGAGCTCGCCCAGCGGCTGACCGGCCTGGACCACTTCCAGCTCGTCGACGACGACGCGGCGCCGCGCCCGGAGCGCCAAACCGCGATGTGGAACCCACCTCTGCTCGACGAGGACCTTGGCCTGCGTGGCTCCGCGCTCTACGAGGCAGCCGAAGTGTTCTCCGAGTTGATCGTCGCCGGCGCGCGCACGATCTGCTTCATGAAGTCCCGCAAAGGGGTCGAGCTGATCCTCCGCCACGCGCGCAGCCGACTCGACCCCGAGCTGGCCGAGCGCATCGCGCCCTACCGCGCCGGCTACACGCCCGCCCAGCGCCAGGACATCCAGCGACGGCTCACCGCCGGCGAGCTGCTCGGCGTGGTTGCCACCGACGCGCTCGAGCTCGGGATCGACATCGGCGAGCTCGACGCTGCCGTCTGCGTCACCTTCCCCGGCACCGTCGCCAGCCTCAAGCAGATGTGGGGGCGCGCCGGCCGTCGCGGGCGCGGGCTCGCCGTCTATATCGCGGGCGAGGACGCGCTCGACCAGTTCTTCTGCCGCCATCCGGACGAGTTCCTGAACCGCGCAGTCGAAGCCGCGATCCTCGACCCGGCAAGTCCGGAGATCTACGCCGAGCACTTGGTGTGTGCCGCGCACGAGGCGCCGCTGAACGAGGCCGACGCCGAGTTCCTGGGCGCCCAATGGGAGAACTTCGCTCGCGAGCTGGCCCAGGGCGGCTACCTGCGCGAGCGGGCCGGCGGGTTCGTCCTCCGGCGTCCTGACGAGTACCCCGCGGCGCAGGTCGCGCTGCGCTCAGCCTCGGCCGACAGCTTCGTCCTGGTCGATGTCAGCTCAGGCGAGATGCTCGGCAGCATCGAGTCTGGCCGCGCCTACGGCACAGTTCACCCTGGCGCGATCTACCTGCACCTCGGGCGCTCCTACCACGTGCTCGAGCTCGATCTCGGCGCCCGGCGGGCGCTGCTGGAGCCGTTCTCCGGGGACTACTTCACTCAAGCCAAGCGCGAGACGATGATCTACATCGAGCGGTTGCATGAGCAGCACGCGAGCCACGGAGTGACGTTGTCGTTCGGCTCGGTCGTCTACTCCGAGACCGTGCTCGGGTACCAGCGAAAGGCGCTGCAGGATCACCAGGTGCTCGATTTCGAGGCGCTCGAGATGCCGACAGTCGAGTTCGAGACCCGCTCGCTGTGGTACGAGCTCGATGAGCTGATCGACACCGAGCCTTTCCCGTCGCAGCTGCTGCTCGGCGCGCTGCACGCGCTCGAACACGGCCAGATCGCGGTTCTCCCGCTGATTGCGATGTGCGATCGCTGGGACATCGGCGGCCTCTCGACGAACGCCCATCCGCAGACCGGCGGCCCGACGATCTTCATCTACGACGGACATCCCGGGGGCGTCGGCTTGACCCGGCGTGGGTTCGACCAGTTCGAGCGGCTGGTGAATGACGCCGATCGCCTGATCGGCGAGTGCCTATGCCGCTCGGGCTGCCCCTCGTGCGTTCAGTCCCCGAAGTGCGGGAACTTGAACGAGCCGCTATCGAAACGCGGCGCGCTCGAGCTGCTCGCGCGGATGGTCAGCGCACGCCGAGGGTCGCGCTTCCGGTGATGCCGCTCGGGCTCACCGAGCTCGACCCGGTGAGATCGGTGAGCTGGGAGAGGATCGACTGCAACATCTGGGTCTGGGACGAGTGCACCAGGAGCGGTAGCAACTCGGCGATCCTGACCCGGAAGGCAACCGTCCCATGAGCCCATGACGCCTGAGTGACGGGTGCGGCAGCGAATGCCCGCAGCTGGCCAAGCGTCGCCTTGCCCAGCACCAGCTGGTTGCCCACGATCGCCACCGGGATGGCGCTGCCGGTGTCATTCACCAACTCGAAGTGGTTGCCGACCCGCTTCAGCTGACCGCCGCGCAAGGTGCTCCGTGGCGCGCGCGAGAGCTTGCTCAGGATGTCATTCGCGGCTGCGGGGTCGCTCAGCGTCAGCCGCGCGATCTCGCTACCAGGAGCGTAGGCGAACATCAGGTCGCCGGTCATCAGCTTGATCAG
>JAFAZV010000260.1 GCA_019239445.1 Solirubrobacterales bacterium
CCTCGATCGCACGCCGCGAGGCACGGTTCCGGACCTGGCGAAGCCGTTCGACGCCCGCGGCGCAGCGCACGACCCACGCCTGGCCGCGACCCGGGACTCGCTGGTGGGGGCGATCAAGGACGCGCTGACGCGGAGCTTCCGGCGCGCGCTTGCGTTGTGTGCCGGCCTGGCAGCGCTGTCGCTGGTCGCGATCGCACTGGCCCGACGCAGGAGGCCGGCATGAGCGCGCGGGCCGCGAGGAGTGTCATCGCCGCGCTGGCGGCCGGCGCGCTCGCGCTGATCGTTCTCGAGCTCGCGCTGGGTGCGACTTCGTATGGCCGGCCCCACCTCGCCGACCCCTGTACGGCCAGTCCCGGACCGGCGGCCGGCGGCGCCCAGGGGCAGGTGCAGCGCTTCGCGCGCGCGACGCTCGACGGGGCGGCCTGCGAGCTGCATACGACGCGCGAGCAACTCGTGCTCTCATTCGTCCCCGGCCTGCACACCGCGCGTATCCGCTGGGACCGCCAAACGATCGACCGCGCGTTGAAGGCGGGCGTGGCGCGCGCCGCTCACGCGACGGCCGGCAATGGCGTCGCCGGCGACGTCCTCGCGTTTGCGCTGCGCAACCTGTTCGCTCCGTCCGTGGAGTGGTTCCTGCGCCAAGCTCAGTGACCGCGACCCTATCCGCTGCCGCGCGATGCCGGGATCCACGATCGCCGCTGGATCGTGCTGGCGCTGCTCGGGCTCGGCGGCTTGGTCCTGGTGCTGGCGCGCGCGCTGGGGGATGCCCGCGCGACACGACCCTGCCCCGGCTGCCGGTCTGGTCTGGAGGCTCGTCGCTCGCTGGGCCGGTGAGTCGGTGGCACTCGCGCGGCGCCGGGGCTCGAGCGGCGGCCCACGGACAGCCCCTGCGCCGCTGATCCTAACCGCGGAGACACAGGAGTTCTGCCGCGTCGTCCCGCCTCGCCTCGCCGCGCGGGCTCAGCTTGCGGCGAACGCCTCGCGGGCGGCGTCCGCCGTCTCGACGATCTCCTCATCCCAGCTCAGGCCCGCCAGCCTCAGCGTGTGAATCACCGGCGATTCGCTGGGGATCACCAGCCGCAGCATTTGCGCGCGCGCGCGAAGGTTCTCGCGCAGTCGGTGGATCAGGTGAATGCCGGCACTGTCGAGGTAATCGACGTCGCTCAAGTCGACGATCACGCCGAGCGCGTCGTTGGGCGTCAGCGCGGTCAGTTCTTCTCCCAGCGCTTCCGCGTTGGAGAGGTCGACGTCTCCGCTCAGCTTTGCGTACACGATGCCGTCCGCAGCTTGAAGCCTGACGTCGAGAAGGCTCATTGACGGCTCAGCTTCCGCCGCATCAGAACCTCGGTTCCATGTTCGCCGGCGACGAGCTCAACGCCATCCATCGCCGCCTCGATGATCTTCAGGCCGCGTCCGCGATTCTCGCCCCGTGGCGCTCGCCAGCGGCCGTGATCGGAGATCTTCACGACGGCGACGCCGTCATGCGCCTCGGCGTGGACGGCGAACGAGCCGCGCGCCGGGCCATAGGCGTGCTCGATTGCGTTGGCGCACGCCTCGCTCACCGCGATCGTGATCTCGGTCGCCACTTCGCGCTCGGGCTCGTACTGAGACAGCCAGCGCCCCAGCATTCGGCGCGCGTGCGCGAGCATCGTCGCGTCGGCGGCCAGTTCGAGATCGAGGATGGCCGGAATCGGATCGTTCTGCATCGCTATCACAGCCACATCGTCGCGCGGGCCACGCTGCGGGACGAGTTGATCCATCGCCATCAGGCAAGCGTCCTCGGGGTGGTGGGCGCCACGCACCGCCTCGACGAGCAACTCGATACTCGCCGGCAGCGGGACGCGCGGGCGCTCAATCAATCCGTCCGTGTAGAGCAGCATCGTCTCGCCCTGTTCGAGCGAGAGCTCGTGCTCGGGGCATGGCTTGTAGCCGAAGGCGCCGAGCGGCGGCGCTAACGCGAGCTCGATCACGCGTGCGCGCCCGTCGGCGGAGATGAACGCCGGCGGGAGGTGGCCGGCGCTCGCGTAGTGGATCGAGCCCGTGTCACTGTCGAACACGCCGAACGCCGCTGTCGCCATCACGCTGCGCCCAAGGCTGCTCGCGAAGCGATCCGTGAGCTCGAGCGCGCGCGCTGGTCCGTGGCCGTCGAGAGCGTAGGCGTGCAGCGCGGTCCGTAGCTGTCCCATCAGCATCGCCGCCCCCAAACCATGACCGACCACGTCGCCGATGACCACGCCGACTTGACCCCGAGGCAGCTCGATCACGTCAAACCAGTCGCCCCCGACTTCGTTGCGGGCAGGCAGATACCGCGCCGCGATCGAGACGCCCGGCACCTGGGGTAGGTTGCGCGGAAGCAGGTCGCGCTGCAGCATCACCGCGGTGTAGTGCTCGCGCTCGAGGGCGTTCAGCAGCCGCGCGCGTTCGATTGCGGGGGCAGCTCGTGCCGCGGCGAGCTGCAGCACGGCCAGGTCGCGCTGGCCGAAGATCCGCGTTCGCAGCGAGCCCACGTGCATCACCCCGATCAGCTCGCCTTCGACGATCAGCGGCACGCCGAGCAGCGAGCGGATCCCCTTCTGGCGGAGGATCGGGTTGAGGATGTCGGCGTGATCGACGTCGGCGATCAGGATCGCGACGCGCTCCTGGGCGATGCGGCCGGCGAACCCGCGGCCGATCGGGATCCGCACGCCACGCTCGACCTCTTCCTCGATCCCCTTCGCCGCTCGAGCCACGAGCTGCTGGGTCTCCTCGTCCAGGAGGAGAATCGCTGCGGTGTCGACGCCCAGGAGGTCGCGAACCCGCACCAGAAGCTCGTCGAGCAGCGACTCGAAGCCGATCTCAGACAGAGCCGGATCGCTCAGCTTGTAGATGTCGCGTGCTTGATCGAGGGGAGCTGACAGCTCATCGTCGAGCTCCAGCACGACCTGCCCCGCGCCCCGCTCCCTCACTTCGGGCTCGTCCGTCACAGCCAGCGGAGGATACTGCTGCTAGCTCCTACCCCTTGCTCGCGCCAGCTCGAGATGCGGCGGCGCCATCGTGCGGCCACCTCCTGCTCGCTCTGGCTTATCCGCCTCGGCGCGGCGCGACGGCCACTACGGCCGTTCCCCTGCGAGCTCACGTGAGAGGCGCACCAGGAGATCCTGCACGGCGGAATCCCGATGGGCGCTGTCGTCGGCCAGCGCCTGGCTCAGCAGCTCGCGCCGAGCCGCGACGGCGCGCTCGGCGTAGTCCCGCCCGGTGCTCGTCAGGACGGAGCTGCCATCCCCGTCTCCATCCTCGAGCAGCCCTTCCTGTCGAAGCTCACCGACCACGGCAGCCACACGCTCCGCCGGCACCCCGTTCTGCTCGGCCAACTTGCGGGCCCGAGTCATGCCGTGCTCGTCGATCCGCACGAGCGCCCACGTCGCGCCCGGGCTGAGGTCGAGACCTGCCGTCTGCGCCATGCGCTGCCCGAAGCGCATGCGCTGCTCGCGAGGTATGACCCGCGAGAGCGAGCGCTCGATCTCGGCCAGCGAGTTCGGCGAGCGCGGCGCGGCAAGGCTGTCGTCCAAGCCGGTGCTCGTGGCAGCGGCGTCGCGTAGAGGTCGTTCCTGGAGCGCCCAGGCGACCAAGAAGCCCATCGCGGCGACGCCGGCAGCGGCGAGAAACACTGGACTCAGCGCATGGACGTAGGCGTGCTCGTAGGCGTTGCGCGCCGCCGGCGGCAGCCGCGCCACCTGGGCGCCGGTGAGGCGCCCGCCGGCAGCGACTTGGTGACCGAGGGGTCCGGGAAGCACGCCCGTGAGCTGTGCCTTGAGCCGCGAGCTGAAGATCGTCCCGAACGTCGCCGCTCCGATCGAGCCACCGATCCCGCGGAACAGGGTCACCCCGGACGTCGCCGCACCGAGCAGGCGGTAATCGACGGCGTTCTGCACCGCCAGCACGAGAACCTGCATCGTCGATCCCAGGCCGAGGCCGAGCACGAGCATGTAACCCGCCGCAGCTGCGGTGCTCGTGCCGACGTCAAGGCGCGAGAGCAGCAGTAGGCCCACCGACATCAGCGCTGTGCCGACGATCGGGAAGACGCGGTAGCGGCCCCTGCGCGTGATCAGCTGCCCGGAGAGAATCGACATGGACAGCACGCCCACCATCATCGGAATCAGGCGCAGACCCGCGCCGGTCGGCGAGGCACCGTTGACGGTTTGGAAGTAGAGGGGCAGGAACGTGACCGAGCCGAACAGCGCAAAGCCGACGATCAGCGACAGGATGCCGGCCACGGCGAACACACGGTCGCGCACCAAAGCGGGCGGCAGCACGGGTTCTTTCGCCCGGCGCTCGACGAACGCGAACAGCACGATCAACGCGATCCCGAGCGCGCCCACGACGACGACTCGGGCCGACCCCCACGGCCACGTGGTTCCGCCGAGGCTGGTCACGAGGACGATCGCGCTCAAGCCAGCCGCCAGCAAGCCCGCGCCGAGGTAGTCGATCACCGGGCGCTGCTCGCCTTTGGTGCTGGGCAGCGTCGCCCCGAGGACGACGAGGGCGACGAGCCCGACCGGCAGGTTGACGTAGAAGATCCAGCGCCACGAGACCGCCTGCACGATCACCCCGCCGAGCAGCGGACCGGCGACGCTCGAGACGCCGAACACGGCGCCGAACAGGCCCTGGTACTTGCCGCGCTCCCGCGGCGAGACGACATCGCCGACAACGGCCTGCGTCAGCACGATCAAGCCGCCGGCACCGAGTCCCTGCACGGCACGGAACGCGATCAGCTCGGTCATCCCGCTGGCCTGTCCGCACAGCGCAGAGCCGACGAGGAACAGGATCACTGCGCTCTGCAGGATCCGCTTGCGGCCGTACAGGTCGCCGAGCTTGCCGTAGATCGGGGTGACCGCGGTTTGCGCGAGGAGGAATGCGCTCGTCACCCAGGCCAGATGACTGAGCCCGCCGAGGTCGCCGACGATCGTCGGCAGCGCCGTGGCGACGATCGTCTGATCGAGCGCAGCCAGCAGCAAGACCATCATCAGTCCGGCGAAGATGACGCCGACGCGCGGGCGCTGAACGGATCCGTCGAGCGGTGCGGAGATTGCCGACATGGCTTCCTCAGCCCGCCTGCGCCAGCGCCTCGCGCACGCGCGGGACGACCTCGGAGGCAAATCGTTCCGTCTGCCCGAGCACGTCCTCGTCGTCGGGCCAGAGGACAAAGCCGTCGAAGCGCAGCTCGCGCACCAGGCGGACGAGCTCCTCGGTCCAGTGCTCGACCGGGCCGCGCAACCAGCCTTCCTGCGCCCCGGCGGTGATCCTGCCGTTCAGGTTCGCCACCCGGCGTATGCGCTCCGGATCGCGGCCGGCGGCTCGCGCCGCCTCGTCGATCGTCGCCTGACGCCGCGGAACCTCGTCAAGCGGCAGCCGGGGCAGGCTCGGGATCCAGCCGTCGGCCAAGCGGCCAACCAGGCGGATCATGCGCGGTCCGTACGCGCCTACCCAGATCCCGATGTCGTGAGCCGGGGGCGGACCACCGTGGGCGCCGCTCAGGCGGTAATGACGGCCCTCGAAGGCAATGGCGCGCTCCCCCTCCCACACGCGGCGAATGATCTCGATCGCCTCCTCGAGTGCGTCGACGGACTCAGGCCCTGAGCGTACCGGGCCGCCCCAGGCCTCAATCGCCTCCCAGAAGGCGCCCGCGCCGAGACCGAGCTCGAAGCGCCCGCCACTGAGGCGGTCGATCGAGGCCGCCGCCTTGGCGAGGCCGGCGGGAGGGCGGAGCGGCAGGTTGGCGACATCGGGAAAGAAGCGGACACGCTCAGTCCGCCCCGCGAGGTAGGCGATCAGCATCCACGTGTCGAGGAACCGCCGCTGGTAGGGGTGATCCTGGATCCCGATGAGGTCGAGGCCGAGCCGGTCGGCCAGCAGCACCTGCTCCTCGAGCTGGTCCTGCCGATCAGCCTCGGGGACGGGGAATACGCCGAAGAGCAATTGCATATGCAACATGCTGCACGCCGTCCCCGTCGCCCGTCAACTCGTGCGCCGTCACGTGGGCGAGGTCGCGCCCCGCAGGACGGAGATCCCCGAGTGCTCGACCGAGCCGGTGCGTTGCAGCGAGACATCGATGAAGCGGTAGCGCGTGGGCGAAGCGGGCAGCTGGAGCTCGACCTGTGCGTGCCCGTGCTGGTCAACCGAGAACGACGCCAGCGGCACGAGCACTCGCGCGCTGCTCATGAGCCAAGCCTCGTAGTAGACGCCAGTCCGCGTCGGCGACAGGTTCTTGACCACTAGGCGCAGCCGGTCGGATCCAACCAGCTGAGCCGTGCCGGCTGCTCCAGGCGGAGCATCGGCGAGGCGGTTCAACGCGAGTCCCTGGCTGCCGGCGCCGGACGGCTTCTCGAGCAAGATCCCAGCGCCCAGGCCGACCGCGAACAGCACTAGCGCGGCGAGGCCCATCGCCAACTTCGGCATCAGCCCCCGACGGCGGGGAAATCTGCGGCGCTCCGGCTCGGTTCGCACGGGTGCCGATCCCAGCGACTGCCAGGCGCCGGCCGGTATGTCCTGGAGGCGCTCGACAATCGGCCTGAGACTCTTGATCTGATCGCCGAAGCTCGGATCCTGGGCGATTCGCTGCTCCACCCGCGCCCGCGCGTCGTCGTCGAGCTCGCCGAGGAGGTAATCGCTCAGCTCGTGACCATCGGTCATGCCCGACTCCGCTCCGGCTCTTCCTCGACCATGTCCCGCAGCCGCGTCAGGGCCTGCACCATGCGCATCTTGACCGTCCCCAAGGGAACTCCGGTGCGCTGGGCAATCTCCCTTTGCGTGAGGCCTTCGTAGAAGCGCATGCGCAGCAGGTTCGACTGCTCGACCGGAAGGCTGGCGATCAGCGCTGTCATCCGCCAATGCTCGAGCAGCTCGTCGGCTCGGTCTTCGCTCTCGCGATCCACTTCGCGCGCCACGACGCTCGGGTCATACGGCTCGGGGACGCGTCGGCGAAGCTGCTCGATCGCCCGTGAGCGGGCGATCGTCAACATCCAGGTGGCGAGTGAGCCGCGCTCCGGATCGTACGTGGGCCCCCGCCGCCACACCTCGATCATCGTCAGCTGCAACGCGTCCTCGGCAGCTGCGCGGTCGCCGAGGACGCCGGTGAGATACCCGAGGAGCATGTCGCCGAAGCGTTCGCTGATGCGCTCCACCGCCGCGGGGTCCTGGCGTCGAAGGTCGCGTTCCAGCTTCCGGTCCCGACGAGGCGAGGCAGACCGCTTGGCGTTCACAGCGGGAAGCTTGACAGGGGTTGGGCCCGCAGTGGCGACAGTCTGCGCCACCGTCAACCCCGAAACCGCCACGCGTTCCGCGCGCACAGGGCGGGCGGAGAAGACTCCGCCCGCCCGGCCGACATCGAGGACGTCAGCTCACCACCCATACCCCGCGAAGAGCTTGTAGCGCACGGTCGCCTTGCCGAGCACGAGGCCCTCGGTGAACGCCGTGACGCCAAAGGCATTGTTCAGGGCGCCGGCCGCGGCCGAGGTGAGGCTCGCTGTCACCGGCCCGACGACCAGCCGTCCATACCGGAAGGAGACACGCGTGCCCTGGAAGCTGAGGTTGAGGATCGGAACTCGAGCGCCCCCGTTGACAACTGCACTCAGCTGGCGCGTGCGCAGGTTGATCCAGAAGTTGGTCAGGTCAACCTCGGTGGCGCCCTTGGTCAGGGAAATCCCGCCCGCGTGCTTGATCGTTCCGGTCAGGAGCGCGGAAGTGACCGGATTGGTGATCGGGAACCGAAGCGCACCGCCCGACTGGTATGCCGGCGCGATCAGGCCGGGCGACACCCCGAGGGAGCTGAGCGCGTTCGCCGCCGTCGGATCGAGCACGAGTGCGGTCGAGCCGTACCTGGCGGCACTCGCAGCTGCGGAGCGATGCTGCGCCTGCGCTACCGCGGGCAGCAGCGCCAGCGAGGCGAGGAGCCCGGCCAGGATCGGCACGAAGGTGCGGGATGTCCTGCGGGAGATAGACACTTCGAAGGCCCTCCTTGGGATGGGGTGGGACGGGGTGCTGTCGTGCTTGATACGAGCGCGGGAGCGGGGTTGGTTGGCTGCTTCGCCGGGTAGACAGCGTGCGCTGTGCCTTGTATAGCCCTTGTCCAGATTCCGTACAGCGTGTAGGATCCGCGCGTGAGCTTCCTCGAGCGGTTGTTTGCCTCGCGCGTGGCCCGGATCGCGGTCATCGTCGTGTGGCTGGTACTGGGCGGACTCGGCGGTTCGTTCGCGCAGCGCTTCCAGGACGTCCAGAAGAACGAGGAGTCCTCGTTCCTGCCCGGCTCCTCGGAGTCGGTTCGCGAGCTCACGCTGGCCAAGGAGTTCCCGTCCGGCGAGCGGTTCGCCGCGATCACGGTGATCCGTCGCGACGGCGGGCTGACCGCGGGCGACCAGGCCGCGATCAGTGGCGTTGCCCGTTCGCTCGCGGCGCGGCCTCCGGTCACTGGCTCGCCTGCGGTCGTGACGCGGGTTTCTCCCGATCGCACCACGGCGTTGGTGATCGTGAACCTCAAGCCGCAGGGCAAGGAGCCGCTGCTCAAGGAGTCGGTGCGCGAAGTCGACCAGCGAGTGGCGCCGCTCGGGGCGCGTGGCCTCACGGTCAAGGTCTCCGGCCCCGCCGGGTTTTCCCGTGACGCGGTCAACGTCTTCTCCGGGATCAACGGAACGCTGCTGATCGCCACGGGTGCGCTGGTGTTCGTGCTCCTGATCCTGATCTACCGCTCGCCGATCTTCTGGGTGATCCCGCTGATCAGCGTGCTCATGGCAGAGGCGTTCTCGCGCTTTCTGGGCTGGGCCATCGCCGAGGCGGGCGTGACGGTCAACGGACAGAGCGCGGGCATTTTGCCGGTGCTCGTGTTCGGCGCCGGAACGGATTACGCGCTGCTGCTGGTCGCGCGGTATCGCGAGGAGCTCCGTCGCCACGAGCGGCCGGTTGACGCCATGCGCCGCGCCATGCGGCGCGCCGGACCCGCGGTCATCGCCTCAGGGACCACGGTGGTCCTGGCCCTGCTGTGTCTGTCGGTGGCCGAGGTCAACGGGACGAGTGGTCTCGGCCCGATCGGCGCCATGGGCGTGGCGCTGGCGATGCTCGCGATGCTGACGCTGCTGCCGGCGGGGCTCGTCGTCGGAGGACGGCGGGCGTTCTGGCCGTTCGTGCCGCGGTTCGGCAGCGAGGGCTCAGACGAGAGTCACGGCGCTTGGCGGCGGATCGGCGAGCGCGTTGCCGCCGCTCCGCGTCGCGTGTGGGTGACGACGGTGATCCTCCTCGCGCTCGGGTGCATCGGGCTGACCAGTTTCTCCACCGGACTCAGCAACACTCAAGATTTCCGAGGCAAGGTCGAGTCGGTCGAAGGGCAGCAGCTCATCGCCGCGGCGTTCCCGGCCGGCGCCAATGCGCCTACCGACGTGGTGGTTCGCGACATCCGAGCGGTCGGGTCGGTCCAGCGTGCGCTGCTCGCCGTGCCCGGCGTGGCCGCCGTGGGTCCGCCGGAGTTCGGGCGCCCGGGCGCGCGCTTCCAGGTCACCCTCAAGGCTGATCCCTATTCGAGCCAGGCTGAGGCTCTGATCCCGCGGCTGCGCAGCGCCGCTCGCGCAGCCAGCCCGACGGCGCTAATCGGCGGCCCGACCGCCCAGGAGAAGGACCTAAAGGCGGCGGCGGCGCGGGACAACCGGCTGATCGTGCCGATCGTGCTGTTGGTCGTGTTCGTGATCCTCGCCCTGCTGTTGCGCGCGCTGGCGTTGCCGCTGATGCTGATCGCCACGGTGATCCTGTCTTTCGCCGCCGCGCTCGGCGTCTCCGCGGCGGTCTTTGACCGGATCTTCGGCTATCCGGGCTCCCCGGCGACTTTGCCCCTGCTCGCGTTCATCTTCCTCGTAGCCCTGGGGGTGGACTACAACATCTTCCTGATGGCGCGGGCGCGCGAGGAGTCGCTGCGCGAGGGGACACGCGACGGCATGGTCCGCGCCCTCGCGGTGACAGGTGGCGTAATCACCTCGGCGGGGATCGTCCTCGCCGGCACGTTCACGATGCTGGCGACGCTGCCGCTCAAGACGCTGACCGAGCTCGGTTTCACGATCGCCTTCGGCGTCCTGCTCGACACGTTCATCGTCCGCTCGCTGCTCGTCCCAGCACTCGTGTTCGACATCGGCTCGCCGGTCTGGTGGCCGAGCGCGCTGGCGCGCCGCCGGCCGCCGCGACGCCGGCAGGAGCAGGCGACGCCAGCCGGCGCCGGCGGCGAGGAGAACGGGCGCGCGCCGGCGGGTGCGGTCAAGGCGCGCGACGAGCGATAGAGAGCCGCGACCAAAACGCATGCCCGCGCCTGCGGGTCGGGCCTCATCGCCGTGACGTTCGCCAGCAGCCGCGGTCGGTGAGCTGTTACGGCAACGGCGGGGATTGGGACAACGGTGGCGACTTCGGCGGCGGTGGCGGTTTCGGCGTCGGCGACTGGTAAGCCGTTCAGCGCCGCCGCGCGCGGAGCTTGCGGTTCTTGATCCGGTTCCCGCAGACGGCCATGTCGCACCAGTGCCCCTGCTGGTTGCGCGAGCGGCATAGAAGACCCAGCGGCAGTCGGGGTTGGCGCATACGTGCAGGCGTGACCAGCTGCCATCTTCCTGCGCCCCGTGGATGATCAGCAGAAGCTCGAAGAGCGCGTCGCCGAGGTCCTCGCTCCGCGCGTTCTCGATTCCGACCGCGCCGGCATCGCTGACGCGCAGCCGCGCCCGATGATCGCCCGCTAAGGACCGTAAGGCCGCCGTTCCCGCGTCCGGCCTCACCTCGCCGCCGCCTGGCTCGAGCAAGCCGCGCATGCCGGCCCGGACGTCACGCGCCAGCTGCAGCTCGCGGACGGACAGTCGCGATCCCGTTCCGATGAGCCCGGCCGCGCGCAGCCACGCAGCCGCCACCTCGCCATCGGCGAGGTGATCGGTCTGGTCGGCGACCTCGATCGTGTTGAGAAAGCCCTGTACGAGGAGCAACGGCATCGGAGCCGGCTTGGTCTCCCCGGCGTCGGGATACCAGGAGGGAAGCCCGGGCGTGGCGAGTGCGATTCTAGCCCTGCGTGACCGGCAAAACTATTTGACAGGTTAGCGTGACCAGCGTAATCTACTTGGCGGTTATGCGGTCGAGGAGACACCGTCCACTGGACTCGAAAACGCCGGCCGGCTCAGGTTCTGGCGAGCATCTCGTGGTCGCCGCGCGTCCACGCTTTCGCGACCGGATCGCCGCCCGCTTGGCGTCTCACCGCCTCGATCTCGCGCTCGCCGCCGGCGTGCCCGCGGAGACGAGCCCCGCGCTGGCGCTACGGGCCCGGCAGCTGAGGGATTTCGAAGAGCGCCGCGCGCTTGCCGGGAGCATCCGGCGCTTGGTGGGACAGGCCGAGCCGGGCCGGCCGCATTCATCGGCGCGGATCATTCCCTCCGTCGGCCACGTGACGGCGGCGCGTGACGCTCTGGGAACGCTCGCCGACGCCCTCGCCGACCCGCGGCCGGTGCGCGTTCGTGGCGTGGCCCAGGCGCGGCTTCTCCTGACCGACGCCACCTGGCCGCTCTACAACCCGCGCTGCGAACGGACGCTGCGAACGCAGGCGCGGGTCGCGACGGAAAACCTGGAGCTGCGGATCGAGTAAGAATTTGCGGCGCGACTCAACGCGCGTCCGGAGCCTCCGCAGGACGCTCGTAGATGTCGGAGCGAAACCGGGGATGCATGCCGGCACGCTCGTAGATGCGCAGCGCGCGCGGGTTGTCCGAGGCGACGCCCAGCTGGGCCTCGCGCAGTCCAGCGGCGGCGAAGCGGGCAAACGCGCTCAGCAGCAGCCAGGTCCCGATGCCGCGGCCGCGGTGCTGGGGATGGACGCCGAGCAGGTCGACGAAGCCCACTGACTCACCCCGCCAGCGTCTCGCCAGCAGGTATCCCGCCAGCTCATCGCCCCGCTCGATGACGAGGCTGGCAGTGGGATCGAAGTCGTGGGCGCGCAGGTGCTCATCGGCGAACGCCTCAAACGGCCCGGGCTCGTGGTCGGAGCTGCCGGCGAAGCAGATGTCGTCGAGTGCGTGCACCGTCTCGCCATCGCGAGCGACGTCGAGCGTGCGGTGGCGATATCCGCTCGGCAGATCGGGGGCTTCCGGAGCATCCCGCCGGCTTAGAGAGCTGGCCGCGTCAAGCACGCGGGTCATGCGCCAGTAGCTGCGCCGGTGCTCGTAGCCGGCGCCCACCAGCAGCTCGCGCGCGCGGTGGTTGTTGGCGGCGATCCACTGCCGGTAGCGGGGGCGTCCCTGCTCGCGTGCGCGCTGCTCGCTCCAGCGCAGGAGCTTCGTGCCGATCCCCTGGCCTTCGTGCTCAGGAGCGACGACGGCGAGCGTGCCGGGACGACGCACGATGGCGTAGCCGGCGATCTTGCCGTTCGGCGCTTCTGCCACGACGGCATCGGTTGCCAGGTCGAGGTCGCTCAGCCCCCATTCGTCGCGGAGGTCCGACAGCGTGTAGTCCGGCGCGCCCAGGTCAGCCAGATCGCGGGCTGTGAGAACCGCGAGGACGGCCGGCGCTTCGTCGAACATCGGCGGCCGCAGGCGCACGGCGAGAGATTGCGGCCTTCGCCTACCGAGCGCAAGCGGCGCCGGCACCCGTTCGCCCGCCGGACAGGCACGGAAGCACGGTCGGCGGCTGCCACGTCCGACCGCTGATGATCCCGCCGACGTCCCTCGGGACATACAGGCGCATGATCAGCCGGAACGCCGCGCCGGCCGGCGACGGGAGCCAGTTGCGACGTTGCACGGGATCGCGCGGAGCGTCCGGCTGCACGTAGACGTCGAGCGAGCCGTCGGGATTGAGGTGGAGATGGGAGCGATTGTTGATCAGATAGATCCCGGCTCGGTTAGGAACCAGGAACCCGCTCGAGTCATACAGCGTGATCGACCAGAAGGCCTGTACCGGGAACGGTAGGTAACGGGGGGAGAAATGCACGACGTACCGGTTGGTCGCGCTCAGCGGCCGAAGGTTGCGGTCGGTGACGGTGAACGGATAGATGGCCAGGGAGGAGAGCGGCGCGCCGACGCCGATCGCGTCCACGATTGCGCGGCGGCTGTAGTCGATTCCGTAGCTCCCCGTCCGCGCGACGAGCCAGCCGTTATGCGCTCGCGCCCCGCTCAGGAACGCCGTTTGGATGTCGGCCTTGATCTGCTTTGCCCCGGCGCCGACAGCGTCGCGTAGTCCGCGCCGAGTCTCGGCGCTCAGTCTCGCGTTCGTGCGCGGGTGCAGACCCGGCCCAATGCCGACGCTCGCCAGGCGACGCAGCAGCGGCCGGTCGGCGCCGGGCGGCGGGAACTTCTTCAGCTGATCGCCGAGCGCGTCGAAGAACGCCAGCGGATCCGCCCCCGCCGCTGTCCCGGGAATGCTGTACGACCTCGCGCGCGTGCTCTTGTGCTTCGGCACGGCAGAGCGGTATCGCCTGCCCCATTGCGCGAGCGGGGTAAGCGTGTACTGGTTTTGAACCCTGACCACGTTCGGGGTGTCGGCCGCATTCCTGACGTAGGTGCGGCCGATGATCCACACGCGCGTGTAGCGCGAGCGCAGCGGCCTGACACCTTGCGGCAGGCGCCCGCGCCAACCTGGTCCGATGACCGCGTAATTCCCAGGCGGATAGCCGACCGCGCCGATATTCCCGAACGAGTTCGTGTAAGGGTCGAGCAGCTCCATCACGGCAAAGCGACGGTGCACGACCGGCATGTGAATCACGATCGGTCCTCGTCGCAGGTCGAGCCAGGCAAGCGAGTACAGCGTGTCGTGGTTGGGGGCGACGACGGTTCGGTCTGACGGGTCGGCCAGCCGCCGGACGTGACTGAACTGATTCACCGGACCGGCGCCTTGCCCGTTCGGGACGTTCGCGCTGGTCGCGGTTCGGAAGATCCGGTCGGTGTCGAGCAGGGGGTAGCCATAGATGTACGCGGCGATGCCGAGGTTCAGCGCCCGCCGGTAAGCCGCGCTCGAGGTGGGAGCGCTTGCGCTCGCGACCCGCCCGTCCGCGGTGGTGATTGCGATCCGTCCGTCAGCGGCTGCGCTCGCGCTCCACGTGATTCCGGCCACCGCCAGCGCGACGAGCGCAGCGATCCCTCGAGCGAGCTTCATGCTCCTCCTCCTTCTCTAACCGTCAAACGGATCGCATCGTATACGCAGCGGGCGGCCGGCTCAGCCGGCGAAGCGCGCGAGAAGGTCGCGCAGATCGGCCGCGTTGCGGACCGAGTAGTCGCGATAGCAGTTGTTCATCAGCAGGTGGGTTTCCTGCGCCTCCTGCGCCAGCTCGGCGATTGGGCGCACGAGCTCCTCGAGCTCCTGCTCGGAGTACAGGTAGCGGAAGCGCTCGGCGGCCGAGCGCGTGGTGTCGGACCACGTGCTGTCGGAGCGCCCGTGAAAGCGGATCGTCAGCAGCTCAGGGTTGGTGAGCGCGAAGACACGCGGCAGCTTCGACACCGGCGGAGCGTCCACGCCGACGAAGATGAGCCCGTGCTCTTCGAGCAGCCCCAGCGTCCGTTCCCGGTCACGCTCCTCGGCCAACCACCTCGGGGAGCGGAACTCGACCGCGATCCGATAATCGGGCAGCCGCTCGCGCAGCGCCTCGATCTCCGCCCGGTTCTCACGCCGCGGACCGAACCACGGCGGGTACTGGAACAGGACTGCCCCCAAGCGGCCGCTGTCGTGCAGCGGCCGCAGCGCCTGATCGAAACGCCGCCAAGCTTCCTCGACCGCCTCCGGGTCGAGATGGTGGGCGTAGAGGTTGCGCTTCTCAGCCAGCTCCGCCGGAAGCCGCTCGCGCAGGTCTCGCCACAGGCTTCGCGGCCGCGTCGGGTGCCCGGTGAGCAGCGAGTAGGCCTTGACGTCGAAGCGGAATCCATCCGGCGTGCGCTCGCTCCACAAGCGAGACTGCTGCTCCGCCGGCGGCGCATAGTAGGTCGAGTCGATCTCGGTCAGCGGGAACTGGGCGGCGTAGAAGCGCAGGCGCTCCTCCGCGCTCATCGTGGCGCGCGGGTACCAGTCGGCGTCAGTCACGAGCGTCTTGTCCGTCCACGAGCAGCTGCCGGTCAGCACTGCGTGACCTTCGATCTCGATGTGCGCCCCGAGGGCGCCCGGCTCGATCGTCTCCTCGGCGCTCATCCTGGACGCTCGAAGCTCTCCCGCGCGCGCTCCACCGCGCACCGCGCGTCACAGCCGTGGAGATGGTCGTTGACGAGCCCCATCGCCTGCATGAATGCGTAAACGGTGGTCGGGCCGACGAAGCGCCAGCCGCGGCGTTTGAGATCCCGGGCCAAAGCGCGCGACTCCGGCGTATGAGAGACGGCTGGCCCCGCGGCCGTGTCTACCTTGGCCGCCGGCCCTGCAGGCTCGAACCGCCACAAGTAGCCGGCCAGCGATCCTTGTTCGCGCACCAATTCAGTCGCGAGGCGGGCGTTGTTCACTACGGCCTCGATCTTGCCACGGTGGCGAACGATCGCCGCGTCGCCGAGCAACCGCTCAACATCGCGTTCCCCGAAGGCAGCCACGCGGTCGAAATCAAAGCCGGCGAACGCGCGCCGGAAGGCCTCGCGCTTGCGCAGGATCGTCAGCCACGAGAGTCCGGATTGAAAGCCCTCGAGGCTCAGCTTCTCGAACAGGCGGACGTCGTCCGCGACCGGAAAGCCCCACTCTCGGTCGTGATAGGCGCGATACTCGGGGGCGGAGTCAGCCCACGAGCAGCGGCTGACGCCGTCCTCGCCTCGGATGATCACTGGCTCGCTCATCGCGGCGGCTTATCAGTAGCGCTGCGCGACGTCGCTCAGGACCTCGATCATCGGTCTCGCGGCAGGGGCGACGCCGGGGCCGACCTTGGTCGCGGCGATCACGCGGCGCGCCGGGCTCCGCGGCGCCAGCTCACGCACGACGATGCCGCTGTGCAGCCGAGTCAGCGCCAGCCGGGGCACCAGCGCCACACCTACGCCGGCCGCGACCAGGCCCTGAATCGTCTCGTAGTCATCGGTCTCGAACGTGACATGAGGCTCGAAGCCCGCGCCCAGGCAGGAGCGAACCACGTGCCGAGCGCATGGGCTCGCGGCCGAGGTCTGCACCCAGTCCTCCTCACGAAGGTCTGACAGGGCGAGCGCCGGTTTCGCCGCCAGCGGGTGATCGGCCGGCAATGCGACATGCATCGGATCCTCGAGCAGCTGGATCGTGCGCAAACCCGTCCCCGGTCGCTCGCGCACGCCGGGGAACTCGAACAGCAGAGCGAGATCGAACTCGCCGGCGCGCAGCCGCGGCGCGATCTCCTCCGGCTCGCCCTCGGCCAACGTGAGCGAGACGCCGGGATGGCGCTCGCGGAACGTCGCCACCGCCGCCGGGATCAGCGTCGCGCCCGCGGACGGGAACGACGCCACCCGCAGGACTCCGCCCCGCAGCCCGAGCACCGCGGCGAGGTCCGCCTCAGCTGCTTCGACCTGGGCGAAGATCGCATCCGCGTGTTCAACCAGCGTCGCGCCGGCCGCGGTGACGCGGACGCCGCGGCGGTCACGGATGACGAGCGTCGCGCCCGTCTCCGCCTCGAGGCGCGCCACCGCCTGCGAGACCGCCGACTGCGTGTAGCTGAGCGCGTGCGCCGCCGAAGAGAACGAACCCCGGTTGACGACCTCTTGGAGGACCTTCAGCCGCCCCAAGTTCATCATTAGCGAAGCTTATCGTGTGGATGAGCGGGTTTATTAGCCCTGATAGCAGGGAGGTGTCATCCTCGCGCCGAACAAGCCAGCCTGGCTTTCGAGCGACCGAACGGAGCGGCGCATGTCACCGAACGTAATCGTCTCCTACGACGACACCGCCAACGACCACGACGCGCTGATGCTCGGGCGGGTGTTGGCGGACGCCGGCGCGCACCTCACGCTTGCTTACGTCAGGCACACCACACAGGCCCAGCGCGCACGCGAGGAGCTCGAAGAGCACGAGGCCGAGACGCTGCTCGAGCGCGGGGCACGCTGGCTCGGCGATCCCGACGTGGCGCGCCGCGTCGTCGTCAGCGCCTCGACCGGCGAAGGACTGCGCTGGCTCGCCGCGCAAGAGGACGCGGACATCATCGTCTTCGGCTCCGACTACCGCACCGCGTCAGGCCACGTGGCGCCGCAGCGCTCAGCCGCGCTGTTGCTCGAGGGCGGCCCCGCCGCCGTGGCGATCGCGCCGGCGAACTACCGCTCTGACCACATTCCGCGCATCCGCACGATCGGCGTGCTCGCCGCGCCGGGCGACGATGCCGCTATCACCACCGCGCGCGAGCTGGCCGACGGCGTTGGGGCCACGCTGACGCGCGACGAGCGCCGCATCGACCTGCTCGTCGTCGGTTCCCGCTCCGAAGCGCCCGAAGGCCGGGTGATGATCAGCGCCCAAGCGCAGAACGAGATCGAGAACGCAACTGCGCCGGTGCTCGTGGTGGCGCGGGGGGTCACTCTGCGCTTCCCGGTTGCGGCGGGCGTTTAGCGCCGCGGGCGCGCCGTCGCGGTTATCGTGACGGCCGCTTGCGCACGCTCGTCATCTCCGACCTGCACCTCGGCAGTCGGCTCGGGCACGACGTGCTCAGGCACCAAGACGCCCTGTCGCACCTGTTGGCCGCGATCGACGGCATCGAGCGCCTCGTGTTGCTGGGCGACATCCTCGAGCTGCTGCAAGGGCGTGCTCGGGCGGCCGCGGCGATCGCCGCGCCGGTGCTCCGGGAAATCGGACGGCGGCTCGGGCCCGAGCGCGAGGTGCTCGTCGTAGCCGGCAATCACGACCGCCCGCTGGTGCGACGCTGGGTTCGCGAGCTTGGTCCTGCGTTGACCCCGCAGACGCTTGTGCCGGCGAACGCCACGCCGGCGCTGGCTGCGCTCGTCGAGTGGCTCGCGCCGGCGCGCGTCAGCATCAGCTACCCGGGCGCGTGGCTATCCGAGCGGGTGTGGGCGACGCACGGCCACTACCTCGACCACCACCTCATCCCCGTCTCGGGCTACGGGATCACGCGTAGCCGGCTGCGGCTCTCATCAGCCGACGCAGCCTCGCCGGCCGAGTACGAACTCGCTCGGCGCCCGACCGTCGGCCGAGCCGCGGGATCGCTGCCGCGGCCGCTGGCAGTGCTCCTGGACGACGCAGCCGAACTGGCGCGCGCGGCGACGATGCCCACGTTGAAGCGACGCCTGCTGCGTCCTCCCCTCTCGCCGCTCACGGCCATGCTGCTGGGATTTCAGATGCAGCGCGCGAGCATCCCCGCGCTGCTCCGCGTGGTGCAGCGGCTCGGCATCGACGCCGACTGGGTCGTGTTCGGGCACGTCCATCGTCTCGGCCCGCTCGCCGCCGACGACTCTGCGCAATGGCAGGGGCCAGGCGCTCGGCCGCGGATCGCGAACAGCGGCTCGTGGCTGTACGAGCCGCTACTCGTCCACCGCGCGAACGCCCCGCACCCGTACTGGCCCGGCGGCGCTGTCGTGCACGAGGACGGTGCCGATCCCCAGGCGATCGGGCTCCTCGACGATCTCGACCGCGAAACGCTGGCGCATCGTCATGGGGAGGCGCGCTGAACCTGCCCCTCGGGCGGCGCAGGCTCAGGCTCCCGCGTCAGCGCTTAGCTCGGCCGATTCCCGCACGGCGGCGCGAGGCTGGTTCCGCTCACCACCATCGCGAAGTGCGGGTGCCCCTCCCGGAAGCGCGACCTGACCTTTCGGTCAACCACCGCTCGGACGCCATCACCGGCGCTGGGCCGCTCAGGGCAGGAGCAGGTGGCTGTCGCCGAACTCGTGCCACAGGTACCCGTACCGCAGTGCCTCGGCATAACAGCGTTCGAGCAGCGAACCGCCCGCAACCGCCTCGAGCAGGTCCAGATGCGAAGCCGCGGGCTCGTGCCAGCCGGTGACTAGCCCGTCGACGACGTGGAGTTCGCGCCCGGCGGTGATCTTGAGGCCGGTCCAGCCTGCGCGCGGCTCGGCGTCGACGCTCTCGAGCGCACGCACGACCGTCGTCCCGACGGCGACGATGCGCCCGCCGCCGTGGCGGACCGCGGCGAGCAGCCTCGCCGTCGCGACCGGGACCTCGTAATACTCGGGAAACGGCGGCTCATGGCGCTCGGGCGAGGACACGCCGACGTGGAGCACGATCGGCGCGATGTACACGCCGCGCGCCACGAGCTCGGTGATCAGCCGGGTCGTGAACGGGCGTCCAGCGCTCGGCATCTCGGCGCTGCCCGGCACTCGGGCGTACACGTTCTGGTACGCGCGCAGCGGCCAACGCGTCGGCACGTGACCGTAACGGATCGGCTCGCCGAAGCGATGCAGGTGGCCCTCGAGTTCCAGGTTGCCGCGGAACCGCGCCAGCGCCAGCCGGGCGTCAGATGCGTACGGCGCGACGACTTCGAAGCTCGCGTCGTTCTCGAGCGCCACGGTCTCCCCGGTGCCCGCGCGAGCCGGCCGGGAACCATCAGCGCTGCGCAGCTCGATCGCGCGCCAACTCGGACCGAGCTCCGGCACTCGCGTCGAGACGTGCACGCGGCACGCTCGCCCATCGCTCCGGCGCCCGGCCAGGGCGGAGGGCAACGTCGCGGAAACGTTCACGACGAGCACGTCCCCCGCCCGCATGAACTGGGGCAGGTCGCAAAAGCGCACGTGCGAGATGCGCCCGTTCGAGCGGCTCGCGACCATAAGACGCACACCGTCGCGCGCGATTCCCCGCGTCTCCGGCGGTGCTGTCGCCTCGAGCGATTCCGGCAGCTCAAAGGCAGGCGCCGTCACGCCGGCACTTTCACCTCGCGCGCGCGGTAGCGCCCGCTTGGCAGCTGACCCTCGATCAAC
>JAFAZV010000299.1 GCA_019239445.1 Solirubrobacterales bacterium
GCTCGCCGACACCCGCGGACCGCTCTCCCTGCGCCGGCTCGCCGAGCGCGAGTGGATCCTGTACGAGCCCGGCCACGGGCTCGCCGAGGTCGTCGCCTTCGCCTGCGCCAACGCCGGCTTCACGCCCCGCCCGGCGATCCGCACCGCACAGGCCGAGGCGGCGGTCCGGCTCGCCGCCGCCGGCGTTGGCGTCGCGATGGTGCCGGTCAACATGGTCCCCGAGCATCTCGGCCACCGCGCTCACCGCTTACGCCGCCGAGTCGTGCGCGAGCTCGCGGCCTTCACGCGCACGCAGTTCTCGCCCGCGGCCGACGCCTTCGCCACCGCCGCCGCCGCCGTCGCCTGGCCGCCGCGGCCGGCGCGCTCAGTCGCGTTTCTCTGAGCGCTGTGGCGCAGCGGCCGGGACGAGCGCCACCGCCTCGACCTCGAGCTTCGCGCCGGGCACGGCCAGCCGGCTGACCTCGATCAGCGTGCTCGCCGGCCGGGCGGCGCCGAACACGTGCTGGCGCACTGGGTTGATCCGCGGCCGGTCATCGATGTCGGTCACGTACACGGTCACCTTGACCACGTCGCCGAACCCGCAGCCCGCCTCCGCCAGCGCCGCCCCGACGTTCGCGAACACTTGGTGCGCCTGGGCAACGACGTCATCGCCGCCGACCAGCGCCCCCTCCCGGTCGACGGGGACCATGCCGGAGACGAACACCAGGCCGCCGGCCTGCACCGCGTCGGTGTAGTGGCTGATGGGCTCGGCCAGCGTCGCCACGCGGAACTCCTTGCGCGCAGTCACTGCCGCCCCCATACTCCGCCGCCATGGAGCCCCAATTCGTCTCCTTCGCCCACCTCGACAGCTTCCCGCTCACTGACGGAGCGAGCGCCAAGGCGCTGTTCGGCGAAGGTGCGATGCTCAACCTGGTCGAGCTCGAACCGGGCGCGGTCGTCGCCCGGCACAGCCATCCTCACGAGCAGCTCGGCCTGATCTTGCGTGGGTCGATGAACCTCGAGGTCGACGGCGCTGACCACATGCTGGAAGAGATGGACGCCTACGCGCTGCCGGGCGACGTCGAGCACCAGGGCACGGCCGGGCCGCAGGGCGCGCTCGTGCTCGACGTGTTCCGTCCCGTGCGCGAGGACTACCGCGAGGCCGCGGCAGGCTGATTCGCGCCGCGCCCGTCTGCTCGGAGGCGGCCGGACGGCCAAAATGCGTGCATTCGCCCGCGCGGGACGTCGCTTGCATGCGTTTGAGCGATTCTTTGACCAGAACGCATGCAAGCTGGATCTGGAGGCCACGGATGCATGCGTTTTGGTCGCGCCAGCGCGCCTGGAGCCCTCTATAGCGCCGACACCACCTGTTCCGCGCTGACCGCCCGGCCAACGTTGGTGAGGGCGTAGTTGAGCGCGGCGTGCTGCCATTCATCGCCGGTCGTCGAGGTGCCGTCGGAGACCACGAAGATCTCGTAGCCGGCATCGGCGCCGTGTCTCGCGGTGTGCTCGATCGACATGTTGGTCCAGGCGCCGGTGATCACGATCGTCTCGACCCCGAACCCGCGCAGCAGGATGTCCAGGCGGGTGTCGTAAAAACCGTTCATCCGCATCTTCTCGACCACGTGATCGCCGTCCTGCGGCTCGAGCCCCTCGACCGGTGCCGCGCCCCAGCTTCCGCGCACGAGCGCGTTCGCCTCTTTCACCCCCTGGAACAGCGGCGCGTTCTGCTTCAGCCCGAGGGCGCCCGGCTCGACGATGTAGTGGATGTGGATCACCGGCATGCCGGCGCTGCGGGCGGCCCGCGCGATCCGACTGACGTTCTCGACGATGTTCTGGCTTTGGGCGTGGGCGGGCGCGCCCGAGTCGGCGAAAGCGCCGCCTTCACCGATCACGTCGTTCTGCAGGTCCTGAATGATCAGCGCAGAGCGCTTCGCGTCCAGACGCAGAGGCTCTTCGGCCACTGGTCCTCCTCTCGTGGTTGTAGCTCAGTGATACGGCAGGCGCGCCGAGGCGACCTTGGTCGCCACTCGGTAGAGCGAGGTCGAGCTCGGCATGTAGAGCATCTTCCAGTCTGGGCCACCCCAAGCGATGTTGCCGACGTTCTCCGGCACCTCGACCGTGCCGAGATGCTCGCCCTCGGGCGAGAACACCCACACGCCCTTCGGCCCGGTGACCCAGATGTTGCCCTGCTGGTCGCACTTCATCCCGTCGGGGATGCCCTCCTCGATCACGCCGCTGCCGATGTTCGCGGCGAACGGGCGGCCGTTCGTCAGCGACCCGTCGCCCTGCACGTCGTAGACGCGGATCAGCGCGCGTGGCGTGTCGTTGATGTACAAGAGCGATTCGTCCGGCGAGAAGCACAAGCCGTTGGGTTGCTCGAACTCATCCTCGGACACCACCAGGTCCGGGTCGCCGCCGCCGGGGGCGATCCGGTAGACGCCCTGGAAGGACAGATCCTGCTCACGCTCGAGCCCGAAGCCGCGCACCCGCCCGAAGATCGGATCGCTGAAGTAGATCGTTCCGTCAGACCTGGTGACGACGTCGTTCGGGCTGTTCAGCTCCTTGCCCTGGTAGTGTGTCGCCAGCGTCTCGCGCCTCCCATCGGGGTGCTCGCGCACGAGGGAGGAGGTGACGTGCTCGCACACGAGCAGGTTGCCGTCGCGGTCGTAGACCATGCCGTTGCACTTGTTGCTCGGCCGCATGACCTCCTCGACGCCGTCGCGCTCGCTCCAGCGCCGGCGCACGTCGCCGGGCATGTCGCTGAAGAGCAGGAACTCCCCCGCGTGGTTCCAGATCGGGCCTTCGGTGAACGTGAACCCCGTGGCCACGCGCTCGACCTCGCTGCTCGGATCGATGAGCTGCTCGAGCTTCTGGGACTTGACATTGATCGCCAAGGCTGTCGTCTCCTCTCCTCGCTGACGGCGGGCGCGATACTAGTGGACCTCCTCGAGACGTTGCACCCGGACTGACCGCTCCGACGCGCGCCACCCGAAATGCGCCGGCGAGGTAATGAAGAACGTGGCACTCGTGCCGCCCATCGCGGCCAGTGCTGCGAAATGCCTTCAGGACGTGGTCAACGTGACACTGACGCCGCCGCCGGCCACGAGTGCTGCGTTGTCCGGTGGATCACGCCCCGTGACGGCGGTTTATCGCCGAGAGCACCTCGGCGAGGTCCTCGAGGCTGGCGATGTTGTGTCCGGCGAGGAACCGGTCGACGTAAGGCAGCGCGGCGCGCATCCCCGCGCCGAGCGGCTCGTATTCGACGTTGCCCTTCAGCGGGTTGACCCACACCACCGCGTACGCGGCCCGCGCCAGCCGCGCCATCTCACGCCCCACGAGCTCGGGGTCCTGGCGCTCCCAACCGTCGGAGACGATCACGACCACCGCGCCGCGGGAACAGGAGCGTCGCCCCCACTCGTCGTTGAACGCCTTCAGCGAGGCGCCGATCAGGGTCCCGCTTGCCCAGTCGACTACCGTGGCGGCGGCCGCCTCGAGGGCACGCTCGGGATCGCGTGTGCGCAGGGCGCCGGTCAGGCGGGTGAGGCGGGTACCGAATGCGAACACCTCGGCCCGCCCGGCGCCAACCGCGGCGTGCAGGTAGAGCAGCAGGCCCCGCGTGTAGGCCTCCATCGAGCCCGAGATGTCGCACAGCAGGACCAGCCGCCGCGAGACGTCGATCGGGCGGCGATAGCTGCGCGCGATCGGTTCACCGCCGGTTGCCAGCGAGCGGCGCGCCAGCCGGCGCAGGTCGAGCCGGCGCCCGCGGGGGTGTGAGCGCAGCCGCCGCGACTGGCGCCGCGGGCGCACGGTGGCCAGGCGCTTCATCAGCGCCCGGGCGGCGGCGAACTCCTCCGGCGTCATCGTGGCGAAGTCGCGCCGGCGCAGCACCTCGGTGGCGCTCCATCCGAGCTCGAGCCGATCGCCGCCCGTCGGCTGCTCGCCAGTGCGGATCGGGTCCCCTCGCCCAGCGCGCGTCCGCGGGAGCCGGTTCGCTCGCGTGCGGACGGCGGGTAGCGTCGGCGTCCGCAGGAACCAGGCGCTGAACGCGCGGTCGAACGGCTCGATCTCCTCGAAGCGGGTGACCAGCGTCGCGCGCAGCGACCAGTAGACGTCGTCCTGGCGGTCCAGGTCGACCTCGTCGAGCGCCGCCAGCGCGTCGGCGATCCGTCCCGGTCCGACCTCGAGTCCCGCCTCGCGCAGCACCCGCCCGAACGCGACCACGTGGCGGATGACCGCGTCAGCTGACAGCCCGCGCCTCCTCGAGGAGGCTGGCCAGCGTCTCGTCGCGAACCAGCTCGAGATCCTCGTGGTACTTGAGCACCGATCCGAGCGTCGAGCGCACGAGCGCCGCGTCGAGCTCGCGTTGACCGAGCGCCGCCAGCGCCTCCGCCCAGTCAACCGTCTCGGCCACCCCAGGCGGCTTGGCCAGGTCGAGCTCGCGCAGGCGCTGCACGAACGCCACCGCTTGCGCGGCCAGGCGGTCGGGCACGTCGGGCACGCGCAGGCGCACGATTTCGATCTCCCGCTCCCACGACGGATGGCCGATCCAATGAAACAGGCAGCGGCGCTTGAGCGCGTCGTGCAGCTCGCGCGTGCGGTTCGAGGTCAGCACCACGACCGGCCGCTGCTCGGCCCGGATCGTGCCGATCTCGGGAATCGTGATCTGGAAGTC
>JAFAZV010000014.1 GCA_019239445.1 Solirubrobacterales bacterium
TTCGCCGCGCTCGACGCGATCACCCGGGCTGAGATGCAGAGCTGGCTGGCGCACGTGCTCGAGCGCGAGCCGCGGACCGTGGTGCTGGTCACCCACGACGTCGAGGAGGCGGTCATCCTGGCCGACCGCGTGGTCGTGTTCTCACCCCGGCCGGGTCGCGTCCTCGCCGACATCGCGGTGCCGCTGCCGCGGCCACGGCGTCGGGTCGACCCAGCCGTGGTCGAGCTGCGAGAGCGGGCCTTGCACGCCTTGGGTGTGCCGTCATGAAGCGAGTCGGCCTACCGCTGGCGCTGCTCGCCCTGCTGCTCGGCGTCTGGGAGCTCTACGTCGACCTGGGCGGCGCGGATCCCGTGATCCTGCCGCCTCCCCACGACGTGCTGAAGTCGCTCGTGGATGACCGCGGCCTGCTGTGGTCCAACTTCCTTGTGAGCGCGCGCGAGGTCGTGCTCGGGATTGTGCTCGCGGTCATGGTGGCGCTGCTCCTGGCGATCGCCATCCACTTCTCGGCCACGCTGCGCCGCGCTGCCTATCCGCTGCTGATCGCGTCCCAGACGATCCCGTTCCCGATGCTCGCACCGCTGCTCGTGCTGTGGCTCGGCTTCGGGATCGCGCCGAAGCTCGTGGTGATCGCGATCGTCTCATTCTTCCCGATCGTGGTCACCACGTTCGCCGCGCTCGAGGCCGTGGATCGCGATCTGCTCAAGCTGATGCGCACGTTCGACGCCTCCCGCGGGCGGACGTTTTGGCACGTCGAGCTCCCCTCTGCGCTGCCCGGCGTGTTCACGGGCACGAAGGTGGCCGTCGTGGTGGCCGTGATCGGCGCCGTGTTCGCCGAGCTCGCGGGTGCGAACTCCGGACTCGGCTACCTGTTCCAGCAGGCGGAGGCCAACCTTCTGATCCCGCGCGCCTACGCCGCGGTCGTGATCCTGTCGCTGTTTGCGATCGTCCTGTTCGCGTTGCTCACGATCGCCGAGCACCGCGTGCTGCCGTGGGCCTACCAATCCCGAGGAGACGTTGCGCAATGAAACGATGCCTGTCCGCATGCGCGGCGCTTGCGCTCGCCACCGTCGCTCTAGCCGCTTGCGGCGAGAAGGCGGAGGTCACGACTGGCTCGGCCGGCGCCGGCCAGCCGTTGCGGCTGATGCTCGATTGGGTGCCGAACGCCGATCACGTCGGCATCTACCAGGGACTCAGCGAAGGCGATTTCGCGCAAGCGGGCCTCGCGGTGCGCGTTCAGGTGCCGAGCGATCCGGCCACGCCGCTCGAGCTAGTGGCGGCCGGCAAGGTCGACGCCGCGATCTCGTATGAGCCCGAGCTGATGCTCGCACGCAACCGCGGCCTGCCGCTGGTGGCAATCGCGGCCATCGTGCAGAGGCCGCTGACCTCGATCATCTCGCTCGGCTCTAACCGCATCACGCAGCCGCGCGATCTCCGGGGCAAGACCGTCGGCGACGCCGGCATCGCCTACCAGCACGCCTACCTGCAGACGATCCTGGCCCGTGCCGGCGTCAGTACCGACAAGGTCAAGGAGGTCAACGTGGGCGCCAACCTGGTGCCGGCGATGCTCTCGCGCCGGGTCGACGCGACGCTCGGCGGCTACTGGAACTACGAGGCCATCCAGCTCGCGCAGCGTGGCAAGCGACCGAACGTGATCCGCATGGACGAGGTCGGCGTGCCCGCCTATGACGAGCTCGTGCTCGTCGTCCGCCGCGATACGCTCGCCAACCGCAGTGACGAGCTACATCGCTTCGTCCAAGCAATGGCGCGCGGATACAAGTCCGTCCGGCGCGACCCGACTGCTGCCGTGGACACGCTCGTCCGCGCCAACCCCGGCCTCGACCGGAAGCTTCAGCTGGCCAGCGTACGCGCGACGCTGGGCGCGTTCTTCCCCAGCGCGCCGGGTAAGCCCTGGGGCTGGCAGGACCCGGCGCGCTGGACGGCGTATGGGGCATGGATGCTCGCTCACCGGCTGATCACGAACCCGAACGCGGCGGCGGATGCGTCGACCAACCAGCTGCTGGCGGGCCAAGGGGTATAAGCGCGCCCAGCTACGCAGCGGGCGCCGGGGTGGCGGCCATCTCCGCGACGAGGTCGGCCAAGCGCTCGGGCGCGTCCAGCTGGACGAACGTCCGCGCGTCCGGAATCCGCTCGAGGCGGGCGTGTGGGAGGGTTACCACGAGCCGCTCGGCGTCGGCCAGGGCAAAGAACTTGTCCTGCAGGCCCCAGACGACAAGCGCCGGGGCCTCGAAGTGCCGGAGCTGCTCGGCCGCCGCGAGCGTGTGCTCGGAGGACATGTCACGCAGCACGCGCGCGAGGTCACGGCGGATGCGCGGGTCGCGCAGGGGCGAGATCCACGCTCGGACGAGATCGTCGGGAATTGGCTTCATGGTCAGCGGAACCGCTTTCATTGCGGCGCTGCGCGCGAAGCGGAACCGCCCAGCGGCGGCGAGCAGCGTGATCGCCGCCGGCATACGTCCGAGCGTCTTCACGGCCATCCGCAGCGCCGGCGGGGGGAAGTTCTCGAACGCGTCGCAGTTGGTCAACACGAGCCGGCCGAGCCGCTCGGGATGGTGAGCAGCGACGAGCTGACAGAGCGCGCCCCCGGTGTCGTTGCCGACCAGCGTCACCTGATCGAGCTCGAGTCGCTCGAGCAGCTCGGCGATCAGCCGCGCGAGGCCGGGCGGCGAGAGATCAGCGCCTGAGTTCATCGGCAAACGATGCGAGCCGAGCGGGAGGTCGGGGACGATGCACCGGGCGCGAGCCGAGAGCGCCCCCACGACGCGGTCCCAGACCTGCGCGTTGACGAGGGCCCCATGGATCAGCACAACCGGCGGTCCCGTCCCTTCGTCGCGGTATTCGATCGCGCCTTGGGTTAGCTGGATGGCGGGCATGAATCTCGACCTCGCGATAGGGTTACATACAACGTGTACGCATCTTCACATACAGACAGTATGAATGTCAAGGGTGAAGGAGGTCCGCCCCGGACCAAGGCCGCCCAGCGCGAAGCAACAGTCGCGGCGCTGGTCGGCGCGGCACGCGAGCTGTTCGCCGCCCGGGGCTACGCGGCAGTCGGAACCGAAGAGATCGTGCAACGTGCGGGAGTCACGCGCGGAGCCTTGTATCACCATTTCCGCGGCGGTAAGGAGGACCTCTTCCGGGCTGTGCTCGTGCAAGTCAGCGCTGAGACGACGGAGCGCGTACTGGCGGCGGCGGGCGCGATCGACGACGCGTGGGATTCACTCATCGCCGGGACCGACGCGTTTCTCGACGCCTCGGCCAGCGAGGAGGTTCAGCGCATCATGCTCGTTGACGGTCCGGCCGTGCTCGGATGGGACGTGTGGCGTGCGGCCGATGGCGACTATGCGCTGAGGATGCTCGAGCAGGCCCTCGCGCGTGCGATCGAGGCGGGTCGCATCGTGCCGCAGCCGACCAGGCCACTGGCGCACGTGCTGCTCGGGGCGATCGACGAGGCGGCGATGGTCGTCGCGCGCGCCGACGATCCTCTGCAGGCGCGGGCGGAGATGGGCCGGACCGTGAGGCGC
>JAFAZV010000017.1 GCA_019239445.1 Solirubrobacterales bacterium
TTTGACCTTGTGTCGTCACTGACTTTTCCGCTGCCGGCGACGGTGGTGTTCAGCTTCATGGGCGTTCCGGAGGAGGACTACGAGCAGCTGAAGACTTGGTGCGGGTACCGCGCGAAGCTGGCCTGGGGGCGCCCTGCACCTGAGGAGCAGATCGAACACGCCCGCCATATGACCGCCTACCGCCGCTATCTGCGCGAGCTCGTGGCCACCAAGGCTCATACCCGCGCCGATGACTTCGCCAGCGCGCTGCTGGCCATCCACGACGAGCAGCCCGACGAACTCACACACGAAGAGATCGCCTCCATCCTGTTCTCCTTGAGCTTCGCCGGACACGAGACGACGAACTACCTCATCGGCAACCTGCTGCGGCGCCTCCTCGAAGAGTCGACCCGGTGGGAGACGGTGGTCTCAGATCCCACGCTGATCCCCTCAGCGATTGATGAGACGCTCCGTTACGACCCCTCGGTGCCAGTGTGGCGGCGGGTTACCAGCCGGCCGGTAACGGTCGCCGGCGTGGAGATCCCGCAAGGCGCGAAGCTGTTGCTGTGGTTGGCGGCGGCAGGACGCGACCCAACTGTGTTCCCGAACCCGGATGTCTTCGACGTGCGTCGGGAGAACGCAAAGCACCACCTCGCGTTCGGCAAAGGCATTCACTTCTGCATCGGATCGGCGCTAGGGAAGCTCGAAGCTCGGCTCGCCCTCGAGGTCTTGACAGATCGATTTCCCGGTCTGCAACTCATGCCAAACCAGAGGCTGACTTTCCATCCCAACATTTCCTTCCGCGGGCCACAGGAGCTGTGGGCTGAACTGGGCTAACCCGCTGCACCGACTCCACGCCGTACATGCCGCGACGGGTCAGATTCGTGAAGGTCGTGCGCTCGTCGTGATGGCATTGGCGTCGGCAAGGCCACCTCGATATGCGCGGAACTCGCGCAGTCTTCACGGCGGGAAGCCGGGTTGGGGGTCGAAGACTCGCTGAATCTCACGACTAGCGCTGTGGCAATGGCCACGGCTAGGGGCCGACGCACCGCCGCTCGCGGTGACCGTAGTCGTCTCGTGAAGCGGTCGCGGATTGGCAATCTCGACGTGTGATTAGGATTGCGACGGGACGGAAACGCTGTAGCTGTACCGTGGGCGCTGAGCGCAGCTGAGATCGCCGGCACGACTGCAAGCTTCTGGAGGAGACGCATGAGATGGCAGCGGATCGCGGCGGCGGCGGTGGTAATGGTGTTCTCGTGCGCTGTTGCGACCGTAAGCTCGGCCGTCGCGGCCGATCAGCCGGTGGCTGCCTGTCCGCCGGGTAAGGTCTCTGAATCGGTGGCGCGCGCTGCGCGGGGCAGTTTTGCGCTTGGGCCGTTCGGGGTCGTGATCAGCCGTGAACGAGTGCGTGTCCAGTCCGCCGGCCGGGTGCTGTGGTCCTCGGTCTCGCACGTCCCCTTTGTGGGGGCGGGCAAGGGCACGGTCCGGTTTAACGACGGCGGGGGGTTCTATCAGGTGCAGGCTCGTTTCTCCCGCTGCTGGCGGCGCCAGACGATCACCCACGCGGCCCTAAGTCGGCACTCGCTGCGGCTCATCGGGACGCTCGGCGCCGGCGCGCGCTTCGCCGTCACGTTCAGCCGCGCCTCAGGCGCGCGCTTGGCCATGACGGTGCGCGTGAGCGCGCCCGGCGCGACTACCGTCCTGCTCACTGCGGCATCACCTCGCCGCGAAGCTGTGCACGGCTTCGGCGCGATGACTCGCTGGAATCTCAAGGGCGGCATCGTCCCGATCCTGACCCGGGAGCAGGGAGTCGGTCGCGGCGAGCCCGGCGTCACCCAAGCCGAGAACCAGCTCACCCCTCCGCAGGGCGGCGCCTATAACACCACCTACGCGGTGGTGCCGCAGTACCTCACGAGCAGCAACCGTGGGTTCTTCTGGACTGACGACCAGTACGGCGTTTTCGACCTGACCCGGCGCGACCGCATCGCCAGTCAGTTGTGGGCGCCTGCCGTCCACGCCCAGGTGCTGCTCGGCCGCACTCCTACCGAGCTGATCCGCGCCTACACACAGTACGCCGGCCGCATGAAACCGTTGCCGCACTGGGTCGATCGGGGTGCCATCGTGGGGATCCAAGGTGGTACCGCCACCGTGCTGGCGCGCGTCGCGGCTCTGCGCGCCGCGGGCGTGCCGCTCGCCGGCGTGTGGCTGCAGGACTGGGTGGGCCAGCGCACGACCTCCTTCGGAAGCCGTCTGCTGTGGAACTGGACGCTCAACCCGGGCCACTACCCCAACTGGAGCGGGATGGTGGCGCAGCTGCATCACGAGGGCATCCGCGTCCTTACCTACATCAACCCGATGCTGACCAACAGTGGCGTGCCGCCCGACGAGCCGAACTTGTTCGCCCAAGCCGCGGCGGGCGGATATCTCGTCCGCAATGCCGGCGGTACGCCGTACCTGATCGACCAGGGAGGTTTCTCGTCTGGGCTCGTCGACCTCTCCAACCCTGCGGCGCGCCGGTGGATGATCGGCGTGCTGCAGGCCATGACGCGCGCGTACGGAGCCAGCGGATGGATGGCCGACTTCGGCGAACAGACGCCGTTTGACGGCGTGTTCGCCTCGGGCTCGGGAGCGCAATGGCACAACCGCTATCCCGACGCGTGGGCCCAGGTCCAAGCCGCAGCCGTGCGCGGCACGGACGTGGTCGACTTCCACCGCGCGGCCTTCACCACGAGCCCGCGCTCAGCGCGGCTGTTCTGGATGGGCGATCAGCTCGTGGACTGGAGCGCTCAAGATGGCATGCGATCTGCGCTCACGGGCATGCTGTCTGGCGGCTTGTCCGGGTTCGCGCTCAACCACTCCGACACCGGCGGCTACACGACCCTGGCGACTCCGCTCATCGCTCGCTCGGGCGAGCTGCTCGAACGCTGGTCAGAGATGAACGCGTTCGGTGGCGCGATGCTCCGCTCGCACGAGGGCAACCGGCCACCCTTGAACGTGCAGCCATACTCGACGCCAGGCGTGGCGCGTGCGTTCGCCGTGTGGGCCCGCGTCTTCCGCGCCCTCGCCCCTTACCGCCAGCGGCTCGAGCGCGAAGCTGCGGTTTCCGGTGTGCCGATTGTCCGGCCGATGTGGCTGACCGACCCGCGCCTCGAGACCGTCACCGCTCAGTTCACGCTCGGCTCCGACATCCTCGTCGCACCGGCATTCGCACCCGGAGTCACGCACACGCGCGTCGCCCTGCCGCCGGGACGTTGGGTGCACGTGTGGACTGGCCACGTGTACACCGGGCCGCGGACCGTGACGCTATCGTCGCCGCTCGGCCGCCCCGCCGTGTTCACGCGCCCCGGGCCGCTGCGAAGCGTCATCATCAAGGCAGCCAGGGGCAAGTAGTCAGACACTGCACACAGGGGCGTTGGTACTCGACGGCGCTCCTCAGACCGGCGCCACGAACGGTTGCGAGAAATCCTCCTCGCAGACCCGCCAGCGGTCGTCTGACGCTCGCTTGCGCCCGCGCCCAGCCGCAGCGCCGGCAACGACGCGGTGCCCGATTCCTTTCGTCCTCTTGCCCGCGAACGGGCGCACGACCGGACCGGCGACGCAAGGATCGCCCGGACGCCGCGCATCTTCTTCTCCGCGGACGATCGGACGAGCCACGAGCATGCGTGCTCCGCGGCGGACGCGACCCTGTCGCGCGTGGCGGGCTTGCTTGACCTCGGTCAGGCGGGGACCGTCTCGCGGTCGTCCGCCGTCGGGCCCGGGATGGTGTCGATGCCCTCCATCGCCTTGGTGAAATCGATCGCCTCATCGTCCATGACCGCACGCGGGTTGAACGACGGATCAGCCATGACGCCATGCACACGGCGACGCTGCATACCGAAGTTCCCGGCGTCGTAGAGCGGCAGCACAGCCGCCTCGCGCAAGTAGCGGTCGAACTGGTGCTTGCGATCGACAGAGTTGACACCCACCACCTGCATGCACTTGTACACGCAGTCGAACAGCATCTCGGTGCAGTGGATTTTGCACATCGCGCCGAGCATCTCGCCGTGGTAGTCGTGCTGGTCGAGGTAGTGCGCGGTCTTCCAACAGAAGTATCGCGCCGCCTCGATCTTCGCCGCCACATCGCCGAGGACGTAACCCGGGTACTGGTAGTAGATGATGGGCTTCGGCCCGCCGGCGGTGTACGTCTTCGCCCACTGCAGGGCGTCCTCGTAGGCGGCTCGCGCGACCGCAACCGCGCCGATGCCGGCGACCGGCCCCGACCAAGCAAAATTGCGGTTTATGAGGAGATCGCCGTTGCCCTTGGCGCCCTCGATCATGTTCTCCGCCGCGACGCGAGCGTTGTCGAACGTGATCTCGAAGTTCGGTGCCGAGCGCTGGCCCAGCGTGCTGATGTTGTTGTATGTCACGCCCGGGGTGCCACGCTCGACGATGATCGCCGACAGGCTCTGCGTGCCACCGCGGCTTGAGTCGGTGCGGCAAACGACAAGATTCAGGTGCGCGCCTTTGTTATCCCAGCCGCCGACGTTGCACGGCCAGTACTTCTTGCCGTTAAGGACATAAGAGTCGCCATCGAGGGTCGCCGTCACGCCCATGCCCGCGCCCCCGATTGCAGGAGCGTCGAAGTTCGCAGTTCCGCCCGGCGAGCCAGCGGGCTCGCTTGCTGCATAGCCGACGATGAACTCGTTGCTCGTATCGCCGGTGGCGCCGCCGATGAAGCGCAGCTTCTGCTCCTCAGTGCCGTAGTACCAGACCGGCATTAGGCCGAGACCGTTGACGAGAATCGCCGTGCCAAAGCCGGGATCGACCGCCTGGATCTCCTCGGCGGCGATGACGAAGTCGACGTTGGACAGTCCGCCGCCGCCATACGCCTTGGGGAGCATCGACCAGGCGATGCCCTGCCGGCAGGCCTCC
>JAFAZV010000023.1 GCA_019239445.1 Solirubrobacterales bacterium
TGCCGCGAGCTGACGCCCGCGCCCTCGCGCAGCCGCTCGTACGTCGAAGCGTCGAACGAGCCCGCCAGCGGCGCGCGCACGGCGGCCGCCGACAGCGCGGCCGCGTCAGCGAGGCGCTCGGACCACACGCTCGCATCGCACAGTCCCACGATCAACGCGGCCGACGCGGCGTCACCGGCACCGGTCGGGTTGCCTCGGAACGCCTCCGGCGGCGCGGCCCGCAGCACCCAGTCTGCACCGACCGCACTGAGACCATTCGCGCCCTGCGAGACGACGACGGTTCCGGCCCCGAGCGCCCGCAGCGCTCGCGCGCCTCGGAGCACGTCTTCAGCCCCCGTCACGCCGCGCAGCTCCGCCTGGTTGATCTTCACGATCTCCGGGCAGGCGCGCGCGCCCTGCTCGAGCGCGTCGCCGCTGGCGTCGAGCAGCACCGGGACCTGCTCGTCTTTGGCCGCCCTGATCAGCTCGGCATAGACATCTCCCCGCATCCCACGCGGCAGGCTGCCCGCGAGCACCACCGCGCGCGCCTGAGCGATCAAGCGCTCGAACCGCTCGCGGAAGGCGCGCCATTCCTCCGCGCCGACCGGCGGCCCCGGCTCGGAGAACCCCGTCGCCTGACCGTCGGCTTCGACCACCATCACCGTGCTTCTCGACTCGCCCTCGATCTCCACCAGCTCTTCGCGCAGGCCCGCGTGCGCCAGCTCGGCGCGCGCGGCGCGACCCGTTGCGCCGCCGGCCAATCCGGTCACCACCACCTCGCGCCCGAGCCCGTGCAACACGCGCGCGACGTTGACCCCTTTGCCGCCGGCGCGCCGTCCCACGTCCCCGACGGTCATCGTCTCACCGCGCTCGTAGCGCTCGACGAAGTACGTGACGTCGACCGCCAGGTTCAGCGTGACGGTGAGGATCAACGCTGTGGCTCGAGCTGGATCTTCACCGCCGGATCGCCGTCGACACCCTCAGCGGCGGCGCGAAACGCCTCCGCCGCCTGCTCGAGCGGGTAGCTGCGCGTGACCAGTCGCTCGACCGGAATGCTGCCGCCTTCGATCAGCGCGATCGCCCGCTCGACGTCCTCCCGCACATACATCGCCGTTCCCTGCAGCCGGAGCTCGCGGTCCTGCACGAGGTGAAGCGGAATCGTCGCGGCGCCGTGAGCCACGCCCTCGACTACGACCGTGCCTCCCTTCAGCGCCAGCGCGACGGCCTGGTCGATCGTCGTCTGGGTCGAGACGCAGTCGAACACGACGTCGGGGCGGTGGGGGAGCTCACTCCGGATCCGCTCGACCGCGCCGTCGTCGGTCGGGTCCGCGATCACATCGGCGCCCAGCTTGCGCGCCAGCTCACGCTTACCCGCGATCGGATCCGTGACGGCGATCGCGACCGCGCCGGCGCTTCGTGCCGCCAGCATCGTGAGCAGCCCGATCGATCCCGCGCCCAGCACCGCCACGCTCGCGCCCGAGAGCTCACCCGCCACTCGGACGGCGTGAGTCGCCGTCGAGAGCGGCTCGACCAGCGCGGCTGCGGCCATGCTCATCCCGTCGGGAACGCGGTGGAAGCGCTCCGCCGGCGCGACAAACGCGTCCGCGAGCGCGCCGCTCGTCTGGCACCCGACGACCTGCAGGTGCTCGCAAAGGTTGTAGCGTCCGCTGCGGCAGTAGATGCAGCTGTGGTCGATCAGATTCGGTTCGAGCAGCACCGCGTCGCCGGCGCTGAAGCCGCTGACTCCCTCGCCGACTGCGTCCACGCGGCCGGCCGCCTCGTGACCGGGCACCACCGGAAGGTCGATGAACGGATGCTCGTCGGCGAAAGCGTGCAGGTCAGACCCGCAGATGCCGACCGCCTCCGCGCGCACGCGCAGCTCGCCGCGACCTGGGTCGGGCAGCGGACCGTCCTCGATGCGCAGCTCGCCCGCCGCGGCCAGCACCACCTGACGCATGCCGTCTCCTTCTCCGCCGCTGTGCCTACACATCGGCTCTTTCCGCGCCGGCGACCGGGCAAACGACACTGGGGTCAAGGATGAGCGAGCTGCTCGGCGGCGTCGAGACCGGCGGGACCTGGTGCGTGTGCGCAATCGGGACCGGACCCGACGAGCTCGTCGCCCGCGAGCAGTTCCGCACGAGCGAGCCCGAGGAGACGATCGCGCGGATCGGCGACTTCTTCGCCGCCGGTCCGCGCATCGCGGCGCTCGGCGTCGGCTCGTTCGGCCCGGTCGACCCGGACCCGGAGTCGTCTACCTGGGGCTACGTCACGACGACGCCGAAGCCGGGCTGGCAGCAGACGCCGATCGCCCCTCGGTTGCGCGCACGTCTCGACGTACCGGTCGTGTTCGACAACGACGTCAACGCCGCCGCGGTCGGCGAGCACCGCTGGGGCGCCGGCGACGGCATCGCCAGCCTCTGCTACCTCACCGTCGGCACCGGCATCGGCGCCGGGCTGCTGATCGGCGGCCGACCCTGGCACGGCCTGGTCCACCCCGAGGTCGGCCACATCCGCATCCCTCACGACCGCGCGCGCGATCCCTTCGACGGCATCTGCCCCGTCCACGGCGACTGCTGGGAGGGCTTGGCCGCGGGTGGCGCGATCGCGCAGCGCTGGGAGGCCGATCCGCGCGAGCTGCCCGATGGGCATGCCGCGTGGGAGCTCGAAACCGAGTATCTGGCGCTCGGAATCCTCAGCATCGTCCTCGTCGCCTCGCCCGAGCGGCTGATCGTCGGAGGCGGTGTGATGGAGCGCGCCGGCCTGCTCGCGGCGCTGCGCCGGCGCCTGCCCGAGCTGCTCGACGGCTACCTGCAGACGCCGCTGCTGGCGGAGCGGATCGACGAGTACCTGGTCGCGCCCCAGCTCGGTGACAGCGCCGGCGTGCTCGGCGCGATCGCGCTGGCCGGCGACGCCCTAACCGCGCGCGGTTAGCGAGCGCGCCCCCGGCCCTGGACGCGCCTGCACGTCCTCGTATGACTCGAGACGATGACCGTCCTCGCACACGAGCGCGGCGTGCACGCGAGCGCCACAGCCGCGATGCTCGACGATCGTCGACGGCCCGTCGTCTTTCGGCAGGTGCCGGTCGCCCCAGTCGCGCAGCGCGGTGAGTACGGGGTAGAGGTCGCGGCCCTTCTCCGTGAGCTGGTACTCGTGGCGCGGGCGCTGCCCCGGCTCCCGGTAGGGCACCCGCGCTAGCACGCCGGCCTGCACCAACGCCTCGAGGCGGGCCGCAAGCAGCGGGCGCGAGACGTCGAGATGGGCCTGGATGTCCGAGAAACGATGCAGACCGCGGAACACCTCGCGCATGATCAGCAGTACCCACGGCTTGCCGACGAGATCGAGCGTCGTACCGATCGCACACGTCGACGTGTCCTGTTCGCGCCATTCCATCCACCGACAGGATAGCTAAGTTCTGTCCGAGAACTGTGATCTGATAAGGTCTCGGTTCAGATGCAGAACTCACCGCGCCTGACGCTGTTTGCCTGCAGCGCCGCCACGTTGCTGGTCCTGGTTGCGTTCACGCTGCCGCTGACGGTGCTCGCGCCGATCGTGCGCAATCTGCACGCTTCGAGCTCCGATCGCACCTGGATGCTGAGCGCGATGTCGCTCGGCCTCGCAGCGCTGCTGCTCGCGTCGGGCACCGTTGCCGACGACATCGGACGGCGCCGGGTTTTCCTCGGCGGCGGCGCGGTCTTCATCGTTGCGTCGGCTGCGGCGGCGCTGGCCAGGGATCCGGTCGTGTTCATCCTCGGCCGAGGCGCTCAAGGTCTCGGCGGCGCCGCGCTGCTCGCGAGCTCGCTGGCGCTGCTCGCGGAGCAATTCCGCGGCGGCGAGGCGCGCACCCACGCCACCGGGATTTGGGGCGCGATGTTCGGCGCCGGCGTGGCGATCGGCCCGACCGCCGGCGCGCTGCTCGCAAGCGCCGGCTCGTGGCGCCTTGCCTACTGGGGCCTGACCGGCGCCTCCCTGCTGGCCACCGCGTTCGCCGCCACCGTGCTGCCTGAATCCCGCGCCGAGCGGCGCCGGCGCCTGGATCTGCCCGGGCTCGTGCTGCTGAGCGCGGGGCTCGTGGCGGTGGTCGCGGCGCTCGTGCGCGGCAACCCCGATGGCTGGACCTCGAGAGGGGTGCTGGCGCTGTTCGCGCTGGGAGCGGCGCTTCTGGGAGGCTTCGTAACCGTGGCCCGGATCCGGGACGATGCTTTGATCGACCTCGATCTGTTCCGGCGTCCCACGTTCGTCGCCGCGCTGGGCGGCTCGCTCTGCCTCGGCCTGTCGGTGCTCGCACTGTTCAGCTATCTGCCCGGCTTGCTCCAGGACGCTCTGCACACCACCGCGCTCACGGCGGCGTTGGCGCTGCTCCCGTGGTCGCTGGTGTCAGTGCTAGTGGCGTGGCGCGCGCGCACGATCGGCCGCCTGCTCGCGCCGCGCATGACGCTTGCGATGGGGATGGTGCTGTGTGCTGCGGGAGAACTCGCGATGCTCGGGCTGCGCCGCGAAGACTCGTGGCGTCATCTGCTCGCAGGGCTGCTGATTGCGGGCGTCGGGACGGGACTGCTGAACGCCGGTCTCGCGCGGGCGTCCGTGGCGGTCGTCCCGCTCGCGCGCAGCGGCATGGGCGCCGGCGCCAACAACACGGCGCGCTATCTCGGCGCGGCGATCGGCGTCGCGATCGTCGCGGCGATCGTTCAGGCCCAGCCACCGACGCCGGCCGGCGCCGCCCACGGGTTCGACCTGGCGGCGGTCGTCTGCGCCGCGTTCTGCGCTGCCGGCGCGTTGATCGCCCTCAGGCTCGTCCGCCAGGTCGACTTCGCGCGCGCCGAGCTTGACGCCGGTCCGGATCTCGCCCGAACCTGAATCTTCGAGAGGAGCATCGATGTCATCCCCCGACCTTTCCCTGCCCGCCGCCAGCCCGTTCTTGCGCGCCGGCGCCCTCACCCTCGCCGAGGTCACCGGCACCGGGGTCACCGGCACGCTGGCCACGGGACCCGACCAGCACACGCCGTGGGGTGTCGTGCACGGCGGCGTCTACACGACCGCGGTGGAGAGCGCCTGCAGCGCCGGCGCCTCGGCGGCGGTGGCGGGCAACGGCCAGTACGCCGTCGGCGTGTCCAACCAGACCGACTTCCTGCGTCCGCTGCGGGAGGGCGAGCTCGAGCTCGCAGCGTGGCCGATCCACCAGGGACGCACGCAGCAGCTCTGGCAATGCGAGATCAAGCGTCCCGACGGCAAGCTCATCGCCCGGGGTCAGCTGCGCCTGCAGAACGTCGAGAACGACGCCAGTGACCAGCCAAGCCGGCCTGCAGAGCACGGATGATCGTGCCGAGCTGGCCTGAGGCGAGAAGTCCCGGCCCGAGCGGACCCGAGGGGTTCTCGCCTACGGGCGGCAGCTGTTGCAGGGCGGCTCTGACCTGCGCGGACATGCTCGCGAGCTGCCAGCGGATCTCGCCGTTGACCGCCTCAGAGGAGTCGGAAGCGGCCAGCCCGGCGGCCTTAGCGGCGTATGCGGCGACACCGAAAGCGTGGGCGCCCATATGGGGGATGCTCGCCGCCTGCCCGGCCGCTCGGGCCGCGGCCGCCGCTGCGGGGGTTTTCACGTCACGAGCTGCGCCACCCGCGAGAAACCGGCGGCGGATTTCTCCGGCGACACCAAGCTCGCCACGAGCAAAGGCGCGCGCCCGCGCGATGGCATCGCGCGGGCAGCTGTCCCCGGGAGCTTCCGACTCGAACACGCCGAGCACCCGCTCCGCGCAGCCGGCGGCCCATCCTGCGGCAATCCGCCGGTCAGCCTCGCTCAGCGTCTGCGGAG
>JAFAZV010000038.1 GCA_019239445.1 Solirubrobacterales bacterium
GTGGGAGTACGCCGATTCTCGCGCCGGGCTGCGCGACGCGCTGAGGCTCTCGCGCGCGATGACCTACAAAGCCGCCGTGGCCGATCTAACCCTCGGCGGCGGCAAGGGCGTGATCGTGGTGCCGGCCGGGGTGAAGCTCGAGCCGGCACGCCGCCGGGCGGCGCTTCTGGACTTCGCCGACACGGTGCAGAGGCTCGAGGGGCGCTACGTGACGGCCGAGGACGTGGGCACGTCGAGCCGCGACATGACCGTGATCGCCACCCGCACCGCGCACGTAGCTGGCCTCGCGCGCAGCCGCGGCGGGTCGGGCGATCCGAGCCCGCTCACCGCCCTCGGCGTCGAAGCCGCGATTCGAGCTTGCTGCAAACGTGCTTTCGGCTCGCCCTCGTTGCGCGGTCGTTCGTTGTGCGTTCTGGGGTTGGGGAACGTCGGCTCCCGCGTGGCGAAACGCTGCGCCCGGGGCGGCGCAAGGTTGCTCGTCGCAGACCGCAACCGGTCCAAGCGCACGCTGGCTCGCCAACTCGGCGCCCGCTGGGTGGCGCCGCAGCGAGCGCTAGAGGCCGCCGTCGACGTGCTCGTGCCGTGCGCGCTCGGCGGGATCTTCGATGACGAGACGATCTCGGGCCTGCAATGTGCGGTGATCGCCGGCGCGGCGAACAACCAGCTCACGCACGACGGCGTCGCCGCGGCGCTCGAGCGGCGAGGAGTGCTCTGGGCACCCGACTTCGTGGTCAACGCCGGCGGGCTGATCAACATCGCGGAGGAGCTCGGCGGCTACAGCGCCGCTAGCGCCCGCCGCCGGGTCTGGCGGATCGGCGAAACGCTGGGCGAGATCTTCGCACTCGCCTCGGCGACGAGGACGACGCCGCTGGGCGCGGCGATGGAGATCGCGCGCGGGCGGCTGACCTGACCTCTATGGCTGCGCGCCGTCGAGGCTGGGCGCCCGCGGGCGCTCGACGCCCGCCGGCAGCCGGCCCTCATCGGCCAGCTTGTCAAGGTGCGCGGCCAAGGTGACCGCCGCCGCCGGCCGAAGCGCTGGCGGGACGTCGTCCCACGCCGCGTCGAGCAGCTCCTCGACGCTGCGGCGACCGGCATCCAGGGCGGTGAGCAGCCGGCGCTCGCGCTCGAGGCGGTGCGCGATGTATTCAGCGAGCTTCGCCTGCGGGTCCTCGACCACCGGGCCGTGGCCAGGCGCGAGGAGCCTGAGCTCACGCCGGCGCAGGCGCTCGAGGCCGTCGAGGTAGCCAGCAAGCGCACCCGGGTCGGGCGCGATGAACACACTCCCCTGCCCGAGCACGGCGTCTCCGGTAAGCGCGACCTCGCCCGTCACGAACGCGAGATGGTCCGGCGCATGCCCCGGGATCCTGAGCGCGAGCAGCGGCCCAAACCGGTCACCCTCGTCCAGAGTCACGTCGACGCTCCCGCGCGCGGCCGCGACGTGGGCATCGGGAAACCGCTCGCGCAGGGCCGGCAGCGCGTCCACGTGGTCAGCATGGTCGTGAGTCAGCGCCACCGCCACCAGGCCCCCGCGCCGCCCGATCTCGTCGCTCAGCGCCTCGACGTGCTCGCCGAGCGCCGGCCCCGGGTCGACCAGCCACGCCGGATCGCGGCCGACGATCCAGGTGTTCGTCCCGCTGAGCGTGAACGGGCCGGGATTGGCGGCGCGGATGCCGACGATGTCGTGTCCCGGCAACTCGACGCGCATAGTTTGCTGAGCAGTCAGACTACTTGCCGACCGGCGAGCCTGGTCGAGAAACTTGCGCCATGCGGGAATTTCTCGACCAGGCCGGCTCTCCGTCAGCCGTCTAGAGAATCAGCCGGCGCTCCATCCGGCGGATGGCCAGGCGCCACATGACGAGCGCGAACACGACGAGAAAGGCCAGGTGGCCAACGTCGGCCCAGCCCTTGAAGCCGAACACGGCGTGACGAACCAGCTCCACGCAGTGATAGAGGGGGTTGAAGTTGCCGAGCACCTGCGCCCACCCCGGCAATCCGCTGAGCGGAAAGAACGTCCCGGCGACCAGGAACATGGGCGTGAGCAGGCCGCTCTGCCAGTAGGAGAAGTTCTCGATCGACTTCGCCAGCGCGGCGATCAGGATTCCTGCCGCAGCCCAGCCGAACGCCGCCAGCGCAGCGATCAGCGGTACGAGCAGCATCCCCCAGCTTGGCTGCAAGCCGAACACCATGGCCACCAACATGGGCACGCAGCCGTAGACGCCGGTGCGGGCGCAGATCCAGAGCGCCTCGCCGGTGACCAGCTCCTCGGTGTCGACTGGCGCCGCGAGGATCGCGTCGTAGGTGTGCTGGAAGTGGTACTTGACGAACGTCGAGTACATGGCGGTGAACGCGCCCGAGAACAGCACCGTGGTGGCCACGATCCCGGTCCCGACGAACGAGATGTAGTCGTAGCCCTCGACCTTGCTGACCAGCGACCCGAACCCGAAGCCGAAGGCGAGCAGGTAGATCGTCGGGTCGAGCGTCGAGGAGAAGGTCGACGAGCGCCAGAACGAGGAGAAGTTGACCACCTCGCGCACCATCACGCCGCGCAGCGCGGCCAGCTCGAGCCGATGCAAGCGGCGGCGGGTGGTTCCGGCGCCGGTGAGACTGAGCGCCGTCACTCGATCTGCTCCCCGGTCAGCAGCACGAACACATCTTCGAGGTTCGTCACTCGCCGCTCGCCGTCGAACTCGGGAGCGGCGCCGTTGGCGTGCAGGACGGATACCGAGGTGCCGGTGCGACGTGTCCGCCATCCGCGCGAGCGCGCCGCCGATTCGATCTCGAGCAGGCGTGCCGGCGAGCCGTAGACCTCAATCGCCTCGGGACCGGCGTACTCGCGGATCAAAGCATGAGGCGGCCCCATGGCCACCGCCTTCCCGTGCGACATGATCGTAACCAGATCGCACAGGCGCTCGGCTTCTTCGATGTAGTGCGTGCTCATCAGGATCGAGACGCCCTCAGAGCGCAGGCGGTCGATCAGCGCCCACAGCTCCTGCCGGACCTGAGGATCAAGGCCAACCGTCGGCTCGTCCAGCAGCAGCAGCCGCGGTTCGTGGAGCAGCGCACGGGCGATCAACAGCCGCCGGCGCATCCCGCCGCTCAGCTCGTCGACCTTCGCGCCGCGGCGCTCGCCCAGATTGGCCACTGCGAGGGCGCGCTCAATCGCGTCCTTGCGCCGCGCCGACGGAACGCGATACAGATGGGCGAACACGAGCAGGTTCTGCTCGACGGTCAGCGACACGTCGAGGTTGTCGAGCTGGGGGACGACGCCCATCTCCGCTCGCGCCTGCTTTGAGTCCTCCGGCAGGCGGTAGCCGAGCACCTCGAGCTCGCCCTCGTCGGCCACGACCTGCGCTGTGAGCGCCTTCATCGTCGTCGACTTCCCCGCCCCATTGGGACCGAGCAGGCCGACGCAGCGCCCGAGCGGGACGTCGAGGTCGAGGCCGTCGACCGCGCGCAGGGCGCCGAAGCGCTTGACGAAGCCGCGCAGCGTGATCGCGTTCTGTGGCGAGAGCGTCACGCCTCAGATTGTCGCGGTCAGGGGTGCGCGGCGACCCCCGCCGCCGCTGGCGATCCGCGTCGGCGCGATTGCCGGCGCGGATCGCCTCAGGCGGGATGTGCTGCGATTACGGGGTCGGGTTGAGGGTGAAGTGCCTGACGTCCGTCTTGGAGAAGAACGTCGAGAGTAGGTTGCCGGTGATGCTGATGACGTGATCGATCAGCGCGTCAGGGCTTCCAATGATCGACGGGTCATAGTTCGTCGGCGGGTTGACCGTCGGGCTGGGCACCGTCGACCATTCGACCTCCTGCTGGACGGGCGATCCTGGCAACGTCTGGAAGAAGAAGTAGATGTTGCTCGGGAACGGGCCCCGGACGCCGCTGTTCCGCGTGCGCGCCAGGCTGAACAGGGTCCGCACATCGTGTGACTGATCGGCTCTGGCCCAGCTCGCCCTGTTGCTCACCATGAACGCGTACAGGTTGTGCCACTCCGGTCGGTTGCCGTTGCGCGCCGTCTCGAAGTGATCGTGTGCCGGCAACAGCATGTTTCGCCCGGTGCGACCGAGCACGCGGGTGAAGTCGATCCGAGATGGGTGGTCGGTGCACAGCCCCGGGTGCTGGCACTCCGGCTGGAGAGTGGGCCACTGCGCCGCGAGCGGGCCGCTCGGGAACATGAGGTAGAGCGGATCGGTGTTCCGCCGGCTGGCCACGCCGGGAGGTAGCCGGTTCGAGCCTTGTCCGAACTCGCATCCGGTCGACGCATCGCTCCTCACCGAGAGGTCGCAGAAGTAGTTCTGGGTGTACAGCAAGCTGACGATGCTGCCGTTCAAGCCGGTCTTGATGTCGACCGTGAAGTACTGACAGATCGGTTCAGGCAAACGCGAATTACATGTGTGCTTCAAAGGTTGGTAGGTAACTGGGTTGTGGGGTGACGGACCCAGGCCCGGGCCAAGCGTGTTCGCCTGCGCAGCAGACGCAGAAAATCCCGAGGCGGCGAGCATGGCAAGGAGAGCCAAGAGTCGCCACCCCCGGCGTGATTTGGTCATAGCGACCCTCCGGTTAGGTGTTGGCCGCTGTTACCCGCAGGCCACGGGCCAGAAGCTGAGACGTCCCTTACGTTCTCTCGCGGGCCCTGCATCCCGCCACGCCCACACAGACGACGCAACCGCTCAACAACCGCTTACATCTGCCGCGGTGATCGGCATAGATGACGTGTACCGTGCCGCCGCGCGGATCGATGGAGTCGCGCACCGAACGCCCGTCGTGACATCGCGCTCACTGGACAGCGTCGTCGACGCGCGCGTGCTGCTCAAGGCGGAGACGCTCCAGCGAACCGGGTCATTCAAGTTCCGCGGCGCCTACAACAAGATCGCCTCGCTCTCCAGCGATCAACGGCAGGCCGGCGTGCTCGCGTTCTCATCCGGAAACCACGCCGGGGC
>JAFAZV010000051.1 GCA_019239445.1 Solirubrobacterales bacterium
CGCGCTGATGAACCGCGGGTACAGGTAGGCACAGACGCGGCGCGAGCCGAGGCTGAGCGCCTTCAGCTCATCGCTGCGCCCGAACGGGGAGCTTCGCTCGAACACGCCGATCCGGCCGCGGCGCGGATCGCTGCCGGGAGCCAGGTAGAACTGCAAGCCGGTGTTGGTGCGCCTGGACCAGGCGTTCTCCCTCTGAGCCGTGGCCTGGCAGGCCCTCGGAGCGAACTGGATCAAGGAGATCAGGAAAGCGCTGCCGCTCAGCTCGCGCCGAGAGAAGCTGCCGCGGATGTCGATGCGGTAGGCCGCCCCTCGCCGCACGTGCGCGGGCACGCTCAGTCGTAGCCTCGCCGCTGTCGCGGCGGAAGCGAAGCCGCCGCCCAGAAGCAGCACGGCGCCGAGTGCGCAGGTCAGGCGTCGCAAACCCGCGGAATCGTAGCTCAGCGCGTGGGCGGCCGATCGGCGTGACGTAGGATCCAGTCAGGGCATGTCCGCGCTCGCCGAGCTCTACAAGATCCCCGAGGAGTACCTCGATTTCCGGGCCACGATTCGGCAGATCGCCGAGGAGCGGATCGCGCCCCGGGCGGCGGAGATCGATGAGAAGGCCGAGTATCCGCACGATCTGCGTGAGCTGCTGGCTGAGCACGACATTCTCGCGTTGCCGTTCGAGAGCGAGTACGGCGGCACGGGAACCGGCGCACTGATGCTGAACATCGCGATCGAGGAGATCTCGCGTGCCTGTGCTTCGACCGCGCTGATGTTGATGGTTCAGGAGCTCGGGACGCTGCCGATCCGGCTGTTCGGCTCCGAGGAACTCAAGCAACGGTTGCTGCCGCGCTGCGCCACCGGCGAATGGTCCCCGGCCTTCGCGCTGTCCGAACCCGACGCCGGCTCGGACCCGGGCGGGATGCTGACCAAGGCGCGGCGCGACGGCGAGGGGTGGGTGATCGACGGGACCAAGAACTGGATCACGAACCTAGGCATCGCCGACTTCTACGTCGTGTTCGCGGTCACGGATCCCGAAGCCAAGCACTCGCGCGGGATCACGGCCTTCGTGGTCGAGGCAGACCGGCCCGGGTTCAGCGTCGGCAAGCTCGAGCACAAGCTCGGGATCCGCGGCTCGCCCACGGGCCAGCCGATCTTCGACGGCGTCCGGGTTCCGGCCGAGAACGTCGTAGGCGAGGTGGGCGAAGGGTTCAAGGTTGCGATGACGACGCTTGATCACTCGCGTCTCGGGGTCGCCGCGCAAGCGTTGGGGATCGCCCAGGGCGCGACCGATTATGCGGCCGCGTACGCGCGCGAGCGCCGGCAGTTCGGCCGCCCGATCAATGCCTTTCAGGGCATTCAGTTCAAGCTCGCCGACATGGAGACGCAGTGCGCGGCCGGGCGTGAGCTGCTCTATCAGGCGTGCGCCAAGGTCGACCGCGGCGAGCGCGACATCGGCAAGTACTCCGCCATGGCCAAGCTGTTCTGCTCGGACGTGGCGATGCAGGTGACGGTCGAGGCGATTCAGGTCCTCGGCGGCTACGGTTACGTAAAGGAGTATCCGGTGGAGCGGATGATGCGCGACGCGAAGATCACCCAGATCTACGAGGGGACGAACGAGATCCAGCGGCTCGTTATCGCCCGCAGCATGGCCTGAGCGACGCGGATGCCGGGATCGCCGCCCACGCTTCGACGGATCCTCGGTTCAGCCCTGGCGGCGCTGACGGTGGGTCTGGGCGCCGCAAGCCTGATCGCCGGCTTCAGCGACTCGTTCGCGGTCCGGCTGCTGCAGGGGATCGCAGTGTTCGGCGCGGGCGCGGTCGTCCTCGGCGGCGCCGTCGTGTTCGTGATGATCAGGCTCGCGGGCTGGCGCGATCCCGAGTCCGAGGAAGATTTCGAAGCCCTCGTGCAGCGTGCGGAGCATCTCGCGGCTCAGGACTCGTGGGGAGATTCCGAGGACCTCGAGCCCGACGACGATGACGTCGGACTCGACCCGTGGCGCGAGGAGGACTTCCGAATCATCGTCCGCGCCGCGATCGATGAGCTGCCGCTCGAGTTCCATCGCGCGCTCGAGCACGTGGCGATCGTGGTCTCAGACGGCGGCCGGCGCCAGCGCGCCTACGGCCTGTACCAAGGCGACACGGTGGCGAGGGACTTCTTCCACGACCGGATCGTGATCTTCCGCGACACGCTGTTGCGCGACTTCGGGCACGATCCCGAGATGCTCAAGGCGCAGGTGACGCGCACCATCCGCCACGAGCTCGCACACCACCTGGGGTGGGACGAGAAAGGCGTCCGCGGGCTCGGGTTGTAGCCTCGAAGAACAGTCATGCCAGAAGCAGTCATCATCGACGCTATCCGCACGCCGATTGGGCGGGCGATCAGGGGCTCTCTTAAGGCCGTTCGCGCCGACGATCTGGCCGCGATCCCGATCCGAGCGCTGATCGAGCGCAATCCCGAGGTGAACTTCGCCGAGACGACCGATGTGCTGATGGGCGCGGCGTCGGGGATCGGGGAGCAGGGATACAACGTCGGGCGCAACGCCGCTCTGCTGGCCGGGATCGATCACCACGTGCCGGGTTGCACGGTCAATCGCTTCTGCGCATCCTCGCTGATGACGATTCGGATGGCCTCGCATGCGATAAAGGCGGGCGAGGGCGAGCAGTACATTGCTGCCGGCGTCGAAGCTGTCTCGCGCGCGGGGCTCGGGGCCGGGATGATGGAGGAGGCCAAGCACCCGAGGCTGAATGGCTCGAGCGGTTCGCTGTTCGACGTCTACATCCCGATGGGGCTGACGGCGGAGAACGTCGCCGAGCGCTGCCACGTGAGCCGCGAACAGCAGGACGAGTGGGCGGTGGTCTCCCAGACGCGTGCCGTCGAGGCTCAGACCTCAGGCCACTACGAGCCCGAGATCGTTCCCGTCACCGTGCCTGCGCACAAGGAAACCGACAAGGAAGGCAACGAGGTCGACGTTCCCGAGACGGTCGTGAATAAGGATGACGGGCCGCGACCGGGGACCACGATCGACGTGCTCGCGAAGCTCAAGCCGGCGTTCAGAGAAACCGGCACGGTCACGGCGGGTAATTCGTGTCCGCTCAACGACGGCGCCGCTGCCGTGTTGGTCATGTCCGAAGAGAAGGCCAAGGCGCTGGGGCTGACCCCGAAAGCCAAGATCATCGCCTCGACGGTGGCGGCGATTCGCCCCGAGATCATGGGCCTCGGGCCGATCCCGGCGATTCAGGCCCTGTTGAAGCAGACCGGCATGACGATCGACGACGTCGACATCGTCGAGATCAACGAGGCCTTCGCCGCCCAGATCGTGCCCTGTAAGGACGAGCTCGGGATTCCGGAGGAGAAGCTCAACCCGTTCGGCGGCGCGATCGCGCTCGGCCACCCCTTCGGGATGACCGGAGCGCGGATCATGACCACGCTGCTGAACGGACTCCAGAAGCTCGACGGCACCTACGGGATCGAGTCGATGTGCGTCGCCGGTGGGATGGGTCAGGCGATGCTCGTCGAGCGGTTGAAGTGAACTGCATCGTTTCTTCGGAATAGCGGAAGGAACGATGGGTAAGTCGGATCGGCCGGCCGCTGGCGGCTAGCGCGGCGGCATCCGCAGCGCGCCGTCGAGCCGGATCACCTCGCCGTTGAGCATCTCGTTCTCGACGATGTGAAGCGCCAGCGCGGCGTACTCGTCGGGGCGCCCGAGCCGCGGCGGGAAGGGGATCGCCCTGCCGAGGGCCTCGCGCTTGTCCTCGGGTAGCGCGCCGAGCAGCGGCGTGTCGAAGGTGCCGGGGGCGATCGTGCACACGCGGATCCCGTTGCCGGCGAGATCGCGCGCGGCGGGAAGCGTCATGCCGACGATCCCGCCCTTCGAGGCCGAGTAGGAGACCTGGCCGATCTGGCCGTCGAACGCGGCCACCGAGGCCGTGTTGACGCACACGCCGCGCTCGCCTGAAGGGGCCGGCTCGTTCGCGAGCATCGCCGCCGCGGCCAGGCGCAGCACGTTGAACGTCCCGATCAGGTTGACGCGGATCACCGTCTCGAACGGCTGGATCGAGTGCGGTCCACGGCTGCCGGCAGTCTTCTCCGCCCAGCCGATGCCCGCGCAGCAGACGCTGATCCGCAGCCCGCCCGGCAGCGCGGCGGCTACGGCTACGGCCTCCTGCACCTGGTCGGGGTCGCTCACATCAGCACGTATGAACTGCGCCTCCGATCCGAGCTCCGACGCGAGCGCTTGCCCCTTGTCCTCGTTCAGATCGGCGATCACGATCGACGCGCCGCGCGCGTGCAGGGCGCGCACCGTCGCCTCGCCCAGCCCCGAGGCGCCCCCGGCGATCAGGGCGCCGCTGCGTTCGATCTGCACGCGCGAACCCTATCGGTCGCCTCACCCTCGAGCCCCGCGCTCGTCCCGCGCGATCCGGAAGCCGGAGAAGATCTGCCGGCGCTGCGGGTAGTCCCAGTTGCGGAACGTGGCGGTGATGACGCCCGCGCGAGTCGCCCACGAGCCGCCGCGCAGGACCCTGGAGTCGAGGCCGAAGAAGACCTCCGAGTACTCGCGGTAGGGGTGCGCCGTGAAGCCGGGGTAGCCGTCGAAGTGACTCGCCGTCCATTCCCAGACATCGCCGATAATCGCGAGGCAGCCAAACGGCGAGGCTCCGTCGAGAAGTGTCTCCGCGGGCACGGGGCCGCCTCGGAGCTGGTCGAGGTTCGCGTGGCGCCCTGGGCTCGCGGGCTCCTCGCCCCAGGGAAAGCGTCTCGCCACCTGACTTTCCTGATCCCAGGTCGCCGCCTTCTCCCATTCGATCTCAGTCGGGAGGCGGGCGGCATGCGCGCGTGCGAAGGCGTCGGCCTCGAACCAGGAAACGTGGACGACGGGACGGTGCGGGTGAAGTGGCACCAGCGAGCCCAGACGCCACTCGTGGCGCAGGTCCGCCGTCCAGGCGCCGGGTCTCGTGATGTCGTATTGCTCCTTCCAAGCCCAGCCCTCGTC
>JAFAZV010000077.1 GCA_019239445.1 Solirubrobacterales bacterium
GGCCTCGCGCAGCCGGCGGACGAGGAAGGCATCGTGGCGGGCGACGAGATCGCCGAACAGGTCGCTGCCCATCGTGATCGGCATCCCGGTCACGGGCCGGTTGTCCTTGATCGCGATCGGCACACCGGCGAACGGGCGCGGGTCGCCAGCGGCGATCTTCTCCGCCTCGGCCAGCGCCCGCTCCGGCGCGAGGTGCGTGAACGCGTTGATCGAGGGCTCGAGCTCGTCGATCGAGGCCAGGCAATCCGCCACCAGCTCGCGCGCGCTCAGCTCCCCCGCGCGGACCAGGTCTGCGAGCTCGAGCGCCGAGCGGTACATGAGCGCGGACATGGCTCGGGAAGGCTACCCTGGAGGGTGGAAATGACCGCGATAGCAGAAGTACAGTCAGGGCTCGAAGGCGTCGTCGCCTTCGCCACCGAGATCGCCGAGCCGGATCGGGAAGGCGGCGCGCTGCGCTACCGCGGCGTCGACATCGAAGAGCTCGTGGGCGAGGTGCCGTTCGAGCAGGTCTGGGGTCTGCTCGTCGACGGACGACTGCGGCCCGGTATGCCGCCGGCCGAGCCGCACTCGCTGAGCGTTCGTTCCGGCGATCCGCGCGCCGACGTCCAGTCAGCGCTGGCGATGCTCGCGCCACAGTGGGGCTTCGGGCAGCTGATCGACATCTCCGACGAGGAGGCACGAGACAATCTCGCCCGTGCTTCGGTGATGGCGCTGTCGTTCGTGGCCCAGTCCGCGCGCGGGATCGGCAAGCCGCCGGTCTCCCAGCGCGAGGTTGACCAGGCACGCTCGATCCCGGAGCGGTTTCTCATCCGCTGGCGCGGAGAGGCGGACCCGAGGCACGTGGAGGCGATCGACGCCTACTGGATCTCGGCCGCCGAGCACGGCATGAACGCCTCGACCTTCACCGCACGCGTGGTCGCCTCGACCGGCGCCGACGTGGCCGCCGCGCTGTCGGCAGCCGTCGGCGCGCTGTCGGGGCCGCTGCACGGAGGCGCTCCCTCGCGCGTGCTCAAGATGCTCGACGACGTGCAGGCGAGCGGCAACGCCGAACGCTACGTCAAGCAGCTGCTCGATCGGGGCGAGCGTCTGATGGGCTTCGGGCATCGCATCTACCGCGCCGAGGATCCGCGGGCGCGGGTGCTACGACGTACGGCGCGCAAGCTCGGGTCACCTCGGGTCGAGGTGGCCGAGGCCCTCGAGGCGGCCGCGCTGACCGAGCTTCAGGCACGCAAGCCCGATCGCGTGCTGGCTACCAACGTCGAGTTCTGGTCGGCGGTCGTGCTGGACTTCGCCGAGGTCCCGCCCGAGCTGTTCACGCCGCTGTTTACCTGTGCTCGCACCGCCGGCTGGTCAGCGCACATCCTCGAGCAGAAGCGTGAGGGCCGGCTGATACGCCCGACGGCCAAGTACGTCGGGCCCGGTCCGCGCCCGCTGTCCGAGCTGCGCTGAGCAGGACCGTGCGTCCTAGCGCGGGCGCCCGCTCGGCCCGTATGCTCGAACGCGCCGCATGCCTTCCGGACGTCAGCTCGATCCCGAGGCGCTTGGGGATCACATCGATCGGTTGTTCCGGGCCGCCTGGAGCTTGACCGGCTCGCGCGAGGAGGCCGAAGATCTGGTCCAGGAGACCTTCGCGCGCGTGCTGCGCAAGCCGCGGATCCTGCACTCCGAGGACGATCTCGGCTACCTGCTGCGCGTGCTGCGCAACACGTTCTTCTCGCAGCGGCGCACAGCCGCCCGGCGTCCACAAACGACGGCGCTGCCGGATGATCTCGACGTGGTCGAGGATCGCGCCGCAGTGCAGCCGGAGGCCCGGATCGAGTCGGCCGAGTTGTATGCCGCGATCTCCGACCTCCCGGACGATTTCCGCGACGCGCTGATCGCGATCGACGTCGTCGGACTCTCCTACCGCGAGGCGGCGCAGGCGCTGAAGGTGCGCGAGGCGACGATCACGACCCGGCTTCACCGGGCTCGCCAGCGGGTGGCGAGCGCACTGGTGACGAGCCAGAAGGAATCCGGCTGACCCGGCGCGCAGGCCTACGCCTTCGTCCCGTCCCAGACGGCCAGCTTCTGGAGCTCGGTCGGGTTGACGTTCGTCCCCGAGAGCACGCACGTGTGTCCGTTGCGCCGCCACGTGATGACGGTTCGCCCGTCTTGCTCAAAGGTCCGGAACTCCACCCCGTCGCGCGTGCTGGTCGCCGCGGAAGGGGTCTTCAGCGGCGGCGAGGCGACGATCGTGTACGCGAGGCGCCGGCCCTTCCAGTCGTAGTACACCGTGGTCGCCGCGCGGCCGTGCAGCTTGTCGCGTCGCTCACCGCTGGCGCGCCAGCCAAAGCGATCGCCCCAGTTCGGGAAGTAGACATCCTGCACGTTGGTCGACAGCTTGCCGGGAGAGTCGGCGTCTGGCGCCGGCGCGGCGTGGGTCGGCGCCAGCGTGCCCAAAGCGGCGGCGTCGCTCACGGCCAGCGCCACCGGCGTGCTGCCCGGCGCGATCAGGATCACGGCGGCGATCACTGCCGCCAGGGCGCCCGCCAAAGCACCGCCGAAGCCGAAGCGCCGGCGGGCGCGGACGGGACGCCTCGGGCGCTCGGCGTCGATCCGGGCGCGCAGGGAGGCAGGCGCCCGGACCGTGGAGCTCGACTCGTGGAGCAGGTCGACGACGCGCCGCTCGCGCTCGTACAGCGCGCTCAGCTCGGGCGAGGCAGAAATCCGTTTTTTGACCGCGGGGCGTCGGCTCGCCTCGAGCGAGCCATCGGCGAGGGCCGAGAGTTCGCGCAGCTCCTTGGCTTTGATCTCGGGGGTGTCGGCCGATCGCGTCATCTTTGTCCAATCCAGATTAACGACGCCGCGGCGTGCCGCAACCTTCCCGCATGCGATAGGGCCCCTGGATGTATTCGCCGAGCATCCGCGCGGCGCTGAAACGCGGCGCGAGCGTGCGCAGCGAGGCGCGCATCAGCGCCAGCCAACGCACCGGCAGACCTCGCTCGTCGCGGTCGTAGAAAGCGGGGAGAACCTCGTCGGAGAGGAGCCGATGAAGCGCGTCCGCGTCGCGCTGGTCCTGGGCCTGGTGATCGAACTCGATCTCGCCGGGAAGGCCCCAGCCGTTGACGCCGGGCTCGCACGCCTCGGCCCACCAGCCGTCGAGCACGCTGAGCTGAAGCCCGCCGTTGACGGCCGACTTCATGCCGCTCGTGCCGCTCGCTTCGAGCGGCGGACGCGGCAGGTTGAGCCACACGTCGCACCCGCGCACGAGCCACGCCGCCGAGTCGAGGTCGTAGTCGTCGAGGAACACGACGCGCTCTCCGACGAGCGCCTTGGACTTGAGCTCGAACACCGCGCGCAGCGTCCGCTTGGCGTCCTCGTCGCGCGGGTGCGCCTTGCCGCCGAGCACGACCTGGATGGGACGCTCGCCACCGAGCAGCGACAGCGTCCAATCGACGTCGCGGCTCAGCAGGTCGAGGCGCTTGTACGTCGCCACGCGGCGCGCGAAGCCGATTGTCAGAACGCTGGGATCAAAGGCGCGTTCGGCCGCCTGCACGTACTCGCGGACGTCGCCGCGCCCCAGCCGGTCGATCGTGCTGCGCTCGCGCACGAAGGCGATCAGCTCGGCACGCTGAAGGCTGCGTGCCGCCCACAGCTCCTCGTCGGGGATCTGCTCCACCGCCGCCCACACGTCGGGATCGGCGGCGTGGGCGAGCCAGCCTTCTCCGAGGTGGCGGTCGAAGAGCGCGTGCATGGGCGCCCCGAGCCACGTCGGGACGTGCACCCCATTGGTGACGTGGCCGATCGGCACTTCCGCGGCGGCGCGATCGGGCCAGAGGCCATTCCACATCTGACGCGCCACCTCGCCGTGCCGGCGGCTGACGCCGTTGGCGGCGTGGCTCAAGTGCAGTGCGGTCTGAGTCACGCCGAAGCCTTCGTGCTGATCTCCGGGATGGGTGCGCCCGAGCGCGAGCAGCTCTTCAACTGGGATCGCGAGCTCGGCCGCGAGCGCGCCCGTCGCGCGTGTCACCAGCTCCGCCGGATAGGAGTCGTTGCCGGCCGGCACCGGGGTGTGCGTGGTGAACGCGGTGCGCGAGCGCGCCTGCGCCAGGGCAGCGTCGAGCGGCTCGCCGTCGCGCAGCGCCGGCGCCGCAAGTTCGAGCGGCGCGAGCGCGGCGTGACCCTCGTTGAGGTGCAGCAGGCCCGGCTCGATCCCCATCGCGCGCAGCGCCCGGACCGCTCCCACGCCGAGCAGAACGTACTGGGCCAGCCGCGTCTCGGCGTCGGCGACGTAGAGGCGCCCAGTGATCCAGCGTTCGAGCGCGCCGTTCTCGGGGCAGTCGGTGTCGAGCAGGAACAGCGGCACCCGCCCGACGTCGGTGCGCCAGACGCGCGCGCTCACTCGCGCGTCGTAGATCGGCACCTCAACCGTGAGCGGTCGGCCTTCGTGTGTCGTCACGAGCGCAGCCGGCAAGCGCTCGGGATCGGTGTCGAGCCAGTACTCGTGCTGCCAGCCGGCGGCGTCGATCCGCTGGCGGAAGTAGCCCGTGCGGTACATGAGCCCGACGGCGACGAACGGCACGGCCTCATCCGAGGCCTCCTTGACCAGGTCGCCCGCCAGCGCCCCGAGCCCGCCCGAGTAGATCGGCAGCGAGGGATGGATTCCGTACTCGGCGCAGATGAAGGCCACGGGATGAGCGGGATCGACTGCGCCCGGCGCGGGCGGGCGGTCGAGCTCGGCGTGCACCTGTGTGAGCAAGTCCTGCGCCCGGGTAAGCAGCGCTGGGTCCTCGGCGGCGCGACGCAGCGCGGGCATCGGTGCTTCCTGGAGCAGCCGCACCGGGTTCTTGCCGCACAGCGCGAAGCGCCGGGCGTCGATCGCTTCGAACAGCGCACCGCCGCCAGGGCGCCAAGACCACAGATAGTTGTAGGCGAGCTGCGCGAAGGGCGCTAGCGCCTCGGGCAGCCGCTCGGCCAGCTCCGCGGCGCTGCGCTGCACGTCCGCGCGCCCGTCGGCGGCGGTGGCGGTGGCGGTGGCGGTGGCGATTGGGCGTTGCAGGTCCACGATTATCGGGGCATTGGGGCTGGCGGGCAGGTCCCGCATACATGCATCGGCACGTTACCCTCGCCGGCTTGAGCGATATCCGACTCGGCGTGCTCGCGTTCGGCGATTCGATCACCAACGGCGGGGGTGAGCTGCAATGGGGAGTCGCGCTGCAGTCGTGGGCGCTGTGGGTCGCGCGCGCCACCGGCCTGGCGTTCACGAACTACGCCGTGGATGGGGCGAGCGTACAAGACGTGGTGGGCGAGCAGGTCCCGGCTTTCGAGCTGCGCCGCGCGTACCCGGGCGCCCGCTATGACATCGGCACCGTTTACATCGGCGTCAACGACGTCCGCGCCCCGGACTGGGACGGCGCCGCCTTCGCCGCCGATTTCGAGCGTGTGCTCGCCTTTTTGAGCGAGCGCTGCGAGCGGACGCTGACGCTGACCGCCCCGCTCGATCTGGGGCGCCCGCGCGCCGGGACGAAGGTGCGCGAGCTGGACGCGATCATCGAGCAGGCGGCGCTCCGGCGGGGCGCGCTGCTCGTCGACCTGCGGGATTTCGGCGCCCGGAACCTGGTCATGGCCGATCACGTTCACCCGACCGCGTTCGGGCAGATCGCGATCGCCGAGCGCGCGCTCGGCGTGCTCGAGCGTGACGGTCTGCGGGTGGCGGCGCGACCGTCGCAGCTCGCCAGCCCCAAACGCCCGAGCGCGCGTCAGCGGCTCCTCGGCGACCTCACATACGTCTACCGGCGGGCGAAGGTGGGGCTGCGCGGGTGGCGGGCCCAGGCGAGCGTTCCGCCACCCTGAGAGAGGGTGGTCGAGAAGGCGAACCAGAGGGGCGCTTTCTCGACCAGCCTCCGGTCTCCGAACCATCAAGGGAGGCGCCCCGCTACCTCCGTCGCGTCGCGCAGGCGCCGCGCCAGCTCGTCGCTGAGGGCGCCGGGCGCCATCCGCCAGCGCCAGTTGCGACCACTCCGTGCGGGATCGTTCATCCGCGCTGCCGAGCCCAGCCCGAGCACGTCCTGCGCCTGCATCATCGCGACTCGGGCGGGTGAGACCAGCGCGAGCTCGATCAGCGCCCACCAGGGCTCGCGCTCGAGCAGGCTGCCGTCGATCTCGCGAGCGCGCAACTCCTCGTGCACGAGGGCACGGCGCTCGGAGTCGAGCGACTCCCACCAGCCGCGTGCGGTGTCGTGGTCGTGGGTGCCGGTGTAGACGAAGCGGTGCTCGGCGTGGTTGGCCATCCGGTGAACGCTGCGCGGTTGGTCGGGATCGAAGCCGAATTGGAGCACGAGCATCCCCGGCAGTCCGAGCCCGTCGCGCAACCGGTCGACCGCCGGGGTGATCACGCCGAGGTCCTCGGCCACGAACGGCAGCCCGTCGATCTGGGCCGCGATGGCGTCGAAGACGGCGTGGCCCGGTCCGCGTCGCCAGTGACCGTCGACTGCGGTGGCCGACGCTTCGGGCACCGCCCAGTAGGCGACGAACCCGCGGAAGTGGTCGATGCGCGCGACGTCGAACAGCGCCAGCGTGCGCTGCATTCGCTCGATCCACCAGTGGTAGCGGCGCCGGCGCAGCGCCGGCCAGTCGTAGAGCGG
>JAFAZV010000116.1 GCA_019239445.1 Solirubrobacterales bacterium
CGAGCTGTGCCACGTGTGGCAGATGCAGCACCACCCGCTGCGGATGCCACTGTCTTATCTGCGCTTCGGCTACGCCCACAACCCCTACGAGGCGGAGGCCCGGAGGGCCGCGGTGTCGCCGCCGGTGCCGAGCAGTTGACCGCTTGCGCCGATCTCAGCCGACGAAGATCTCGCCACCGCGGTCCGGGACCACGACGAGCATGCTCCTACGCGCCCGTTCGCTCTCCGGGCGCACGGGGCGGATGCTGAGCTCGGCTGCCGCGCGCAGCACCTCGCGCATCTCCATCTCGGCAAACGGGGCGCCGGCGCAGCGGCGAACGCCGCCCCCGAAAGGGATCCACGACATCGAGTCGTGGGAAGAGCCGTCGAGCCAGCGTTCGGGCCGGAACGCGGAAGCGTCTGGCCAGAGGTCCTCGCGGCGCAGCGCGAGCCACAAGCAAGCTGCGACTTGAACCCCCGCCGGCAACTGTCGGCCCGCGATCTCGACCGGCGCGAGCAGCAGCCGGGGCGCGATAGTCAGCGCCGGTCGCGCGCGCAGGACTTCCTTGACCACGGCATCGAGGTAGGCGGGATCGCCATCGCGCAGGCGGGCGCGCACCGCCGGATGGCGCGCAAGACGCTCGAACGCCCAGGCCAGCGACGCCGCCGAGCTGTCGTGACCGCCGACCAGCAGCGCCACGAGCTGGTCGCGTATGTGGCGGTCGCTGACCGGATCTCCGTGCTGGTCGCGCTGATCGAACAGGTGCGCGAGCAGCGAATCCCGCCCCGGATCGTGCCTGCGCCGGGCGAGGAAATCGAGGAGGAGGGCATCGAAGTGCTCGACCGCGACCCGAAAGCGTCCCCACGGGCTGCGCGGACCGAGATCACGGCGCACGAGCGCCATCGCGAGCACGCGCGGCAACGACCGAACGCCCTCCAGCGTGGCGTCGATCGCGGCCTGCAGGCGCGCTAGCTCGTCGCCGTGTTGGGCGCCGAAGATCACCCGGAGCATGATCTCGAGCGTCAGCTCGCGCATCCGCTCGAGCGTGACCACCCGGCCGCTCCAGGCCGCAAATTCCTTTTGTGCGAGCTCGGTGACAATCGGCCTGAAGCCGCGCATCCGCTCACCGTGGAACGGCTTCTGCAGCAGGCGCCGCTCGAGCAGGTGCTCATCTCCGTCGAGGACGAGAATCGAATGCTCTCCCGCGAACGGTCGCACGAATTCCCAGCTCTGCCCCGCCGGCGCGATCGCCGGATCGAGGCCAAAGACCTGACGCACCGCATCGGGATGCGAGAACAGGACCATCGGCTGCTCGGTCCAGAAGGTCCGGATCGTGGCCGGATCGCCGAACTCGGCGTGCACGCGGCGCATGAATCCCGCCGGGCGTGCCATCCAGGCGATGGTCTGCCAAGCAGCGGGTGCGCGGGGGCCAGGCGGCAGCTCCATGGGTTGATGCTACGCAGCGGGGGCCGCGAGAAACGCGAGCAGGTGACGCAGAACGACGCCCGGCGCGTCCTCCTGGATCAAGTGACCGGCGCTCTACGGCACATGGCCCCGGGTTCAGAGCGCTGGGAAATCGACCACTGCGACCTCGGAGGTCAAGGTGGTCGCAGAATCTGCGCCTAGAGGACCGAAACTGCGACCACTTAAGGGATCGGCTCCGAGTGTGGTCATTTCTGGTCGTCAGCCCGGAGAGTCGACGGGCCGGCGGGGCTGATCCGGCCGGCGGGCCGTTACTTGACCAGCACGCAGTTCGCGAGCTCGTGGTGCTCGTAGTGCAGCTGCGCCGGATCGAGGTCGTGCTGCGCGATTACCCGCCTGCGCCGCGGGTCCAGCGCGGCGGCATGCGAGCCGCCGGCAGACGGCCACAGGTTGACGGTCAGTGGCCCGTCGGCTGTGCGCGCCGCGGCGTGCAGGATCAGTTCGTGATCGCGCCCGACCTGAGTCCTGGTCTCTGCGGTTCCTGGTAGCGGGCGTGCAGGTGGCGCGGTTCGCCGACTACAGGCGTGAGGGTCAGGTACGGCATGGCTGGACAGCCTCCAGCGCGAAGCAGGTCTACGCGGCGGAGCGGCTACGCGCGGCGAGCGCTCTGCTCTCCCTGGGGTGCCGGCGCCGCGGTCTCGCTCAGGGCGCCGATCCGCTCGAGCGCGAGGACGGCGGTGTCGTCGGCTTGTGCGCCCACCTGAAACTCCGTCAGCGCGTTCGCTATGCGCTCGACGGCCTCGCTTGCGCTGCTCGCCCCACGCAAAGCCTGCTGGAGCCGTTGAGGCCCGAAGCGATCGTGCGCCCCTACCGCGTCGAGGACGCCGTCGGAGTACAGCACGAGCACATCGCCGGGCCGGATCCTGACCGTGAATGGCTCCCATTGCTCGTCGGCGTAGGCGCCGAGCAACGGCCCGAAGCGCCCCACGTATTCGGCGGCAATGTCGCGGACGAGCAGCGGCAAAGGGTGGCCGGCGCAGATGATGTCAGCCGTGGCCTCGCCGTCAGACTCGTGCAGGACCGCGCACACAGCGGTGCAGAGCGCGGTGTCCGGCTGATTCACGAGATCACGATTCAGCTTGTCGAGCGCCTTAACCGCCGAGCCCGTCAGCGTCGCGGCAGTACGAAGTGTGTGCCGCATCAGCGCCGTCATC
>JAFAZV010000186.1 GCA_019239445.1 Solirubrobacterales bacterium
TGGCCCGGCTGCTCGAGCAGGTGCCAGTCGAGCGAGCGCTCGTGACTCCATTCCTGTTCCTGGGCGAACTCCGAGCCCATGAACAGCAGCTTCTTGCCCGGGTGCGCCCACATGTAGGCATACAGAGCACGCAGGTTGGCGAGCTTCTGCCACCGGTCGCCCGGCATCTTGCCGACCAGCGAGGCTTTGCCGTGCACGACCTCGTCGTGCGAGAGCGGCAGGATGAAGTTCTCGCTGAACGCGTACATCAGGCTGAAGGTCAGCTCGTGATGGTGGTAGCGGCGGTAGATCGGATCCTGCTGGAAGTAGGCGAGCGTGTCGTGCATCCAGCCCATGTTCCACTTGAAGCCGAAGCCGAGGCCGCCGACGTAGGTCGGGCGCGATACGCCCGGCCATGCGGTTGACTCCTCGGCCGCCGAGACGATGCCCGGCTCGCGGGCGTAGATCACCCCGTTGCATTCCTTGAGGAAGGCGACCGCGTCGAGGTCCTCGCGCCCGCCGAACTGGTTCGGAACCCACTCGCCGGGATTGCGCGAATAGTCGAGGTACAGCATCGAGGCGACGGCATCGACGCGGATGCCGTCGGCGTGATACTCGCGCAGCCAGAACAGCGCGCTGGCGATGAGGAAGTTGCGCACCTCGTGGCGGCCGAAGTTGAACACCAGCGTCCCCCAATCCGGGTGCGCGCCGCGGCGGGGATCGTCGTGCTCGTAGAGCGCGGTGCCGTCGAAGCGCGCGAGCGCGAACTCATCGCGGGGGAAGTGCGCGGGCACCCAGTCGAGGATCACGCCGATGTCGTTCGCGTGCATGCGATCGACGAACTGCCTCAAGTCATCCGGCGAGCCGAAGCGGGGGGCGGGCGCGAAGTAACCCGTGACCTGATAGCCCCAGGAGCCGCTGAACGGATGGTGCATGACCGGAAGCAGCTCGATGTGCGTGAAGCCCATGTCCTTGACGTAAGCCGACAGCTCGTCCGCGAGCTCGAGATAGGAGAGCGGCCGGTTTCCCTCGAGCGGGTTCAGCCGCCAAGACCCGAGGTGGACCTCGTAGATCGACATCGGTGCGCTGAGTGGGGTCGCTTCACGCCGCTGCGCCAACCACTCTTCGTCGGCTTGGCTCCAGCGGTGGCGCGAGCGCGTCACGATCGACGCCGTCTTGGGCGGATGCTCGGCCTCCTGGGCGTAGGGGTCGGCTTTCAGCAGCAGCTCGTGGCCCGCGCCCAGGATCTCGTACTTGTAATGCGCACCGGGCTCCACGCCGGGCAGGAACAGCTCCCAGATGCCGGTTGCGCCGAGCGAGCGCATCGCGTGCAGCCGCCCGTCCCAGGAGTTGAAGTCGCCGACCACGCTGACCGCGCGCGCTTCCGGCGCCCAGACGGCGAACGCGGTGCCCTCGACACCCTCGTGCTCGCGCAGATGAGAGCCGAGCTTGTCGTAGATCTCCTCGTGGCGCCCCTCACCGACCAGATGCAGGTCGAGCTCGCCGAGCGTGGGCGTGAACGCGTACGGATCCTCGAGCGTGAACGTGCCCGTCGGCCCGTAGTCCACTTCGAGCTGGTAATGCAGCGGCAGCTGGGCGCCCGTCAGCTCGGCTTCGAAGATGCCTCCGGGATGGATCGGCTCGAGCTCGACCGAGCTGCCGTCGTCGAGATGCGCGGTGACCGCGGATGCGGCTGGGCGCAGGGCGCGCACGACCACGCCGTCGTCTGACGGATGCGCGCCGAGAATCGCATGGGGGTTGGCGTGCTCGCGGCGCACCAGCTGGTCCAGCTCTTGTGTGGCGACAGTCATTCGTACTCCAGCAGGCGCCTGATCCCGGTGGCGAGAGTCACTCCGACTCCAGCAGGCGCCTGATCCCGGCCACGGGGATCGATACCCAGTCGGGACGGTTGTCAAGCTCGTACTGGAGCTCGTAGATCGCCTTCTCGAGCTCGTAGATCGACAGCAGGTTGAGCACCCCGGCTTCGCCCGGCGGCAGCAGCGTCGCGTCGATGTGACTGAAGTACTGCGTCAGGAAGCGCTCTCGTGCCTGCTGCTCGAAGTCCGGCGGCGCCTTCTCCCCGCGCTGGATCTCAATCGCCGACGTCGTGTAGGCGAACGACCGCAGCATGCTCGCCACGTCGCGCAGCGGCGAGCGCTTCTGCCGGCGCTCGGGCAGGGCCCGCGCCGGCTCACCCTCGAAGTCGATGATCACCCAGCCTTGCGGCGTGTGCAGGGTCTGTCCGAGGTGATAGTCGCCGTGGGTGCGGATCACGCGTCCGCCGACGCCGATCTGCGCGCGCGCCGCCAGCCGCTCGCGGATGTCCTGGCCGCGCCCGGCGATCGGCGCCACCCGCTCGTTGTCGGGTAGGCGCAGGAAGATCCGTTCGATGTCCTCATCCACGGTCGCGGTAAGCAGCGAAAGCGCCTCCTGGCTCGGCTCCTCGGGTGCGAATGCGGGATCGCTGGCGTCGGAGGCGAGCACGTTGTGCAGCTGCGCCGTCGTCGCTCCCAGCTCACCGAGTTTGTTCAGGAACCACTCCGGCTGGCCGGCGATGGTGTCCAACGCCAGCTCCCAGCCGCCGGTGGCTTCGGGCAGGAAGCGCTGAGCGACACCGAGCGTCGCCGCCAGCGGCGCGCCATCGTAGTCGTACCACCCGTGCAGCGGTGGAATGTTGGCGAAAGAGCGCGCGGTGAGGAAGCGCAGCATCTCGAGCTCAGGGTTGATCCCAGGCTCGAGCTTGCGGAACACCTTCAGCACGAGTTGATCGTCGATCACGATCGACGAGTTCGACTGCTCGACTCCGATCAGCCGAACCGCGGCATCGTCGCCAACCGAGGCGACGCCGTTGGCGCGATAGAACGAGAAACGGCCCTCCGCCGTCTCGATCTCCTCGCCGCGATCCATCCGCAGGACGAGCTCGAGCAGCCCGCCCGGCTCGGCCAGCGCGTCGTAGACGATCCACTCCGGCGTCCGCGCAATCGCCCTGGTCACGTGTTGCTCATCAGCGCGCGCGAGGCTCAGCGGCAGCTGGTAGAGCTCGTGCGTGCCGGTGGCAAAGCGCGTCTGAACGAGGGCGAGGAACAGCGACGGCGCGTCGCTCAGCGAGATCCCCTCGACGATCTCGATGCCGCTCACTCCGCGCGACTTGGACGCGTACCAGCGCTGCTCTTGCACCCACGTCCGCAAGCTCTCCTCGTCGAGGCACTGGCGAATCTCGGCGACCGGAATCTCCACCGGATCACCCATCACGATCACCTCCTTCCTCCTCGACCAGTTCGAACCAGTAGAAGCCTCGCGGAGCAAGGGTGAGCAGGTACGGCAGCTGGCCGATGGACGGAAAGCGTGAACGTCCGAACAGCTCGACCGGGTGCCGGCCCTGGTAGGCACTCAGATCGAGCTCCACCGCCTGGGCCGAGCGCGCGACGTTGTGCACGCACAGCACGAGATCGTCCTCGAAGCGCCGCAGGTGGGCGAATATCCGCGGGTTCGACGGCTCGATCGGCTCGTAGGTGCCGAATCCGAACACCGGGTGCTCCTTGCGCAGCGCGATGAAGCGGTGCACCCAGCGCAGCAGCGAGGTGGCAGTACGCAACTGGGCCTCGACGTTCACCGCCTGGAACCCGTACACCGGATCCATCAGCGGCGGTGCGTAGAGCTGCGCGAAGTCAGCGCGCGAGAAGCCGCCGTTGCGGTCGCCGGTCCACTGCATTGGCGTGCGCACGCCGTCGCGATCGCCGAGGAACACGTTGTCGCCCATCGCGATCTCGTCGCCGTAGTAGAGGACGGGCGCGCCGGGAAGCGAGAACAGGATGGCCGTCATCAGCTCGATCTCGTCGCGGCCGTTGTCGAGCAGCGGCGCGAGCCGTCGCCGGATCCCCAGGTTGATCTTCATCCGCGGATCCTTGGCGTATTCGGTGTACATGTAGTCCCGCTCTTCGTCGGTGACCATCTCGAGTGTCAGCTCGTCGTGGTTACGCAGGAACAGGCCCCACTGGCAGCTCTCCGGGATGGTCGGCGTCTGCTCGAGGATCTCGTAGATGGGCACCGCCTCCTCGCGCCTCACGGCCATGAACATGCGTGGCATGACGGGGAAGTGAAACGCCATGTGACACTCGTCGCCATCGCCGAAGTACTGCACGACGTCGGCCGGCCACTGGTTGGCCTCGGCGAGCAGCACGCGATCGGGATAGCGGTCGTCGACCTCGCGCCGGACGCGCTTCAGGTACGTGTGCGTCTCGGTCAGGTTCTCACAGTTGGTGCCCTCGCGCTCGTACAGGTAGGGCACCGCATCGAGCCGGAACCCGTCGAGCCCGAGATCGAGCCAGAAGCGCAGAACGTCGAGCATCGCGTCCTGCACCTCGGGGTTGGCGTAGTTGAGGTCGGGTTGGTGGGAGAAGAACCGGTGCCAGTAGTAAGCGCCGGCGACCGGATCCCAGGTCCAGTTCGAGGACTCGGTGTCGACGAAGATGATCCGAGCGTCCGGGTAGCGGTCATTGGTTTCTGACCAGACGTACCAGTCGCGCTTGGGCGATTCCGGGCTCGAGCGCGACTCTTGAAACCACGGGTGATCGCTCGAGGTGTGGTTCATCACGAGGTCGGCAATGACCCGGATCCGGCGCGCGTGCGCGGCGTCGATCAGCTCGTGCACGTCGTCGACGCTGCCGTAGTCGGGATGCACGTTGGTGAAGTCCGAGATGTCGTAGCCGCCATCGCGCAGGGGCGATTTGTAGAACGGCAGCAGCCAGATGCAGTCGATGCCGAGCCACTGCAGGTAGTCGAGCTTCTCGGTCAGTCCGCGGAAGTCGCCCGACCCGTCGCCATTGGCGTCGAAGAAGCCGCGAATGTGGATCTCGTAGAAGACCGAATGCTTGAACCACAGCGGCTCGGCCTCGAACCACTGGCGGGTGAGGGCGTGCGAGGCCGTGGCGGGATCGTGCTGATCGGCCGCGCGCATTGCCGCGCGCTCCGAGGTGATCAGGTGCGTCAGGGTGGGCGGTCCCGCGGAGCTCAAGCTTCGACCAGGTTGACGTGCGCCGGCCTGACCCCCGGCTCGAGCCGTACGTAGTTGGGGCCGATCCGCCACTGGTAGCGCTCGTCGCTCAGCAGATCACGCACGCTGAAGCTGGGCGCGAGCCCTAGGTGCGCGGGGATCACCGTCAGGCCTTCCTGCGCCTGGTGCGGGTCGACGTTGACGACGGTGATCACTGTGTTGGCGCCGGTTTGCTTGGCGTACGCGATTAGCGCGTCGTTGGCCGTGTCCAGGAACGTGATGTTCGACAGGTGCGACAGCGCCGGGTTGGCGCGGCGGATCGCGTTGACGCGGGCGATCAGCGGCAGCAGCGGCCCATCGAGCGAACGCCGCTTGATTTCGTACTTCTCGGAGTTCACGTACTCCTCCGATCCCTCCCGCACGGGCACGTTCTCGAACTGCTCGTAACCGGAGTAGATGCCGTAGCTCGGCGAGAGCGTCGCGGCCAGGATCAGGCGCGCCTCGAACGCCGGCCGCCCGCCGTGCTGCAGGTAGGCGTGCAGGATGTCCGGCGTGTTGGCGAAGAAGTTCGGGCGGAAGTACTCCTGCTCGCCCGAGTAGGCGAGCTCCGAGACGTATTCGGTCAGCTCGTAGCGTGAGTTCTTCCAGGTGAAGTACGTGTAGGACTGGCTGAAGCCGATCTTGGCCAGGTGACGCATGACCGCGCGCTTGGTGAACGCCTCGGCCAGGAACACGACCTCGCGGTCGCGCGCGTGCACTTCCCCGATCAGCCACTCCCAGAACGCGAACGGCTTCGTGTGCGGGTTATCGACCCGGAACACCTTGACGCCGCAGTCGACCCACTTCAGGACGACCTGCAGGAGCGCGTTCCACAGCCCGCGCCAGTCCGGTGACTCCCAGTTGACGTTGTAGATGTCCTGATAGCGCTTGGGCGGGTTCTCGGCGTACTTGAGCGTGCCGTCGGGACGGCGGTGAAACCACTCCGGGTGCTCACTCAGCCACGGATGATCAGCCGA
>JAFAZV010000253.1 GCA_019239445.1 Solirubrobacterales bacterium
CGCTCAGGAGCACCAGGGCATCGTGGCTCCAGCCCTCCGCCACGTCCACGCGGTCGAGCCACAGCTCGTCCGCCCGCGCGGCGAGGCGGAGGATCAAGTCGGCCCGCGTCTCGAACGGCGTGAATCCGATCCCGACCCGCGGGCGCATGCGTTCCACCGTCGCGCTCATGATCGCGCGCCGCCCCGCGCGAAGCTGACCACGGCGACGAGCCGGCGCCGCGCGCGAGCGCGACCGGTTGACGCCCGGCTCGCCGCCCGCAGCCGCTCATCCGATCTGGTCTGGGCGAGGTCGAACGCGCCGCGGTCGGCGACTCCGCGCGCGCGCTCGGCGGCGCGGGCGATCTCGGCCTGTCGCTGTTGTACCAGGATGTTGTGAAGTGTCGGTGTCATCGGAGACCCCCAATGTCGATCGGCGCCATCGTCGCGGCGCAGTTCGTCGTTCATTTCTCCCGCCCCCAGGAGTCAGACGTCCAGTCGTTGATCCGTATGACGCCGTCCCGGCTCCGATCCTTCCCGCGGCCGGCTTCTGAGCGCTCGGCGCGACGCCGGTATCCTGCGCCGTTCCACGAGCACAGGAGGAGCTGGTGTCCCGATTCAGAAGTGCGAAGGCAGTCGAGGCGCCCCTGGCGGCGGCGCGTCCCTGCGTCCCGCCACCGGCTTCGCCGGCGGCGCCGGCCTCGCGCAGCGCTGCTGCCTCGGGGGCGGCCCGCTTGGCATCCCGCCTCGCCAACCGCCGGGCCGCCCCCGAGCCATCCGGCTGGCTCCTGCGTCCTTGCGACGCATCCGCCACTGGCACCTCTTGGTGCCACCGAACTTCTGAATCGAGACACTAGTTGACGGAGGTCGAGGCCCACATCACCGGCACCGTGTGGAAGATCGAGGTCGAGGTCGGGGACAGCGTCGAGGAGGGCGATACCGTCGTGATCCTCGAGTCGATGAAGATGGAGATGCCGGTCGAGGCGGAGGACCCGGGCGTGGTGGCCGAGATCCTGTGCGAGGAAGGTCAGTCGGTTTCGGAGGGCGACACGCTCGTTGTCCTCGACTGACGCCGGCACCGAGCGCGGGCGCCTGCTCGTTGACGAGCCCGCGCCGGGGGTGACGCGCCTGACGATCTCGAACCCCGGCAAGCGCGGCGCGCTCGATCATCCGATCCTCGACGCGTTCGCCCAGACGATGCCCGCGCTCGACGCACGCTGCGTGCTCATCACCGGCGAGCAGACGACGTTCTCGGCTGGCTATGACATCAGCGACCTGCCGGATTCAGTGTTTGCCGACGAGGCTGAGCGGCTGGTGGCGCACCCGTTCGCGGCCGCCATCGACGCCATCGACGCCTACCCGTTTCCGACCTTGGCGGCGCTGAACGGCCATGCGATCGGCGGCGGTCTCGAGCTTGCGCTGGCCTGCGACCTGCGGATCGCGAGCGCGAAGATCGCGCTCGCGATGCCACCGGCCAAGCTGGGGCTCGTTTACTCGCACACCGGCATACAGAAGTTCATCGACACGATCGGCGCTGCGCGGACGCGCCAGCTGTTTCTCCTCGGGCGACGGATCGACGCTCCCACCGCCTGCGCTTGGGGTCTGGTCAATGCCGTGGTCGAGCCCGACCGTCTGCTCGAGGTGGCGCTCGACTGGTCGAGCGAGATCGCCGGCAATGCGCCGCTCGCGCAGCTGGGCAACAAGCGCGTGATGCGCGCCGTGCTCGAGGCTCGGGGCGCACTGGAAGCGGACGTCGAGCGGGAGCTGATCGAGCTGCGCCGAGCCTGCTTCTCTTCCCAGGACTTCCGCGAGGGCGTCCGCGCGTTCGCACAGAAGCGTAAGCCGGACTGGCAAGGGCGCTAGCGCGGCCGGCGTCTTGGCGGCGTCCGGCCGGTTCTTGGCGTCCGGCTGCTTCTTGGCGTCCGAGCTGCCCCCTAGCTTGTCCGGGCGGATGCCGCCCCTGATCTCCTGTGACGAGGCGCTGCGCTTGGGCGAAGTGGACGATCGCGCGCAGATCGCAGCGCTGGTGGAGCGTGCTTGGCACGCGCGGACGGAGCGGTTCGGAGACGCGACCGACATGTGCTCGCTGGTTAACGCCAAATCGGGCGGCTGCGCCGAAGACTGCGGCTTCTGCGCGCAGTCCCGGTACGCCGAGGCCGACACCCCGATGCACGCGATGATGGAACCGGAGCAGATCCTCGACCATGCGCGCGCCGCCGAGGCGGCGGGCGCACACCGCTTCTGCATGGTCACCCAGGGGCAAGGTCTGTCTCGACGCGACTTCGACAAGGTCCTGGCGGGTGCGCGCCTAGTGGCCGAGCAGACCAGCCTCAAGCGCTGCGTCTCGATCGGTCACATCTCACTCGAGCGTGCCCAGGCGCTTAAAGACGCGGGCATCCAGCGCGTGCACCACAACGTCGAGACCGCGCGCTCCTATTACCCGGAGGTGTCGACGACAGTTCGCTACGAAGGACGGCTGCGGACGATCGACGCGGTGCGCGACGCCGGTCTCGAGACGTGCGTGGGAGGAATCCTGAACCTCGGCGAAACGCGCGAGCAGCGGGTCGAGATGGCGTTCGAGCTGGCCGCGATCAACCCGACCAGCGTGCCGATCAACCTCCTCAACCCGCGGCCCGGGACCAAGTTCGGCGACCGGGAGCTGATGGATCCTTGGGAGGTCGTCAAGTGGATCGCGATCTTTCGCTTGATCCTCCCCGAGGCGCTCTTCCGCCTCTGCGGGGGCCGGGTCGAGAACCTCGGCGAGTTGCAGGCGACGGCGGTCAAGGCCGGGCTGAACGGCGTCATGATGGGCAACTTCCTCACCACGCTCGGCAACACTCCGGCCGAGGACCGGGCGATGTTCGAGGATCTGGGCCTGAACGTTGCCCGCCAGCCGGATAACGGCGCCAACCCCCGTCCTGATAACCGGACCGGGTGGCTTGAAGGCGAGACACCCGACGTGGTCACGGCGACGCTCGAGAACGAGCTGCGCGGGCTCGATGTCCACCTGTGGGATCCCGCTTCGCAGCTGCGCTTCGAGCGCAAGCGCGGCGTTCCCCCTCGTCCCGACGGCGCCGCCAATACGGGGCACGGCCGCCGCACGCGCGAGGCATCGGCGCGGCTTCCGGCGCGATGATCGAAATCGAGGCGCGGCTGGACGAGCTCGAGGCGCTCGGCCTGCGTCGCCGAATGCGGCTGATCAGCGGCCCCCAGGGCCCGCACGTCGTGCTCGACGGCAAACCGGTCCTGCTGCTGTGCTCGAACAACTACCTCGGGCTGGCCGACCATCCGCGGGTCCGCAGCGCCGCTGCGCGCGCGGCGACGCGATGGGGCGTCGGCTCCGGGGCATCGCGGCTCGTCTCCGGGACGATGACGGTTCACCGCCGACTGGAAGAGCGGCTCGCGGCCTTCAAGCGCCGCGACACCGCGCTTCTGTTCGGCTCGGGCTATCTCGCCAACTGCGGCGTCATCGCCGCGCTTGCGCGCCCCGGCGACGTCGTCTTCTCGGACGAGCTCAATCACGCCTCGATCATCGACGGCTGCCGGCTCTCGCGGGCCGAGGTGTTCGTCTATGACCACGCCGACGTCGAGCATCTCGAGTGGGGCCTCGAGCGGGCCGGCGGACGCGCTGCGCTGATCGTCACCGACGGCGTTTTCTCGATGGACGGCGACGTTGCTCCGCTCCTCGACATCGTCGAGCTCGCCCGCGAGCACGACGTGCGCGTAATGGTGGACGACGCCCATGGCACTGGCACTCTCGGCCCCGGCGGGCGCGGTGCGGCAGCCGCAGCGGGTATCGAGGACGAGGTGGACGTGCTGATGGGCACGCTCGGCAAGGCTCTCGGCTCCTACGGAGCGTTCGTCGCCTGCGACGGGACGATGGCGCGCTACCTGGTCAACGCGGCGCGGACGTTCATCTTCTCGACCGCGCTCCCGCCGCCGGCGGTGGCGGCGGCGGCGGCGGCGCTGGATCTGCTCGAGACCTCGCCAGAGCGGGTGAGCAAGCTTGCCCGCAACGCCCACGTCCTCCGCGCCGCGCTGGCCGCCGAGGGTTTCGACGTCGAGAGCTCCGGCACCCAGATCGTGCCTCTCGTCGTCGGCGAGCCCGAGCTGGCGATGCGGATGTGCGAGGCCGCGCTCGCCCGCGGCGTGTTCGCGCAAGCGATCCGCCCACCCACCGTGCCGGCGGGGACATCGCGACTGCGCCTCGCGGTGATGAGCACGCACCGGCCCGGGGAGCTTCGCTCGGCGGCGCGGTTGCTCGGGCAGGCGGCGCGCGCAGCCGGATTCGACCCGCGCGCCCGCGCCGCCGGCGCCGGCGCCGGCTTGACCGGCGCTCACACCGGCGCCCGCGACGAAGCTCGCGCCGCACCCGTTCGCGCCGCCTAGTGCGCGGCCTGTTCGTCACCGGCACCGACACCGAAGTAGGCAAAACCGTGCTCGCAGCCTCGATCGTCGCCGCGCTGTGCGCCCGTGGGCTGCCGGTCCGCGCACTCAAGCCGGTGATCACCGGCCTGGATGCGCCCGCAGATCCCCTCTGGCCGCCGGACCACGAGCTGCTGGCGCGCGCCGCCGGCTGCCCGGCTGAAGAGGTGTTTCTCGCCGGCTACGGGCCTCCGGTTTCACCCCATCTCGCCGCGGAGCTCGCCCGGCGGCCGATCGACCCAGCGGAACTGGTCGCGGCCGCACGCGCGGCGGCCGGTGAGGGTGAGCTCGTCGTCGTCGAGGGCGTGGGCGGACTGCTCGTACCGCTCGGCGTGGGGTTCGACGTGCGCGAACTCGCAATCGAGCTCGGGCTGCCGCTGCTGATCGCCGCGCGCCCCGGCCTCGGGACGATCAACCACACTCTGCTAACGCTCGAGGCGGCGCGCCGGGCGGGTCTCGAAGTGGCGGCCGTGGTACTCACCCCATGGCCGGCGCAGCCCGGCGTTTTGGAGCGCTCGAATCGCGAGACGCTGGCGCGGCTGGGTCAGCTTCCGGTGTGGACGCTTGCCCACGTGCCGCGTCCCGAGCCCGCGGCGCTCGCGGCCGCCGGCGCCGCGCTCCCGCTCGATCGCTGGCTCCGGCGAGGCGGTTCTGACCGGACGGCGGGCTACGGTGGCGCGATGCGCGCGAGCGAAGACCTCATCGCCAGTGACCGTCGCCACCTGTGGCACCCGTTCACCCAGCAACAGGCTTGGGCGGACGACGAGCCACCTGTCGTGATCGACCACGCCGAGGGGACGAACCTCTTCGACACCGACGGCAACGCCTACATCGACGGCGTTTCGTCGTTGTGGTGCAACGTCCACGGCCATCGCCACCCAGCTATCGACGCCGCCGTCAGCGACCAGCTCGGCCGCGTCGCACACTCGACCATGCTCGGCCTCTCCCATCAGCCGGCGATCGAGCTGGCAGAGCGGCTGGTGGCGATCGCGCCGGCCGGACTGACCCGCGTCTTCTATTCCGACAGCGGCTCGACCGCGGTCGAGATCGCGCTCAAGATGGCGTTTCAGTGGTGGGCGCAGCGTGGCGAATCGCAGCGAACGCAGTTCGTCGGCCTGGAAAACGCCTACCACGGGGACACGCTCGGCGCCGTGTCGGTGGGAGGGATCGACCTCTTCCACTCGCTCTACCGGCCCCTGCTGTTCGACGCGCAGGTGGCCCGAGCCGGCGATCCGGATCATCTCGAGGAGCTGCTCGCGCAGAGCGGCGGCCGCGTCGCCGCGGTGATCCTCGAGCCACTCGTGCAGGGCGCGGCTGGGATGCGCCTGCAGCCGCACGGATACCTCCGCCGGGTGCGCGAACTTTGTGACGCCCACGGTGTTCTGCTGATCTGCGACGAGGTTGCCACCGGATTCGGCCGCACCGGTCGCATGTTCGCCTGCCAGCACGAGCAGGTGGTCCCCGACCTGCTGTGCGTCGGCAAAGGACTCACCGGCGGCTACCTCCCGCTCGCCGCGACACTCGCCACCGAGCGCGTGTACGAAGGCTTCCTTGGCCGCGCCGAGGAGCACCGCACGTTCTTCCACGGGCACACCTACACCGGCAACCCGCTCGCCTGCGCGGCCGCTGTGGCCACCCTCGAGACCTTCGAGGGCGAACGCACGCTCGAGCGCCTGGCGCCGAAGATCGAGCTGCTCGCGCGGCTGCTCGGCCATCACGTTGCTCCGCTGCCGGGCGTGGCCGAGGTGCGACAGCGAGGGTTCATGGTCGGGATCGAGCTGCACGAGCGCCCGGTCGGCGAGCGCGCCGGTCACCGGGTGACCCTTGCGGCGCGCCGACGTGGCGCGATCATCCGCCCTCTCGGCGACGTCATCGTGTTGATGCCTCCGCTGTCGATCTCAGAAGCCGACCTGCGCCGGCTCGTCGCGATCACGGCCGGCGCGATCGCGGAGACGGCGGTGGCTGGTCTCCCGGCGGCGGCATAGCGCGTCGGGACGGCGCGTTCGCGGGTTTAGCCGTTTCGCGATGGTGGTCGAGGCGCGCTTGAGGCGCGCGGATCGTCCATGTGAGCGCGTCGGTGCGCCGCCAACCGCCATAACGTTAGGAAGCAGACGCCTCCGTCGCCGCTTCCTCACGTTTTGGCGCAGAAATCGCCGAAACGTCAGGGAGCGGCCGGATCGGCCGACGCTACCTAACGTTATGGCGGTTGCCGGCGGTTCAGCCGACCCGCTGGTTCTCCGAGAAACGCTGCCCAACGCCTCACGCTTGGCCGGGATTGCCTCCCTCCGCGGCTCGGCGCGTGAGGGTTCTCCGCCGCCTGGGGGATCGCACTCGCCTGGCGCGTGGTGGCCCGCGAGCTCACGCCGAGGGCACGGGCTGTTCTGCGAGTAGCTGATCGAGTGACCGCGCCGGCTGGCCGGTGAGGCGCAGCACCGCATCTGTCACCTGCGCTGCATATCCGTCCTCGCCTGAGCGGCGGTAGTCCTGGAAGAGCTCAACCAGGCCGCTCGCCATCCAATCCCCGATCCCGAGCCCGGACAGCGCCCGGCGCACCGCCTCGTCCGGCGCCTCGACGTAGCTCACACGACGGCCGAGTGTGGTTGAGAGCCTTTCCGCTACATCGTGATAGGTGAGCGCCTCTGGGCCGGTGACGTCGAGCAGCTCGCTGGCGCGCACGGTCTGAGTGAGAAGCACCGCGGCCACGGCCGCCACGTCGCGAGTGTCCACCATGCTGATGCGGCCCGGTCCCGCGTTGCCATAGAACACGCCGTCCGGGCCGATGGACGGCATCGTGCTGTCGGGAACGTTCTGCATCAACATGTTGGGACGCACGATCGTGTGCGACAGGTTCGACTCACGCAAGTACGCGTCGCAGAGACCGTGGTCGCGGATGAATGTTGAGGGCGAATGCGGGTCGGCGCCGAGAATCGAGCTGCGCACCAGCAGGTGCACGCGGCCGCTGGCGGCCGCGTCGATCGCGTTCCGGTTGAGCGCCACCTCGTCCTCTCGCGGACCACACAGCAGGAATACCTTCTCGATTCCGACCATCGCATCGTCCAGCGACGGGCGGTCGCTCAGGTCACCTACCACCACCTCCACGCCACTCGGAAAGTCGCCCCGCTCTCCCGAGCGGATCAGTGCGCGAACGGCCTCGCCCCGCCTCGACAGCTCATCTAATAATGCGGAGCCGATCTTGCTGCGTCCGCCGATCACCAGGATCATCGCCCCTCCTTTCACGCTCCGAGCGCCTCGATCAGCATCTGGGCGACACTTCGTCCGAGGTAGGAGCCGTCCGACAACTTGAGGTCCGCCAGCGCGGCCGTGCCATGACAGTAGATTCCGATGGGCTTCTCGACCTCGTAAAAGTGTCGGACCGCATCTTTGATCGACTCACTGTCGCGGTAGGTCCACATCGGCGCGTGGCCACCAGCCACCATGATCGCGTCGTAGTCATCGAGGCTCAGGTCGCTCACGCGCGGGCATTTCCTCGAGCAGCGCCATCAGTCTGGAGGTGTTGACGAAGCCCATCCTGATCAGGTCCTCCGCCGCCATCGGGGTAAAACCACCCTACGGTCGCACGCGTCCGAAGCAAGATCGAGTTCGTCTAAAAGCAGATCGGCTGTAGATAGCGGGCGCGTTACGCTGCCCAGGCGATGGTCGAGCTGCGCCATCTGCGCTACTTCATCGCGGTCGCCGAGGAGCGGAACTTCAGCCGGGCGGCCGAGCGCCTTCACATGGCACAGTCGCCACTGAGCGCAGCGATCCGTCAGCTCGAGCAGGAGATAGCGGCTGAACTGCTGGTGCGCAGCTCTCGCGGGGTCTCGCTCACCTCCGCCGGGGAGGTTCTCCTCAACCATGCCCGCCGCATCCTGGAGACCGTCGAGGGCGCAATAGCCGCCGCTCGGAGCGCCGGGGCCGGGGAGCTGGGCACGCTACGGATCGGCTACAGCTGGAGCGCCCGGTTCGCCATCCTGCCCACGCTGGCGCAGAACTTCGCCTCGCTCCATCCCGACGTCACGCTGATCACCCAGGAGATGTGGAACGCCGACATGCCGGCAGCGCTCCGCACAGCGACCATCGACCTTGCCATCAGCCTCTGCCCGGAGCGAGACGGCGACCTTGACTACCTGCGGCTGCGGCGCGAAGCGGCGGTCGTCCTCGTTCCGGAAGGACACCGCCTGGCTGCGGCGAGCCGCGTGGGATGGCGC
>JAFAZV010000305.1 GCA_019239445.1 Solirubrobacterales bacterium
TGAATCTCGGCGGCGGGGCTCGTCGGCTTGTGCCGCCGCGCCGCCTCAATGAAGTCGGTGTAGTCGTTCGAGAGCTCGAGCGCCGCGGCACCCTGCTTGGCGATGTCCTCGAGCGAAGCGACGGGGTCGCCGACGCAGAGCAGGATCCCGATCACGCGCCCACGTAGCCACAGCGGCTCGCCGCTACATCCAGGAAGCTCTTGCTGGAGACGTTCGTAGAAGCGCGGGAGGCCTTCGGGCACGATCTCCGGTCCGAGCGCCGGCGGGCCTGCAAGGGTGCTCGGAAACTCCTCGCTGCCGGCCAGCCGGAGAAGATGCGATCCGTCGATGTCCACCACATACAGCGCCACAGGTGCGCCGGCGGCACGGCGGGCCTCGGCTACCAGCTGGTCCGGAACGAGGTGCGGAGGCACCTCGTCGAGCACGCGCGTCACATCGAGGCTCAAGGGGCGCTCGCGTCCCAGGTGTCCCGGGGCCTGGAAGGGCATCGGCACGACCTGTCCGGGCCGACGCCCTGCGTCAGCGACCTGACGCGGGGGGCTGGTCTCGGCGCGGAGTGCCCGATCGAGCGAATGGCGAGTCTGGAAGTGGCGATACAGCGTCGAGCGACCGACGCCGGCGGCGGCGGCGATCTCGGCCATGGTCACGCGCGCGTCGCCCTCGAGCGCGGCGGCCGCGCGAAGTATGCGCTCGCGGCTGGCGACCGCGTCCGAGCGGGTTGGCCTGCTCGGCTCAGGCAGCGGATGGCTCGCAAGCTCCGGATCCGCGTCCCCTGGGCTCCTACGAGGTTCCGAATCGGCGAGCCGTGCCATTGAAGAGGAAAGTATCGCTCGCCGGGGCCTCCGCCCAGGGCGCGGCCACGATCAGGGGCATTCGCTCCATTTATCGCGAAATTAGGATTGGCTGTGTCGAGTCCGGGTATTCCCGAAGGGACCATGTCCCGGTTATCTGGGACGAATGACCCGAAGGAGGATCTATGTCCGAGACGACCGACGTCTACGACTTCCGCGAAAGAACGCTCATCGGGAGCGACGGCGAGAAGATCGGAACGATTGACGAGCTCTACAACGACGATCAGACTGGCCGGCCCGAGTGGGCGCTGGTCAACACCGGACTCTTTGGGACAAAGAAGACGTTCGTCCCGATTAGCGGCGCGAGCCCGAACGGCGAGAACCTTCAAGTCCAGGTGACCAAAGCACAGGTCAAGGACGCGCCGCGCGTCGATCCCGATCAAGAGCTCTCGGAGGCCGAGGAACGAGAGCTGTTCACGCACTACGGCGTGCCCTACACCTCAGAGGGCTCGACCACGGCGACCGGCGGCGCCGGCGACGCCGCAGCCGGCGCGGGCAGCGAGACGGGTGTTGGCGCGGGCCAGCGCGGTGCGGGACACGACGTCAGTGGCCCGACCACCGATGATGCGATGACGCGCTCCGAGGAAGAGCTGCGGGTCGGTACAGCGCAGCGCGAGCGGGGTCGCGTGCGGCTGCGCAAGTACGTCGTCACCGAGCACGTCCAGCAGACAGTTCCGGTGAAGCGCGAGGAAGTGCGGCTCGAGCGTGAGCCAATCACCGACGCCAACGTCGAGCAGGCGGTCTCGGGCCCCGAGATCTCCGAAGAGGAGCACGAGGTCGTGCTCCACGAGGAGGAGCCGGTGGTCGAGAAGCGCGTGGTTCCGAAGGAGCGCGTACGACTCGGAACCGAGACCCAGCACGGTGAGCAGGAGATCTCGGAAGAGGTGCGCAAAGAGCAGATCGAGATGGAAGACGGCGAGCGCCGCTAGACGGACGGCGGCAAGCGCCGCCAGATGGACGGCGGTAAGCGCCGATAGATGCACGCAGCGGGCGCCGCTGACTCCGCCTGAGCGCCGCATCAGGGCGCCGGTGGGGTCGCGGCGCTGGCCGCGGCGACAGGTGCGATACGGGCAGCGGTGCCGCCGGGTAACCGGCAGCGCCGTCGGGTAAACGCCGGCGGGCGATCCGGCGTCCGGGACGAATCTGGAAGGGAGTCAGCTAGTACATCCGCGCCAGCCGGCGGGCAACAGGTGGGCGACGGGCCACACGAACGAGCGCAGCAGGTCGCTGCGCAAGCTCAGGAGAAGGCACAAGAAACGGCCTCACAGGCCAAGAGCCGGCTGCGCGCGGAGCTCGATCAGCGCTCCTCCCAAGCGGCAGAGCAGATCAACGAGCAGGCGTCGGACCTGCGGTCGGTAAGTCAATCACTGCGCGAGCAGGGCAAGGACGGTCCAGCCGACGTGGCCGATCGCGTTGCGGGCTATGCCGAGCGCGCCGGCGGCTACCTCCGAGAGCGGGACAGATCGCTCACGCACCGATCGCGCCGCCCGTAGCGCGAAAACGATGTCGCCGGTGCGTGGTGATTGCGGCGCGCGCGCGAATCCGGTACAAAGCACGCCGTCCAGTTCACAACGACGCCGAGGCGCGGCGTAGCCGTCAGGGGTCAGGCGTCCAAATAGGAGGAAGGGATCTTGCACGTGATCAATCGGGTGCACTGCTTTGTTGCTGCTGTGATCGCGGGAGCCGCCCTATGGGCTGCCTCGCCCGCGCTCGCGATTCCGTTCCACATCGATCCCGCCGGTGCGCGGAATTTGACGTCTCCGCCAACGACGTCGTACTGCCTGACAAACTTAGGCCGCCACTGCTACAACCCGCTGCAGTTCGAGAAGGCGTACAACCTCTCGCCGCTTCACGCGCGTGGGATAGACGGCCGAGGCACAACGATCGTGATCGTCGACTCGTTCGGCTCGCCGACGATCAAGAACGATCTGCACGTGTTCGACCAGACCTATGGTCTGCCCGACCCTCCGAGCCTGAACATTCGCCAGGACGCAGGTCCGGTTCCGCCGTTCGACCCCAACAACAGCGACATGACGGGCTGGGCTGAGGAGACGACGCTCGATGTCGAGTGGTCACACGTCTTTGCCCCCGGCGCCCGCATCCTGTTGGAAGAGACGCCGGTCTCCGAGACCGAGGGCGTTCAGGGCTTTCCGCAGATCGTGCAGGCCGAGAACTATGTGATCAACCACCACCTCGGCGACGTGATCTCGCAGAGCTTCGGCGCGACCGAGGAGACGTTCCCTAATCCGCAGTCACTGCTGGGCCTGCGCTCCGCGTTCTGGAACGCCCTGGCCCACGGGGTTACGGTGCTCGGTTCCTCCGGCGACGCCGGCGCTACCGACTACCAGCTGAACGGCAGCGACCTCTATCCGTTCCGCGTCAACAGCTGGCCGTCATCGGATCCGCTCGTTACGTCGATCGGCGGGACGATGCTGACGCTCGACGACTCCGGCAACCGTCTGGCGCCCGACGTGGTCTGGAACGACCTCAAAGACGGATATGGCGGCGCCACCGGCGGCGGGCTCTCGTCGATCTTCCGGCGCCCGTTCTTCCAGGACCCCGTTCGTGGGGTGGTCGACGGCAGGCGAGGAACGCCCGACATCAGCATGAGCGCCGCGGTCGATGGCGACGTCGTCATCTACTTCACGTACGAACCGTCCAGCGTGGGCTACCACCTGATCGGCGGCACGAGCGAGGCCTCGCCGGAGTTCGCCGGTATCGTCGCGATGGCCGACCAGCTGGCCCGGCACCGGCTCGACAACATCAACCCCCGCCTGTACGGCATAGGCTCCGGTCGTGGGGGCATCGTCGATGTCACCAGCGGCAACAACACGTACGGGCCGTTCACGAACAGCGACGGCAAGACATACACCGTGCCGGGCTACGACGCCGCCCGCGGATACGA
>JAFAZV010000405.1 GCA_019239445.1 Solirubrobacterales bacterium
CAGCTTCAACCAGACGCTCGACGCCCTGGAGGCCTCGATCCAGGCCCAGCGCCAGCTCGTCGCCGACGCCTCACACGAGCTGCGTACGCCGATCGCCGCTTTGCGGAGCAACATCCAGATCTTTCTCGACTCGCACCGCCTCCCGGCACACGAGCGTGAAGGCCTCCAGGAATCGATTCTGGCCGAGCTGGACGAGCTCACACAGCTGGTCGCGGACGTCGTCGAGCTCGCGCGCGGGCCCGCACCGAGCGCGCACCCCGAGCCGATCGAGCTCGACACGATCGTTCGCGACGCGGTCGAGCGCGCGCGGCGACGCGCACCGCCACTGCAGTTCAACCTCGACCTCGAGCCGACTGAGATTCAAGGGGTCGCCGATCGAGTGAGCCGCGCGGTCACCAACGTCATCGACAACGCGCGCAAGTGGAGTCCACCCCAAGGAGCCATCGACATCCAGCTGCATGGCGGGACGCTGACCGTGCGCGACCACGGCCCAGGCTTCTCCGAGAAGGACCTGCCGCACGTGTTCGACCGCTTCTACCGAGCCGAGAACGCGCGGCGACTCCCCGGATCGGGGCTCGGCTTGGCGATCGTCAAGCAGGCAGCCGAGGGGCATGGTGGGCGCGTCGAGGCCGCCAACGCGCCTGGCGGAGGAGCGCTCGTCCGGATCTCGTTCGGAGCCGCGACGGGCGATGGTCAGCCACAGCGCCACCCGTCCCCGGCCGCGGCGAGCGGCTAACGCGGCCAGCGCATTCGTCTTAGACGCTTCGCACGATTTTCTGACGCCCGGCGCCGACACTGAGGCCGTGGTCGGTTCACATGCAAGCGCTCCTTCGCCCTCACCCGCGGCGGGGCGCGCGGCGCCGGGGCCGGGGCCGCTCGGGCAATCGGCTCCGTTCGACGTCGACGTCATAGTTCCAGTGCACAACGAGGAGCGTGCGCTCGCCCGGTCGATCTACCGCCTGCACCGCTTCCTCTCCGTCGAGCTTCCGTTCTCGTGGCGAATCGTGATTGCCGACAACGCGAGCCGCGATCTCACGCCGGACATCGGCCGCGCCCTCGCCAGGACGCTGCCGCTCGTGACGCTGCTGCGCCTACCCGAACAGGGCCGGGGACGCGCGCTGCGCGCCGCCTGGTCGGCAAGTCAGGCGCGCGTCGTGTGCTACATGGACGTTGACCTGTCGACCGACCTCAAGGCGCTCTTGCCGCTGCTCGCGCCGCTGCTCTCCGGCCACAGCGAACTGGCGATCGGCACCCGGCTCGGCACAGGAGCCCACACCGAGCGTGGCATCAAGCGCGAATTGATCTCCCGCAGCTACAACTTCCTCCTGCGCGCGCTGCTGCACGCGAGCTTCAGCGACGCGCAGTGCGGCTTCAAAGCCGTTCGATGCGATGTCGTCCCCGATTTGCTGGCTGGCGTCCATGATCAAGGCTGGTTCTTCGACACGGAACTGCTGATCCTCGCCCAGCGGCGTGGCTTGCGCATCCACGAGGTGCCGGTCGACTGGGTCGAGGACGCCGACTCGCGCGTGGACATCCTCGCCACCGCGATGACCGACTTGCGGGGGATCGCGCGTCTGCGGAAGGAGCGCCGGCGCGCGCACACGCGTCAGCCGGGCGGTTCTCCCGCTCCTCTTACGGGCGTCATACAGGGATCGTAGGCGGCTCTTCACCCCCGCCGAGAGTCTTCAACGCGCTCTCCCAACCCGAACCTGCGGATGAAGATGCTCACCAGAATCCTGTTCCGAGTCGCGCTCAGCGCAGCTGGCGCGGTGCTCGCCGCCGGCGTATACACCGAGACCCACCGAGTGCCGGGTCAGCCGTAGGCGATGAGCACCGGCTCACTCACGCATCCGGCCCGGCAGCCGCTGGCCCGCGGTCACCGCGACCATGTCACTGCGCTAGCCCGGCTGCGCGGACGCATCGAGCTCGTGTTCCTGCTCGTAACCGCCGGCGTGCTCAACCTGTGGGGCCTGTCGCTCAACGGCTGGGCGAACACCTACTACAGCGCCGCCGTGCGCTCGATGAGCAGCAGCTGGCACGACTTCCTCTTCGCCTCGCTCGATCGAAGCGGTCTGATGACGGTCGACAAGCCTCCGCTCAGCCTGTGGATTCAGGCTCTTGCGGCGCGCCTCTTCGGCTTTCACCCCCTCTCCCTGCTGGTGCCGCAGGCGCTCATGGGCGTCGCAGCCGTCGGGCTGACCTACGACCTCGTGCGCCGCCGGTTCGGTCGCATCGGCGCCTTCGCCGGCGGCCTGGCCCTGGCCACAACGCCGGTCGCGGTCGCAGTGTCGCGACACAACAATCCCGACGAGCTGCTCGCGCTCTGCTCGGTGGCGGCTGTTTGGTGTGTGATCCGCGCGCTCGAGAACGGCCGTACTCGTTGGCTGGTGCTGAGCGGAATCTGCGTCGGGCTCGGCTTCGAGACGAAGATGGGCGTAGCGCTGATGGTCGTACCAGGGATCGTCGTCGCCTGGCTGTGGGTGGCGCCCCGAGGCCGGCTGCGGGCGCTGCGCCAGCTGCTGGCGGGCGGCGCGGCAATGCTCGCCGTGGGCGGCGCGTGGCCGCTGCTGGTGGCTCTCACCCCGGGGGCCGACCGCCCCTGGATCTCCGGCACCAGCGACAACAGCATCCTCTCGCTGATCCTGGGCTACAACGGGCTCGGACGGATCGCCGGCCAATCGGGGGGGCCCGGGGGTCTCGCCGGCGGCGGTACGATGTTCGGCGGCCCGACCGGCTTCTTCCGGCTGCTCCAGTCGGGGCTCGGCGACCAGGCGGGATGGCTGCTCACCTTCGCGCTCGTCTCCGGCCTGGGCGTCGCTGCGACAACGCGCCTGCGCCGTCGCGGGCCACGGACATGCTGGCTGATTGCTGTCGGCGGCGCGTTCCTGACCACGGCGCTCGCCTTTAGCTTCGCTCACGGGATCTTCCACCCCTACTACGTTTCGCTGCTCGCGCCGTTCGCCGCCGCGCTGGTCGGGTGCGGTGTCGCGCAGATGATCGGCGGCGGCTTGCACGCCCGCGTGCTGGCGCCGGTCGCGATCGGAGCCGGCGTCGTCGGCGAGCTGGTGGTGCTCGGTGAGCTGTCGGGTGACCTCGCCTGGGCGCGCGTGCTGTTGCTGGCTGTGGCGCTGCCCGTCGGCTTCGCGCTGGCGCTGAGGTTGGGGTCGCGCCGGCGGAGCGTCTTGGTAGCCGTCGGTGTCGCGGCGCTGTTCGCTGCGCCGGCAACCTGGGCGGCCGAGACGCTCGGCCACGCCACCAACGGCACGTTCCCCACCGGCGGGCCGGCGAGCGCCACGGTCGGAGGCTTCGGTCCCGCCAGATCCGGCGGCGGAGCGCCCGGCGGCCTCCGCCGCTTCGGAGGTCTTCCGGGACCGCCGCCGGTCGCCGCCGGTCGGGGTCCCAGTGGCGGCGCCGGCCCTCCCGCCGGTGGTCTCGCCGGCGCTCCCGCCGGCGGTCCCAGCGGCGGCTTCGCCGGCGACAGCTCGCAGCTCCAAGCTATGGTCCGCTACGCCACCACGCACGGCGGCGGAACCATCGCAGTGGCCAGCCAGAGCTCCGCCGCTCAGGTGATCATCGCCTCGAACGCGAACGTCGCCGGGATCGGCGGCTTCTCCGGACGTGAGAGCTCGGTCACTGTGAGCTGGCTCGCGCAGGCGGTGCGCAGCGGACGACTACGCTGGGTACTCGTCGATCAGGCTGGCGGGCTGCCCGGAGACACGCGCGCCGGCAGCAGCGAGGCGATGGTGGCGATCAAGCGCACCTGTCGTGCCGTGTCGGTCACCGCCAGCGGGGCCAGCGTCACGCTCTACGACTGCGCCGGCCGCGCCTCAGCGCTCGCGAGCTGAGCCGCGGCTCGCGCTCAAGTGTCGAAGAACACGGTCTCTCGTTCGCCTTGGATCCGGATGTCGAAGCGGAAGCCATCGCCATCCGGCTGGCCGATCAGCGTCTCACGTCGCTCGTCCGGCACAGCCGCGAGCACCGGGTCACCCTCCGCGGGCTCGAGATAGACCCGCGTGGCCAGATGCCGTAGCAGCCCGCGAGCCAACACGTGCACGGCAACGAACGGCGCGCGTGGCACCGTCACCGCCCAGCGGCCATCGTCATCGGTCGGGCAGCGAGCGAAGGCCGGTGGGTCCGTCTGCCACGTCTCGACCAGCGCGTCGGGGATCGGGTCGCCGGCGCCGTCGAGTACGTAGCCCCAGATGCGCACGCCGTCAACGTCAGCATTCGGTCCGTGCTCCCACGGTAAGCCGATCGCCAGGTAGGGCCCGACCGTCTGCGACGGCGTCTCCTCGACCATCAGTGTGCTTCCTCGATCGGAGTGGAGCTGCGTCCGCCAAGAACGATGTCGAACTTGTAAGCCAGCGCCCAGTTGTCCTGGCTCTCGTCGATGCTGAAGCGGCTGATCATCCGTTCCCGCGCGCGCTCATCGCGCACGGAGTTGAAGATCGGGTCGTGCGGGAAGAGCGGGTCGCCGGGAAAGTACATCTGGGTCACCAGGCGCTGCTCGAAGGAGCGGCCGAGGAGCGAGAAATGGATGTGGGCCGGCCGCCACGCGTTGTAGTGGTTGCCCCAGGGATAGGGCCCGGGCTTGATCGTGACGAACTCGTAGGTCCCTTCGCTGTCGGTGACCGTTCGCCCTCCGCCGGTGAAGTGCGGATCCAGCGGCGCCGGCCAGCGATCCCAGCGATGGGCGTAACGGCCGGCCGCATTGGCCTGCCAGATCTCAATCAGGGAGTCGGCGATCGGCCGCCCGTCGGAGTCGAGCAGGCGACCGGAAACCGTGATTCGCTCGCCGATGGGCTCGCCGTCATGACCCGCGGTCAGATCGTTCTGGATCTTCCCCGGCCGCAGCTGACCCAGCTGCGGGCCGGTCAGCTCGGTCACCTGCTCGGGCAGGTAGACGAGCGGCTGCTTGGGGTGGCGTAGCGCCGTCGACTTGTAGTCCGGGTAATCGAGCTGCGGCTCACGCATGCAGCACAACCGCCAGGCCCTGTCCGACGCCGATGCAGATTGCCGCGACGCCGTAGCCGCCGCCGCGCCGGCGCAACTCGTGCGCGAGACCGCTCAAGATGCGGACCCCCGAGGCCCCGAGCGGATGGCCGATCGCGATCGCGCCGCCGTTGGGATTGAGGCGCTCCGGATCGAGCTCCTTCCACTCGCCCAGGCAGGCCAGCGTCTGCGCGGCGAACGCCTCGTTCAGCTCGACGACCTCGACGTCGTCCCAGCCGATGCCCGCGCGCGCGAGCGCCTTGTTCGCCGCCTCCACGGGCGCGATGCCGAAGATATCCGGGTCAACCGCGTGGCTGCCGCGGCCGACGATCCGCGCCAGCGGCTCGCCGGGAAGCGAAGCGTCGCCGATCAACATCGCGCCGGCGCCGTCGTTCAGCGGCGACGCATTGCCGGCCGTGACCGTGCCACC
>JAFAZV010000022.1 GCA_019239445.1 Solirubrobacterales bacterium
GCCCGGGCGGCGTGCGCGGCGCTGATCGAGCGCGGAGTAATTCCCGACTTCCGCATGCCCGACGTGATCCGCCTCGGGCTCTCTCCGCTGAGCACGCGCTTCGTCGAGGTGTGGGACGGCATCGAGGTGCTGCGCGAGGTGCTCGCCAGCGACGGGCAGCGGTTTGCCGGTTCGCGTCCTCGCGGCTCGGGTAGCGCAGACACCATGGGAGTTGAGCACACGGACGACGAGCACGAGCCCTCGGAGGCCGCGCCCAGTCGCCCGGACGACGAGCCCGATCGCGGAAATCTGCCGGCGCCCGAAGCGCCGCCCGAGACCAGCGGACACCCCTCTCATGCGGAGGAGGTGGGCGGCAAGGGTGCCGAGGAAGCCGGAGCCCTCGCCGATGAGGAGCGGTTCCGCAAAGGTCCCGGCTGGTAGCAGCGGGGCCAGCGTCGGCATCGGTGGCGGAGCGCTCGCTCGTTCCGCCCTCGGCCGACCACAAATGACCACACTGCGGGCCGCACAGTCGAGGTGGTCGCATTTTCTGTCCTCTGAGGGCAGGTTTCGCGACCACCTCGGGCCTGGCGATGAAGTGGTCGACTTCGTTGTCGTTTAGATCCGCGGCTGCCTCGAGCCCTGGGAGGTCTTAGCGGCAGCTCTCAGCGGCGGTCGCTGTGCGAGATGCGGGTGTCGGTCGCTTCGGACTGTGGCGATCGCTCCCTCGAGCATCATCAGGCTGGCAGCGCCGCGGATGCGGCCTGATCAGACTCGGTTTGATCCGACGCCGGCGCCCTCGACATCACGACCCGGCCTGACGGCACCAACCGCTACGTGCACCTCCTGCATGACGCTTACCGCCAAGCGCTCCCAGACGGGCTGCCGGGTAAGCGGGTCCTACGGGAACCTCAGGCCACGCGGTCAGCGTGCTCCGCGAGCGAGCCTTTCTTGGATTCCCCACCGGGCAGCGGGTTGTAGATCGTGATGTCGGAGGTCTCGAAGAGCTCGTCGGCGCGCCTGAGCACGTCGGCAACGTGGTCGCTCTTCAGATGCGCATCGAGTTCCTCGCGGGAAGCCCAGCGCTCGATGAAGGCGAGCCGGGCGGGGTCATCGGCGCCCTGGTGCAGCGCGTAGAGGATGCATCCGGACTCAGCGTGGGTGGGCTCGACGACGGCCTCGAACGCTTCCCGGGCGTCCTGCTCTTTACCTGGCTTAGCTGTGAACGCGCCGACGACGACAATCTCCGACATGATCTCCTCCTGTCCTCAGAAAACGGGGTGCCTAACATACCCCCGGGTCGGCCGGAGAGACGTGAGACGACGGGAATCGGCGAGCATCGATGTGCCGCCGTTCGTTCCACCTCAGTGACGACGCCGCTGCGCTCGTGGCGCTCGGGCCGAGCCCGTCGGCCCGCTTACGCCGACGCCGGCTGTGCGGCCTGGTCGGCTGCCGCGCGCAGCACCCGCTCCACCTGGGCGGCGAGGATCGCCGGCAGGACGCGCTGGCCGAGCGAGCTGAGGACGCCGTCGACGTGCGCCTCGGCGCTCCAGCGAACTTCGGTGCCGTTCCCGTGCTCGCTCAGGTCGAGCTCGACAGCGAACGTGGTGGCGAACTCGCCGCCCTCGCCGGTGCCCGCCAGACGGACGTGCTCTGGCTCGCGCGCGTCGGCGATCGTGACCTCGAGGTGCAGCGGCGTCGTGCCGAGACCTGTGGCCGGCTGAACCCGCGCCGCGAAACGGTCGGCTGAGAGCAGCTCGACCGAGTCGACAGACGGCAGCGCGTCCTCGAGCGCGCGCGGGTCGCTCAACCGTGCCCACAAAGACCGGGCGGGCGCGTCGAGCTGGACGCTGCCGCCGGTCCTCACCGCGACTGCACCTCGACGCCGCGCGGCCTACCGTTCCCATTCAGCAGACGCCACACCCGCTCGGCCGGATTGTGGGTGTCAGAGACGAGCGGGGCGCCGGGCCCGAGCGCATCCTGAATTGCGCTACAGATCGTGGCCAGCGGCGCCCCGCCTCCCTCGCCCATGCCCTTCGCGCCGTTAGGGGTGAACGGGGAGGGAGATTCAACGTAGTCGGTCTTGAGCGGCGGCACGTCGAGCGCAGTCACCGCGTGGTAGTCATAGAAACTGGCGTTCTGCAGCTGGCCCTCGGGCGAGTAGTTGAAGGCCTCGAACAGCGCCGCTCCGATGCCGAGTGCAGTCGCTCCATGCACCTGCCCCTCGACGATTTGAGGGTTGATGCGCCGCCCGCAGTCGTCGACGGCGGCATAGTCGAGCAGCCGAACCTGTCCCGTCTCCTCGTCGACTTCGACCACGCAGGCGTGAATCTGCACCGCGTAGGTGAGCGTCAGGTTGCCGCGCTTGGCCACCGGATCAGGAACCTGGAACGGCGGCCGGTAGACGTAGCGGCAGTTCAGGGTGACGCTGTCGACGACCTCTGGCGGCAGGGCGGCGTTGTTGGCGTAGACGAGGTTGGCGATCCCGATCAGTGGGATCGCGCGCTCGCCGTCGCCGCGGTATGAGGCCATCCCGGCCACGAGCTCGATGTCGGACTCCTCGCACTGCAGCGCCGCCGCCGCCACGCGAACGATCTCCTCGCGGAGCCGGCGCGCCGCTCCGATAGCGGCGTTGATCCCCGTGACCGCAAACTGGCTGGCGTATGTCCCGGAGAAGCCGACGTAGGCGCTGTGCTCCTTGTTGAACCCGGCGTTGACGCGCACGTCGTCCGGGCTCACGTTGAGGATGTCGGCGATAACTTGCGCCGTAGTCGTCTCGTGGCCCTGGCCGGTCGGGCTCGAGCCGAGCGTGCAGTAGATCTCGCCGTAGAGGTCGAGCTTGACCGTGGCCGCCTCGCCGTTGCCGGAGAACGGCAGCTCGGGATTGATGATCCGCGCCTGGCCGAAGTTGTTCGTACCCGAGTCGAGCGTCGAGCCGATGCCGATCCCGATGCGCTTGCCCATCTCGCCGGTCTGAGCGCGTGTGCGCTTGCGTTCGCGCACCTGCTCGTAGTCGATCAGCTCGAGCGCTTTGTCGAGCGTCCGCGGCAGGTCACCCGAGTCATACACGCAGCCGTTCGGCGTCTCGTACGGATAATCCTCGGGCTGCACGTAGTTGCGCTTGCGCAGCTCGACAGGATCGAAGTCGAGCTCGTGCGCCACCGTGTCGACGATGCGCTCGATCATCCACAGGTGCTGCAAGCGCGAGTAGCCGCGGTTGGGCACGGTCGGGCACTTGTTGGTCAGCGTCTCGGTGTAGTCGACGCGGACGTGCTTGAAGCGGTAGCACCCGGGGGTGACCTGCGACCAAATCACCGCGCCGAGCGGCTCATAGTGCAGGTACGCGCCGGCGTCGTCGAAGGCGCGCATCTTGAAGCCGAGGATCGTGCCGTCCTTCATCACCGCGACCTTGGTGTCGAGGAACGTGCGCTCGTTGCCGTGGCCACAGGACAGCATGTGCTCGGTGCGGTACTCGGTCCACTTGGCCGGCCGTCCGGCCTTGCGCGAGAGCAAGGCGAGGGCGGCGATCTGCGGGTAGCTCCCGATCTTGTTGCCGAACGCGCCGCCGATGTCCTGGGAGGCGAACAACAATTTGTTGCTCGGCACGCCCAGAGTCGGGCCGATCACCATCGAGGCAAACATTGGCATCTGGTTGTTGGACTTCACCGTGACCGTTTCGGTGCCCGGATCCCAATTGATCACCGCGGCGTTGCACTCAAGCGGGGTGGAGGAGAA
>JAFAZV010000061.1 GCA_019239445.1 Solirubrobacterales bacterium
GGTGGCACAGCGGGATCAGCTCGGCGGTCCGCTTCGCCGCCTGGATGCCGGCGATCCGCGCCACGCCCAAGACGTCGCCCTTCGGCGCGTTGCCGGCACTGACCGCGGCGGCGGTCGCCGGCGAGACGCGGACGATGGCGCGGGCGAGGGCGCGGCGGTCGCTCGCCGGCTTGGCGCCGACGTCTACCATCCGCGCGACCCGCGGAATCGAGGTGCGTGAGCTCGCTCACCGATCGCCGGCGTTAGGTAGCGGCCGCGTGGACCTGCTGCGCGACGGCGATCAGCTCGCGCACGGCCTCCACGTCGCCGGCGCGAAGCAACTCGATCGGGTCCGGGTCGCCGTTGACGATCGACTCGAAGAATTGCTTGCGGTCCTGGTAGGTCGGAAGCGTCCCTTTGGCCCAGCCGCGAGCGTCGTTGAGCAGGATGGCCAGGTTCGCGTAGGGCTCGCCGAACATCTCCGCGATTTCGCGCTTCATCCGCTTGGCCAGCGCCGGCGAGGCGCCGGCGGTCGAGATCGCCACCGCCAGCGGTCCGGTGCGCACGATCGCCGGCAGGATGAAGTTGCACAAGGGCGGCACGTCGACGACGTTGACCAGCATCGCCCGTTGCTCGGCATCCTCGAAGACGCGGATGTTTACGTCGGTGTCGCCTGTGGCGGCGATCGCGATCAGGCAGCCGTCCAGATCTTCGGGCTGATACTCGCGCCGCTCCCAGCGGATCGATCCTTCGAGGGCGAGCTGGACCAGCTCGCGATGTGCCTCGGGGGCCACGAGGGTCACGGCGGCGTCACAGGCGAGCAAGCCCTCGACCTTCTCGAGGCCGACGTCGCCGCCGCCGACGACTAGCGCCCGCCGGCCCTTCAACTTGAGGCAGGCGATGTAAAACGGCGTTTGGAGCATGTCCTGCACGCAGGACTGGTCGCAGATCCCCTTTCGGAGCTGGCAGACGCACTCTTTGCCGGCGTAGGCCTGGGCGGGCATCGTCTTACAGCGTACTGAGGCGCTAACGCCGCCCCGCTGGGCGCGTGACCGCGTCACGCGCCAGCCGCGCTCCCACCTTCAGCAGCGGCGCCGCGCCGTCGCGCACGGCGCGGGCCCGGATCGACGGGCGGCCGTACAGGATCGTGGCGCTCTGCCGCAGGGCGCGCCCGAGCGTCTCGTCGTAGGGGTGCCACCACGGGTTGCGCAGGGTCGAGCCCTCCCACACGCGGAGCTTGACGTTCACGCACTCGTAGAGCCCGAACTTCGAGTGCGTGCGCCCGAGCCCCGACTCCTTGACCCCGCCCCACGAGCACTGACAGGCGCCGTGGCTGAACATGTGGTCGTTGATCCACACCATGCCGGCTTCGAGCTCGCGCGCGACCCGCTCGCCCTTGCTGCGGTCAGACGTCCAGACCGAGGCTCCGAGGCCGAACTCTGAGTCGTTAGCCAGGCGCAGCGCCTCATCCTCGGAGTCGACGACGATGATCGGCAGCACCGGCCCGAAGATCGCCTCGCGCATGATCCGCATGTCGTGGGTGACGCCGGTGAGGACGGTGGGCGCGTAGAACGCGCCGGCATCGGCAGCGCCACCGGCGCCGCCCCGGCTGTCCAGCGGTCCCCCGCAGCGCAACTCAGCTCCCGCCGCCACTGCGTCATCGACGAGCTCGCGCACCTTCTCGAACTGCTCGCACGAGATCATCGGGCCGACCTCGGTGTCCCACCTCAGCGGGTCCCCGACTCGCAGGGCCTGGGCTCCGGCGACCACGCCGAGGATGAAGCGCTCGGCGACCTCGCGCATCACGTAGACCCGCTCGATCCCTGAGCACGTCTGCCCAGCGTTGGCGAAGCCACCCCAGAGCGCGCCCGCCACGGCGTGATCGAGGTTCGCGTCGCGCAGGACGATCATCGGATCCTTTCCACCCAGCTCGAGCACGGAGCCCTTCAACCGGCGCGCGCACTGCTCGCCGACCTCGCGGCCGACCTCCGCCGAGCCGGTGAAGAAGATCTTGGCCACGCTCGAGCGGACAAGCGCAGGCCCGGTCCCCGGCCCGTGGATCACGCGGACGAGCCCCTCGGGGACGCCCGCGCGTTCGAACACGCGGCGGATCCGCTCTCCGATCAACGGCGTCAACGAGGCCGGCTTGAGGACCACGCCGTTGCCCGCCATCAGAGCCAGCGCGACCTCCCCGAAGGGGATGCTCCACGGGTAGTTCCAGGGCGAGATCACGCCGATCACGCCGAGCGGCTCGTACGTGAAGGCCGAGCGCTTGGTCTTCAGGAACAGCTGCGGCATCGGGATCTTCTCGTCGGCGAGCAGCTCGACCCCCGCGCGGGCGATCCATTGAAGCGCGTCGATCGTCGGCAGGATCTCCATCGCGAACGCCTCGTTGCGCGGCTTGCCCTGCTCCTGGACGATCAGGTCGCGGATCTCGTCGGCTTCGTCGATCAGCACCTGCCCCGCGCGCGCCAGGTAGCGCGCTC
>JAFAZV010000105.1 GCA_019239445.1 Solirubrobacterales bacterium
CACGTCCTCGTCGTAGTCGCCCTCATCGCTCCAGTCGCGCGGCTCCTCGTCCTCGCCGTCCCCGTCACCGTCCTCGAGCCCGTCGTCCTCCTCGCCCGGGATCGCCGCCGAAGCCAGCTGTGTCGGCGCGCCGCCGTTGGGACTCGCGCCGTTGCTCGAGCTGCCGTTGCGCTGAGCCTCGGCGAGCAGCGCGGTCAGGGTGCCTGACAGCGCGTCGACTTGATGCGCCGAGAGCACCGTGCCGTCGGCCAAGTGCGGCTCCTCCTCGGAGAGCAGCCGCTCGAGGCCCAGCAGCAGCGAGAACTTCCGGCGCCACTCGATCGACGGCTCGGTGGCGTCCGCGTCGATCTCCGTCAGGGCAGCGTCAAGCGCGCGACGCCGTGCGGAGCCCGGAGCCAGCGCGTCCTCGAGCGACTCGCCGTCGTAGACGAACTGCTCTCGTGTGAACAGCTCCGCGCGCGCGATCGCGGCAGGAGTCGGAAACGGGGTGGAAGCACCCATGAAGATGATGTGGGAAATACGTCTGGATCAGGAGCCGCGGCAATACGTCGTGGCGGCTCAAGCGGCCTCGGCCAAAGCTGGAACGACGAGGTAGCCCTCACTACAGGTTCCCCCCTCGTCGAACCCAACCAAGAGGATAGCGCGTATTCAAGCACAGCGAAGCGGCTGTACCTGCCCTGTAGGGTTCTCCGCCGGCAGCGGGAACCCGAGGAGGAGGAGATCATTGTGCGCAGGATTGGTCTGGTAGTCACGGCGCTGCTCGCGGCGTGTCTCATCCCGCCGCTGGCCTCAGCCAAGGACTACGCGATCATCGCGCGCAACATCATCCCGTCCGGGCAGTACGGCGAGGTCCCACCGCCGCCGGATGCCACCGTGCAGGCGAAGATGTACGACGCGCTGACGCCGCGGTTCGACCACGTCACCGCTCACGACCTGCTCACCGACTTCAAAGCCGACGCGCTGGGCACCAAGGACGCGGGGTCGCTGCATGCCGAGCGCATCCCGCACGCCGGCGTGAGGGTCATCCGCGACCGCTTCAACGTGCCCCACGTCTACGGCACGACGCGCGACGACGTCACGTGGGGCGCCGGCTGGGTCATCGCGGAAGACCGCGGGCTGCTGCTCCAGCAGTCTCGCTACGACGCCAGAGTGGCGGCGATCGACGCCCCAGGCCTGAGCGCGCTGAATCTCGTCTCCTCGTTGTCCAGCTTCGCGCCGACGGCGCAGACCGAACGCGAGGTGGCGCGGCAGACCGGCGTGCTTCTGGCGCATGGCGCCGCCGGCCGGGCCGTCCTGCACGACATCGACATCTACCTCGCCGGGATCAACGCGTACCTCCGCGCCCACCGCGGCACGCTCGGGCCGTTTTCCAACGTCTCCGACTTCACGCGCACGGATATCTACGCCTTCAACGCCCTCAAGAGCCAGTTCGTCGGACAGGGCGGGGGCGATGAAGCCGTGCGCTCAGAGTTCCTGTCCGCCCTACAGCGCAGCCTCGGGCCTCGGCGGGGCTTTGAGGCCTGGAGCGACCTGCGGGAGGCCAACGATCCCGAGACCCCGGTCAGCGTTCCTGGGCACGTTCAGTTCCAGCCGCCTCCTCGAAGCAGGAGCGGCAACGTCGTCCTCGACGCCGGCAGCCTGTCGAGCACCGCCACCCAAGCGGCCGCGGCCGACCGGGCGGCGCGCGGCCAGGCCAGCAACATCCTGATGGTTTCCGGCGGTCGCTCGGTGACGCACCACCCGATCATGGTGGCCGGCCCGCAGATCGGCTACTACTACCCCGGCCTGACCTTGGAGATGGATCTCGAAGGTCCCGGCATCAGCCAACGCGGAGCGACCACGGCTCCCTTCCCGGGCTACATCTTCATCGGCCGAGACCAAGGTTCCGCGTGGTCGTTGACCTCGGCCGGGCTCGACCAGATCGACACCTACGCCGAGACGCTGTGCGGCGGCGACACGCACCACTACCTGTTCGACGGCCAGTGTCGTCCGATGCGCTTCTTCGACGCCGGCGCCCTCTCGAGCAAGAGCGGGACGAGTGAGGTGACCTTCTATCGCACCGTCCACGGCCCCGTGATCGGCTACGCGCGGGTGCGCGGGCGCCTCGTGGCCCTGGCCCGCAAGCGCGCGAGCTACGGCCGCGACGTGCTCGACCTGCTCTTCTACCACGACCTCGCGCACGGCCAGGTCCACAACATCCACGAGTTCTTCCACGCCGCCTTCAAGACGCCACAGACGTTCAACTCGTTCTACATGGACGACAAGGACATCGGCGTGTTCACGAGCGGACTGGTGCCGATCCGCCCCGCGAACGCCGATCCGGCGCTGCCGATCGACGGGCGCGGGGGCGAGGAATGGCGCGGCTACGCGTCGTTCGCTAACCATCCGCAGGGGATCGACCCGCCGAACGGAGAGATCGTCAACTGGAACAACCGCACGCAGGCGGGCTACGAGGCGCCGGATGACAACTGGTCGCTCGGCGCACTGCAGCGCGTCGACCTGCTGCTGCGCAACCTCGGCTCGGGCGGGCACATGACGCCGGCTCACATCACCGCGGCGATGAACGCCGCCGCGACTCAAGACGTACGAGAGATGACCTTCGAGCCGCTGCTGTCCCGGCTCCTGCATGGCGCTCACGCTCCGAGCACCCGCGCCGAGCAGATGCTCGCGCTCCTCGACGCCTGGTATCGCCACGGCGGCAGCCGCCTCGACCGCACCGGCAGCGGCAAGATCACCGACCCCGGCGCCGCGATCATGGACACGGCTTGGCCGCTACTCGCGAACGCCTGGGCGTCGAGCGTGCTCGGCTCCGCGCTGGCGGGCCAGCTGGCGACCTTCAACAGCCGCTTCGACCAGCCGCCGTCCGGCCAGTACAAGGGCTGGCACATCTACATGGACAAGGACCTCCGCACGCTGCTGGGCGAGCGTGTGCGGGGCAAATTCCACCTGCGCTACTGCGGCGCCGGGAACCTCGGGCGCTGCCGTACGCAGCTGTGGGCGGCGCTCGACGCGGCCGGTGCGGAGCTCGCGGCATCGCAGGGACCGAATCCGGCGGCCTGGCGCTCCGACGCTACACGCGAGCGGATCACCTACTCACCGGGGCTGCTCCCGTTCACGATGCGCTACGCAAACCGCCCCTCCGGCATCCAGCAGATCCTGAGCTTCCGCAGCCCCGTCTCGCCCCGCCCGCCCGCACCACGGCCGCCCGCGTTCACCGGATAGCAGACGCGCGTGCCATCCGGCTCGGCTGTGGCAAGCTGTTCGCCGTGGGCTACCGCGCCGCCGCACTTGCTCTCGCCGTGATCGCGCTCGCGAGTGCGGGCTGCGGAGCGAGCGCCCAAAACCAGGCGCCCTCCACGCAGGCGGTGCAGGCTTCGTTCAAGGATTCACCCCCGCGCTTAGCGTCGCTGCACCAGCAGGCCAATCAGCTCCTGCCGGGCGGCACGGGGGCGTTCAGCGCGAGGCTGGCCGAACTGCGCGGGTATCCGGTGGTCGTGAACAAGTGGGCATCGTGGTGCGGGCCCTGCCAGAGCGAGTTTCCGGCCTTCCAGAAAGCCGGGGTCACCTACGGGCGGCGGGTCGCGTTCATCGGCCTCAACGGCAAGGATCAGAACGGCTCCGCGGCCGCCTTCCTGCGCCGCTTCCCGGTCACTTACCCGAGCTACGTCGATCCTGGCGAGAGCATCGCGCGCTCGATCCAGGCGGCGACGTTCTACCCGTTGACCATCTACTTCGACCGCAACGGGAAGCAGGTGTTCGACCACGCCGGCCCGTACGCGAGCGCGAGCGCGCTCGAGCGGGACATCCGCCGCTACGCATTGGGCACGCAATGAGCGGGACGCTGCTGTACGAGATCCGGCGTGCGCGGGGGGAGGACGAGATGTCGGCCGCGCTCGCGCTGCGCCACGAGGTCTTCTGCGTCGAGCAGGGCGTGCCCGAACGTGAGGAGCTCGACGGACGCGATCCCGAGGGGATCCACCTTGTCGCGATCGCCGAGGGCGAGCTGGTGGGAACCTGCCGGCTCGTGATGGTCGGCAGCACCGCGCAGTTCAGCCGGCTTGCCGTGCGCGCAGATGCGCGCCGGCAAGGCGTCGCCACCTCGCTGCTGCGCGAAGCCGATCGCGAGACGCTCGAGCACGGGGGCCGGCGCTTGGTGCTGCACGCGCAGACCTACGCGCGCGGCCTCTACGAGGGCGCCGGCTACCGCGCCCGCGGCCGGGCGTTCACCGAAGCCCACATCGAGCACATCGCGATGGAGAAGCAGCTGTGAAGGCGGCGGCGGCCGCCCGCGCGGTCCAGGCGGCGTGAGCGCGCCGGAGATCCGGATCGATCCGCTCACCGGGCTGCGGGCAATCGTCGCCGGTGCTCGCGCTGATCGCCCCGGCGGCGAGCTTCGCGCCACGCCGGCTCCCGAGCTCGATCCGGCCGAGGATCCTTTCGCCGAGGGCGAGCTGGTGGGAACCTGCCGGCTCGTGATGGTCGGCAGCACCGCGCAGTTCAGCCGGCTTGCCGTGCGCGCAGATGCGCGCCGGCAAGGCGTCGCCACCTCGCTGCTGCGCGAAGCCGATCGCGAG
>JAFAZV010000216.1 GCA_019239445.1 Solirubrobacterales bacterium
ACGAGGCGCTCGATCAGCTTGGCGACCTCTTCCCGCGCGGCGTCGCTCATGTCGCGGCCTTCGAGGATCTCGTCGCGATAGCTGTAGATCACGTCGCGCTGCTGGTTGAGGACGTCGTCGTATTCGAGCGTGTGCTTGCGCATCAGGAAGTGCTGCTCCTCGACCTTCTTCTGCGCCTTCTCGATCTGCTTGGAGAGCATCCCCGCCTCGATCGGCTCCTCGTTGCCCTCGTCGTCCGTGCTACCGAGGCGGTCGAGGATCTTGTAGATCCGCTCGCCGGCGAACAGGCGCACCAGATCGTCCTGCGCCGAGAGGAAGAAGCGCGACTCGCCGGGATCCCCCTGCCGGCCCGAGCGGCCGCGAAGCTGGTTGTCGATCCGGCGGGCTTCGTGGCGCTCGGTCCCGAGAATGAACAGCCCGCCAGCGTCGAGCACCTGCTCGCGGAGCGTTTCCACGCGCTCCTCGACGTCAGGCAGGACCGTGGCGTAGTGCTCTTCGTAGTCGGGCATCTCCGGCTGCAGCCCGAGCTTGACCAGCTCGATGCGCGTGAGGTGCTCGGGGTTGCCCCCGAGCTTGATGTCGACGCCGCGGCCCGCCATGTTCGTCGCGATCGTCACCGCGCCCGGCGCGCCAGCCTCGGCGATCGTCTCCCCCTCGCGCTCGGCGTGCTCGGGCTTGGCGTTCAGCACCGTGTGCGGGATGCCCCGGCGCTTCAAGCGATCTGACAGCAGCTCGGAGACCTCGACGGCGATCGTCCCGACCAGGACGGGCTGCCCGTTCTGGTGGCGCTCCGCGATCTCGTTCACCACCGCGGCCCACTTGCCGTCTCTGGTCTTGTAGACCTGGTCGTTGAGATCGCGCCGGATCATCGGCCGGTTGGTCGGGATCTCGACCACCGGCAGCTTGTAGATCTTCATGAACTCGGTGGCTTCGGTGATCGCCGTGCCGGTCATGCCGGCGAGCTTGTCGTACATCCGGAAGTAGTTCTGCAGGGTGATCGTGGCCAGGGTCTGGTTCTCCTCCTGAACCCGAACACCCTCCTTGGCCTCGATCGCCTGGTGAAGCCCCTCCGACCAGCGCCGACCCTCGAGGATCCGGCCGGTGAACTCGTCGATGATCTTCGCCTCGCCGTCGATGACCTCGTAGTCGTAGCCGCGCTTGTAGAGCGACTCGGCCTTCAGGGACTGGATCAGGTGGTTGACCAGGTGGCCGTTCTCGGCCCGATAGAGATGATCGATCCCGAGAAACCGCTCGGCTTTGGCCACTCCGCGCTCGGTCACGGACACCGTCTTGTGCTTCTCGTCGAACTCGTAGTCGAAGTCGGCGACGAACTCCTTCTTCATCCGGGGGTCCATGCCCTCGGGCGTCTTGCCGGGCTCGAGCTGGGGGGCCAGGCGGGCGAACTTGGCGTAGAGGTCGGCGGCCTGCTCGGGGGCGCCGGAGATGATCAGCGGCGTGCGCGCCTCGTCGATCAGAATGTTGTCGACCTCGTCGACGATCGCGTACGTGTGGTAGGGCGACTTGCCCTCCTCGGGCTTCGGTCGGCCGCCGTGCTGGACCTTCTCCTCGAGCGTCGTGGCCATGTTGTCGCGCAGGTAGTCGAAGCCAAACTCGGAGTTCGTGCCGTAGGTGACATCGGCCGCGTAGGCCTCGCGCTTCTCCTCGTATGGCTGCATGTTCTGCAGCACGCCCACGGTGACGTCGAGCAGGTCGTAGATCGGCTTCATCCACGCCGCGTCGCGGCGGGCCAGGTAGTCGTTGACCGTGACCACGTGAACGCCGCGGCCGCCGAGGGTGTTGAGCACGACCGCCAGCGTCGCGGTCAGGGTCTTGCCCTCCCCGGTCCGCATCTCCGCGATGGCACCGTCGTGGAGCACCATGCCGCCGATCAGCTGCACGTCGAAGTGGCGCATTCCCATCGAGCGCCTACCGGCCTCGCGCACGAGCGCGAAGCATTCAAACTGCAGATCGTCGAGCGGCTCGCCATCGCGCGCACGCTCGCGCAAGGCGTCAGCCGCCTCTCTCAGCTCCGCGTCGCTGTAGTGCTCGAGCTCCGGCTCGAAGGCATTGATCCGACTGACGCGCTGTTCGTAGACCTTGAACTTCTTCGCCTCGCCCATGCGAAGCGCGCGGTCCAGAAAGGACATGTGGTCAGCGTAGCAGTGAGCCTGGGAGCGCCGACGCGGCCGGCGCGGCGTAGATTTGCCGCCTGATCAGGGGAGCGGTGGCGCCGCGGCCGACCCCGATGCCGGCGCCATCGACGGACCCGCGCTCGCCGCCACGGACGGATTCTCGCTCGCCGGCACCTGCGCCGCCGCGGACCTCGACTCCCGACGCTTGCGGCGCTTGTCGCGGTGTCGCTTGACCTGGCGGGAAAGCTCGTCCGCGCACAGGTTGACCGAGTGCATGACGTCGGGCGACGCGTCGCGGGCCCGCAGCGTGACCCCCTTCAGGTGCAGCGTGGCCTCGGCGACCTGCGAGTCAGCGATCGCCGGGTTGCGCTCCTCGAACACCTCCACCTCGAGCTCGGCCAGCTCTGATACCTGGCGAGAGACCTTTCGGAAGCGCTTGTTGACGTGCTCCTTCAGGTCCTCGGATACGGCCAGGTTCCGGCCCTTAACCTCGATCCGCATGGCCGACCTCCTTGCTGTCAAGGATGGGTTGTGCGTGTGCCTGGGGAGGTTATTCCTGGAAGCCCGGTTTGTCGATTGGGACAATCGACCACGATGAGCCCGAACGCGTCCTGGTCGTTTGAACCCGGCGTGCTGCTCGTCGTATTCGCCCTCGGTCTGCTCTACGGGCGCGCGTGGAGCCGCGCTCGTGCCAGCGGCGAGCCGCACCGCATCGGCTACGGGCGAGCGGTGGTGTTCGGCCTCGGCCTCGTGGCGATCCTCGCCGCGCTCGTCTCCCCGATCGACAGCCTCAGCGACGACCTGATGCTGATGCACATGGTCCAGCACATCCTGCTGCTGGACATCGCGCCGATCCTGCTCATCCTCGGGTTGACCAAGGTGCTGCTGCGCCCGGCCACCAGGCGCCTGCACCTGGTCGAGCAGAAAGCCGGCTACCTAGCGCATCCGGCCTTCGCCGTCTTCGCCTACGCCGGCTTCATGTGGCTGTGGCACATCCCGGCCATGTACGACGCGGCACTTCGCAACTCCGGCCTGCATGCGCTCGAGCACATCTGCTTCGCGCTCGCGGGCGGGCTCTACTGGTGGCACATCCTTTCGCCGATCCGGGGCCGGATGCGCCTCGGCGGGATGGGACCCGTGATGTACATGGTCTCCACCAAGCTGCTGGTGGGGATCCTCGGGCTCGTGCTGGCCTTCTCGCCGCACGCCCTGTACGCGTTCTACGAGCACCGACCGCACTACTGGGGCCTGACCGCCGGGGAGGATCAGAACATGGCCGGACTGCTGATGGCGCTCGAGCAGTCGATCGTGATGGGGATCGCGCTCGTCTACCTGTTCGTGCGCATGCTCGGCGAGTCAGAGCGCGAGGCCCAGCGCCGGGAACGCTACGAGGTCGCGTAGCGTCGTGAGATGCGTGCGGCCCGCCAAAGCGGGCCGCGTGCACCAACCTAGAACCTGCTCAGGCGATCAGCACTTGGCCGCGCCGCTCACCGTGCTGACCTGGCGGTCGGCGCCGTTGGTCGTCGCGGTGTAGGTGATCGACCACGGCCGCTTGCCGTGCAGGCAGCCGATCGACTGGTTGTTGTAGATGGTCTTGCCGTGGACCCGGGCTGCGTACTTGAAGAACGACAGCGTCTCGTGGATCAGCGAACCGTAGAAGTTCGCATGGTCCGCGACCCGGGTTGAGATGTCAGCCGGCAACGGGATGTTCGTCACCTGGTACTTGCCCTGGTAGCTGATCGTTCCCAGGTAGGGGGCCGTCGCCCCGGTCCTCAGTCCCGCACACTGGGTGGCGGTGTGCGTGGTGAAGAAGAACCACAGCTTCCCGCTGCCGCCGTTGAACACGTCGAGGTTCGGGTTGCACGGGATGCGACTGCTCTTCGTGAGGCTCGGATCGCCGAGGGCCGAGTTCACCAGGCCGGTTGCGGCCTTGGACTTCGTCGGGCAGAAGGAGTCCGACTTCAGCGCCACCATCCTGGCCGGGCTACAGGTCGGGAAGTCCTTGCCGTCGGTCCTCAGGCCGTAGATCCTGGTCTTGATGTTGACCAGGACGGCAGCCGCCTTTGTCGCGTCGGTGTTCGTCGCCGCGAGCGTCTGCTTGAAGCTGACGCCGACCGGCTTGCCCGAAGAGCCGCTGCCCTTCGAGAACGACATGTTCGAGCCGGTGTAGACGTTCGACGCGGCAAATGCCGACGCCGCGCCGACCAGCACGCACAACGTGGTGATGAGCACTACTTTCCGTCTCAAGTAACTCCTCCTTTGGGTTGGGACGGATTGTGTGGACCCACAAGCAGCGCCGGCCGTGCTCATGGCAGTGGTTTGAGTTGGGGGAATGCTTGAAGTTGGCCCGTCGTCGCCTCTCCTAGCGGTGCCTGGGCCTTACACGGAGGTCCGCCCGGAGTCGCCGTGAAGTAGACGCCTCGGAGGACCGCGACGAGATTAGCGGGAATTGATGCCCCGATGCTCGGTTGAGGATTACCTGTGCAGAGATAACTTCCAAAAACGGACAGGCCGTTTCGAAGTTGCGTGTATCCACCCGGGGCCATATACGGATTGCCCCGATTGCTGGCGATCCGGCGCGGATAAGTGGAAAGCGTCTCGGGATTCACCGGATTAGATATACGGAGAACGTGGATCAGCCCCGATTGGGCGATGTTGCTCGCGGTGTTCTCGGTCGTGGCAGCGCTGTTGGCGAAGAACGCCGCAATCTCGCGCCGGTAGGTGTTGATGTAGTCGAAGATCGGAACGAAGCTGCCGAGGTATGGCTTGAGCCGCGCGAGCCACGGAACGCTGGCGTCGAGGAAGCGATTGAACGCAGGCACGCCGGTCTTCGACGCCGCCGTCAGCGGCGCGAGGTTCACCATCAGCGTGCGCAGCTCCGGGGCCAGGGTGATGGTCTCGCGGAGGGTCGGAGTCAGTTGTCGTGCCGCCGGGCGCAGCTCGTCGATCAGCGGCTTGGCTTCGGCGGCGAAGCGATGCACGCGATCGATCGTCAGGCGCGTCGCGACGGTGAAGCCCGGGAACGCCTTCACCGCCGCGGCGAGGTCGGCGTTGCGCGCAGCGGTTGATGCGAACAGCGCGTTCGAGTTGCGGATGAAGCCCTGGAGCTGCCCCGGCGAGCGAGCAAGCGCGCCGAACACCTGACCGCCGCCCCGCAGCAGCGCGCTCGTGGCGGAGTTGTCGCGGTTCAGCACGCTCAGCACCGAGTCGACGTTGGTCGCGAACGGGTAGAGCGCCGCAAAGGCGGCGTTGAAATCCTCCCCCCGATTCGTCAGCGCCACCGAACCCTGTTGCAGCCAGGTGGAGAACGCGCGGCGCGTGACCGGGTCGAAGGTGGAGAGGATCTGGTCGAGCTGCACGGTCGGCGCAATCTGCGTCCGCGGGATCGTGCCCCCGTCCGGGAGCTTCGCGCCAGCCTCCGAACCTGGTGAGAGCTCAACGTAGGTCTCGCCCAGGAGCGACTTCTGCCGCAGGATCGCGCGCGTGTCCGCCGGCCGCGGGGCGTAGCGGTGGTCGATCTGCATGGTCGCCTTGGTCAGCCCGGATTGACGGTCGAGCGAGATCGAGGTGACCTTGCCGATGCTCACGCCGGAGATGCGCACGTCCGACTCCTGCGCGAGCTGGACGGCGCCGCTGAACTCTGCCTTCAGCTGGTAGCCCTCAGGAGCGAGCGGAAGTGAGCCCCCGAACGAGATCCACAGAAACAGCAGCAGGCCGATGCACGAGCCCGCGAACGCCACCATCGTGAGGATCTTGCCGGTGCTGGGGGCCTGCTTGTTCACGGAGCCAGGACCGAGGCGCAGTACGGACTGTGGGTCGCTGCGATCGCTTTGTAGTCGGGCGCGTTCAGCAGGTCCACGAGCGGCTTCAACGCAGGATCGGTGCTCGTCAGCTGCACTTCGAACAGCTGCAGCTGCTGGCACGTGCCCATGAACAGCCCGCGCACGATCGGACCGTGGGCGTCCTGGATATTCGCGAGCGATAAGGCGTTGTGAGCGAGCCAGGAGCCCCAGAAGAGGTAGCCGGGGTTGGAGCCTTTGGGTTGGTAGGCGAGCGTGTTGAACAGCGAGTTCAACACCTTTATCGAGCGAGTCAGCGGCGGAGTGGCGACGTTCAATTTCGCCGCTGCCGGCGCGAGCGTCTTGGCCAGCGGCTGAATCGCCACCGAGAACGGCCGGAGCTGGTTCTTGATCACCGGCGTGGTGTCGCGGAACAGCGGCGTCGCCGCGGCCAGCGCCGGGCCGAAGGCGTGCGCGAACGGAACCAGGCGATGCAGTGCCACCGTGCTCTGGTTGGCGAACCCCTGAACCTTCCCGAGCGTCTGCGTGGTCTGCTGGAGCGTGCTCGGCAGCAGCGTGAGCGCTTGCTGGAGATTTGCGGCCTGCGAGGAGATGGCCGAGAAGTTCTGATTCGACGAGTTGATCAGCGAAGTCAGCGTGCCGTCGACTCCACCCAGCGCCTGGGATACCTCCTGGAAGTTGTGAATCGAGCGACGGATGTTCTGCGTGCGCTGCGCCAGCAGCGAGGTGAACGTGATCGTGTCGCGTCCTAAAGGCGCGAAGCGCTTGAACGTGCCGCGCAGGTCGCTGACCGCCTTGGCGCTCGGTTGGGCTCCGCTCGCGCCGCCGTCGTGGAACGCCTGCGCGCCGCCGGCCAGGAGCAGCAGGAGATAGTTGCGCGTGTCCGCGTCGAGTGAGGAGAGGATCTCCTCCACGTTGACGTCGGGTTGCGTGTTGGCCACCGGCAGCGTGCCCTGGTTCGGCACCGCGCCTGCATCCTTGCTTCCGGGATCGAGCGACAGGTACATGTCCTTGAGCGGCGTGCGCGGTCGCAGCAGGACGCTGGCGTTGTTGTAGATCGGCTCGTACTTCTTGTAGATGTTCATCGTCACCACGGCGCGAGCACCGTCGAGCTTGACCGCGCCGACCTGTCCCACCTGGACGCCGGCCACGTCCACCGACTGACCCTGGCCGGCGGTCACCGCCGCCCCGGTCGCGAACTCCGCCTTGACCGTGTAGTAGCTCTTGCCGAACGTGAACGCCGGCTGATGCTCGAGGATGTAGACGACGATCGCAGCGGCGAGCGCGAGGAGCACGAGGATCGCGATGAAGTCGTTCCGGTGGACGGCGATCGCGCGCTTCACGGCCCGTTCCCCCGCTTCGCGTCGTTGAGGGCCGGCGGCGCGTTCTTGTAACACGCGACACCGCGGCGTACGGGCGGCGGCTTACCCGCGAACGCGGGGCGCGTGCCCAGCGTCGGCACGATCGCGTTGCCGTAGGCGGGACCGCCGCCGCCTTCTGTCAACGGGGTCGCGACCTGGTAGGCACCTCCGCCCGCATTGGCCCGGATGTAGCGCCCGTTGCCGTCGAAGTTCTGAGCTGCTCCGGCCAGACCGACCGCGCTCTGGAAGAGCTCGCGGTAGACAGGCTGTCCGGTACCGATCGGCGGATCAGCGATCGTCTCGTTGCCGGTCGGCACGATGTTGTGGTCGAAGCAGCGGTCGAGCAGATCCGTCTGCTCCAACAGCGCCTCGGTGGTGGGAATCGTTGCCCCGGTGTTCTGGATCGCGGGCGTCAGGTACCGGACGAGGCCGCCGAGCTCCTGCGGGGACACGAGCTTGCTCGCCTGGGCGATCCACGGAATGCCGGCGTTGATCGCGGGACCCAGTTGGCTGATGCTCGGAGTCAGCGCGCGCGCAAACTCCTTGGTCGGTCCGAAGGACTTGTCGAGCGCGCGGTCGGAGGTCTCCGTGCGCTGCAGGAACGGTGGCAGCACGACGAGCGTCTGAATGAGGTCCTGCTGGCGCGCGGCGAGAGCGGCCATCGTCGCGTTGAAGGTGGTGACGAAGCTGGACAGCTGATCGCCACTTGCCGCCAACGCCCGGAACACCTCCGCGTTGCCGTTGACGACGCCGCTGAGGTCGTGCGGCGCGGTGCCGAGCAGCGCCTCGTTGACCATCGCGGAGGCTCGGAACGCGTCCGCCGAGTACTGCAAGGAGAGGTTGAGCGCCTGGCCACCGGTTAGCCCACGCACGATCGGATCCTGCGAGACGTCGTCGGCTGGAGCCGGCGAGCCGTCGAGCGATGAGCCGATGCCGCGCAGCAGCGTCTCCAGGTTCGTCCGCGCGTCCATGTTGAGCGCCGAGAGGACGCGGTCGAGCTGGACCGGTCCGGAGGTGTTGGCGGCCGGCAGAGTCGAGCCCGACTGCAGGTCTGGCTCCGAGGGCGAGCCCGGACGCAGGTCAACGTAGAAGTTGCCTTCCAGGAAGATCCGCGGCCGGATCTTCGCGGTTGCGTTCGCGTGGATCGGGAGTCCGTTCGGGTTGATGCTCATCGTCACCACCCCGGCCGAGGAGCCCTGGATCCGCTTGACCGAGGTCACCTCGCCGACGTCGACGCCCGCGATCCGGACCGGCGAGGGAATGTGCAGCTCGGTCTGGGAGGTGAACAGCGCCTTGAGCTGGAAGGGGGTTCCCGAAAACGGGATCGACCCGCCGAACATGAAGTAGCACGCCGCGCCGACCACGACGATGCCGATGATCCCCGCGGCGAAGCTGGAGACGCGTGGCTTGTGGCGCCTCATCGCTTCGGCCTCGTGGTCTTGTCGGTGTGCGTGCCGAGGTTGCCGGGGGGATTACCGATCAGGCTGCTCGTGCCGTCGTAGGGCTCGTTGCCGGCCGCGCACTCGCGTGTCTGCCCCGGGCTCGCTGTATTTGGATACGGGTTGACGTGGAGCGGGCCGCTCTCCTGGTTGTAACCGGGAGCCCCCGGGTCAGGGTGAAGGTTGGGCTTGCTCGAGGGAACCGCTTCCCCTCCCTGCACGTCGTCGATCGTGATCACGTCGAAGGTCAGCGCCGTGCCGTTGCCCCCGAACCGCTCGGAGACGGTGCTCCCGGTGTTCCGCAGGAACAGCGAGACGTAGTTGCAGGTGGCCTGAACGGGCGTCAGGAAGGCCAACGGCGAGCGAAGACTCTGAAGCGTGGAGGTGAGGCGATCGAGCCCTCCATTCACCGCCGGCGTGTGCGCGTAGCGGCCAAGTCGCTGCGCCAGGCTGAGAAGCTGGGCGTTCAGCGCCTTCGTACCGGGCAGATTCCTGGCTCCGACGGTGAACGCGTCCGAGAGGACCGGCGCGCTCTGGTTCAGGGTCGCGAACCCAGGCCGCAGCTCTTTGAACAGACCGGCCGTGTCGAGCAGGAACGCCTGCTCGCTCGGGCTGTCGCGGATCACCGCATTGAACGTGGGCGGGGTCTGTTGGATCCACTCCTGCAGGTACGGGACCGCCACCGGCGCCAGCGCGCGGAACGTGTTGTCCAGGTTCGCGTAGAGGTCCGCCTGCGTTTGAGCCACGGGTGCGAGCGCGCCCGAGAACGCCTCGAGACCCCGGAAGAACCCGCCCAGATCGGTCCGCCGGGAGGCGAGATTGCTGGCGACGGGACCGAGGTCGCGCAGAAGCGGCACGAACGCTCCGATCGCGCTGTTGATGTCGTTGCCCCGTCCGGCCAGCGCGTCGCTGAAGCCGATGGTCGATCCCTGGATGCCTCGGCGAGTGGGAGGGTCGAACATCGACAGGACCTGGTCGAGGTCCACCTCCGCACGGGCTTGGCTGAACGGGACGGTTGCGCCGTCTCGATAGCTCTCGCTCGACGCTCCCTTCGTCAGGTCGATGTACTTCAGACCGATCGACCCCTTCAACCTGACGTCGAACGTGGAGTCGACCGGAAGCGGCTGGACGTCCTTGTTCAGCTTCAGCGTCAGCACCGCGATCGGAGTGCCTGCGGCATCGCGCTGCGGGGTGACTTTCGTGACCGTGCCGACGAGCACGCCGCCCATGTGAACCTCGGCGTTGCGCGTGACCTCGCTGGCGTTGCGCATCTGCAGGTACAGCGTGTACCTGGGTACGAATGGCAGCCCGTTGTTCGCCTGGTAGGCGAGCGTCACGGCGACGATCGTCGCGAGCACCGTCAGCGCGCCGATCAGGATCGGGTTGCCGAGGATCCCGCTTTCGCGTCCCGTCCTACGCCTCACTGGTGGGCGCTCCCTACCAGGTAGTCGAGCA
>JAFAZV010000431.1 GCA_019239445.1 Solirubrobacterales bacterium
CGATCGAGGAGCTCGGGCTGCGCGAGGCGGCCGCGGTGGCGACGGCCTGAGGCAACGTCATGCTGCGGCGCGCCCGCACAGCGCGACGCAGCGTTCAGCGCTCCACTCGCGCTATCCCACGACGCGGATCATCCGCACCAGTCCGAGCTGGGTGTGCTCGCGCCCGTCCTGGCTGTTCATGAAGCAGGCCAGCACGTAGACCTCGAGCCCGACGACCATATGGACGACGAAGCCGTCGTTCTCAACCGCGTCAGCTGACCGGTGCGCAGCGTGCTCGGACTCCTGAAGTTGAAGTCGATCGCCGCCACGGTGGCGTTCGGCCGCGGCAGGCTGGTCGGGGCAGGGTTCCGGCTGACCGTGAAGTTCACGCGGGGCCAGCGCTGTGGGTTGTTCGACTCAGTGTTGAGCGCGACGTAGCGGCCGGGAGCGAGCGTCGTCTGGACGCTGCTCGTGCCGCGGTTCGCGTTGGCGTCGAACACGATCGCGCCGTACGGGCGCAGGTAATTCGGGTCGCCTTTGTGCCGTCCGGCGGCGTTGATGGCTTGCGTGACCGTGGCGCCCGGGTTCAGCCGGAACAGCGTCGGTTCCGCCTGCGCCACCCTGGTCACCGTCGAGACGATGTTGACGCCGCCCGGCACCGTGGCGCCTGCGACCGTGATCGAGCGGCCGTTCATGGCGAGCGTCAGCGACGGCAGATCGGCCGCCGGATGCGCGCGTCTGGCGCCCGCCCCCGGCGCCAGCGCGAAACCCCCACGGCCGCGAGCGCGGCGGCGACTGCTGCAGCTCGCCTCACCTGAGACCCTCCTCCGAGAAGGATCGGTCCCTTCCCTGGCCCGCCCTTGGGCCCGGATCTGCTCAGTCTACCGGATTCTGGAGGGAAGCCGGCGCGAGGTGACGCTGCTCGCGTGCGGCCCGCCGGGCCGCCAGCGCCGCCCCGCGCGCGCCAACGCGCTCGAGCTCGTCGTGCAGCTCGCGAATCCGCGCGAAGATGTAATCGGCCGCCTCCTGCTGCTGCTCGCGCGTGCTCTCGGCGACGGTCTCGAAACGCAGGGGCGACCCGAACTGGATCGTCACCTTGGGGAACTGCAGCTTCCTCCAGTTGCGTACCTGATGCGAGCCGAGGATCGCGAGCGGAACGACGGGTGCACCCGACTCGAGCGCTAGCCGGCCGATGCCGGGCCGCGCCGTGTCGGCAAGCTTGCCGGTTCGTGAGCGGCCGCCCTCGCAGTACATGACGACGGCGCCGCCGCGACGCAGGATCTGAAACGCAGTGCTGAACGCCTCTTCGTCGTTGTGTCCGCGGCGCACGGGGAATACGCCGCCGTGGCTGAAGATCCAAGCGCCGACGCCTTTGAAGAGCTGCGACTTGCCCATGAACTGCACGCGGCGGCGGATGAACGCGCCGGTGAAGAAGTGGTCCATGAACGACGCGTGGTTGGGCGCGAGGATGACCGGCCCGTTCGGGACCTTCTCGGTGCCGTAGCCGCGGGCGCGGAAAGTGATCAGCGCGTGCAGCACCGTGAGCACGCGAACCACCTCGTAGACCTTCGACTCGGGAGGGTGATGGCGTACGAGCTCGTGGAAGTGGTCGAAGTACTCCTTCGGGCGGGGATCCTTGTAGACCTGGGGCTTGAGCTCGACGTCGGGCACTCGCAGGATGAGTACCCCAATCGGGGTCGACCGTGACGGCGCGGCGCCGCCTGGGCGGCTGGGCGGCTGGGCGGCTGCGCGCGTGCGCGCGATCCTGCCCTCGGGGCGCACATCACCGGCGCCATCGCGACAATCCCGCCGATGAGCACACCTCCGGACATCTCCCTGAACGATTCCCACACCATCCCCCAGGTCGGCTTTGGCGTCTTTCAGGTGCCGCCTGAGGAGACGATCGCCGCGGTGGAGCACGCGCTCAGCGCCTCCTACCGGCATATCGACACTGCCGCGCTCTATCGCAACGAGGCGGAAGTAGCTCGCGCGATCGAGCGCAGCGGCGTGAGCCGCGACGACGTGTTCGTGACGACCAAAGTCTGGAACGACGACCACGGGGCCGAGCGCACCCGGCGCGCGTTCGATCGCAGCCTCGAGCGACTCGGGTTCGATTACGTCGACCTCTACCTGATCCACTGGCCTGCGCCGGCTCAGCATCGTTACCTCGAAACCTGGGAGACGCTGATCGAGCTGAGACAGTCCGGCCGTGCGCGCTCGATCGGCGTGTCGAACTTCCAGATCGAGCATCTGGAGCGGATCATCGGCGCCACCGGCGTGACCCCGGCCGTCAACCAGGTCGAGCTCCACCCGCGGCTGCAGCTCGAGGAGCTACGCCGCTTTCACGAGGCGCATGACATCGCCACCGAGGCGTGGAGCCCGCTGGGACGCGGGCAGATCCTCGACGACCCCGTGATCGGCGAGGTCGCGAGCTCGATCGGTCGTACGCCCGCACAGGTGGTGCTGCGCTGGCACATCCAGCTCGGCAACATCGTGATCCCCCGCTCGGTCAGGCCGGCGCGTATCGAGGAGAACTTCCAGCTCCTCGACTTCGAGCTCGACGAGAGCGCGATGGCGGCGATCGGCGAGCTCGAGGCTGGCGCGCGCATCGGTCCCGATCCCGCCACGTTCGTCAGCCCTTAGGGGCGGACCCAGTGCCGCGGGGACGGCAGAAACTCCCTCACCGGCGCGGTTGTCCCGGGCGTGGGTATTGCTCCCGGCCGGGGACAACTAAGCCCCTCTTGCCGCCGGCCGCCCAAGCTGATGGGGCTTTTCTCCCGTCAGCCTCGGGCGATCAGCGCAACTCGACCGTCGATGCGGAGGCGGATGCCGCCACCTCGACGATGTTGAGGAGCTCCTCTTCCGGGCGTCCCGGGGGAAGGACGAGGTGGACGCTGTCGGCGCCGGCTTCGAACCACGCGGCGACCGCTTCTCGCGCACGATCGTAGGTTCCGAACAGAGTTACTTCCTCGGCTAGCTCCTCGGCCTCGGCCGGGAGATCGGGGTCGCGGCTCGCCCCCGCGGCCGCAACCACGGCCGCCAAAGCCGCGTCCATGCCGAAGCGCTCGGCGAGCATCCGCGGATAGAGCGGACCCATCCGGGTGGCGTAGGCCGACAGCCACCACGCGGCGAGGCGGCGCGCGCCGTGCTCACTTGCCGCAAGCGCCACGGGAACCGCGACCGACACTTGGGTCGGCGTGCAGCACTGAGCTCTCGCCTCGCCCTCTTGGAGCAGAGAGCGCCCATCGGCCAACCGGGAGCGCGACCACAAGAACGGCGACCACGCGTCGGCCAGCTCACCCGCCAGCCGGATGGAGCCTGGCGAGAGTGCCGCCAGCGCGATCGGCACCGGCACTTCCGGGAGGGCGCCGAGGCGCAGAGGCCGAGCGCCGGGAGCGGGGGTCGGCAAGCGCTCGCCCGCGAGTAGGGCGCGGACCGCGGTGAGCGTGTCGCGTAGGCGAGCCAGCGGCCGGTCCCATCGCATGCCGTGGAGACCTTCGGCCAGCGGCGGGCTGCTCGCCCCGAGACCGAGCCAGAACCGTCCGGCGGACGTGCGCTGCAGCCCGCCGGCTCCGAGCGCGATGCTCGCCGGCGAGCGCCCCCAGGTTGAGATGATCGAGGCGCCGAGGTTGACGCGCTCGGTCGCGTGGGCGAGCTCGCTCAGGAGCACCAGGGCATCGTGGCTCCAGCCCTCCGCCACGTCCACGCGGTCGAGCCACAGCTCGTCCGCCCGCGCGGCGAGGCGGAGGATCAAGTCGGCCCGCGTCTCGAACGGCGTGAATCCGATCCCGACCCGCGGGCGCA
>JAFAZV010000004.1 GCA_019239445.1 Solirubrobacterales bacterium
CTCCTCGCGCGCGTCGGCGAAGATCTTCCCGAAGCTGTCGTCCGTGCGCACGTAGCCGAGCTCCTCGTCAGACGGGCGCTTGAAGCGCTCGCGGACGTCCTTGAGCGCGTCGCCCGCGGCGGCAGCCGCGGCTTCCCGGGCCGCGCGCCGCGCCTGCTCGCGCGCCTCCCGCCGGCGCCGCGCCTCCCGCGCCGCGCGGAGCTCGTACTCGAGCCGCGCCTTCCGCGCGTCGAGGTCCTGCGGGGGTGTCGCTCCCCGCCGCGGCGCTTGGCGCATGCGGTTGGTCCGCTGCTGCAGGACCGCCGCATAGGCCTCTTGGATCTCCTCGAAGCGGCGCGTCGATTCGAGCGAGCCAGCGTTGTGGTCCGGGTGGTGAAGCTTGACCAGCCGGCGATACGCCGCGCGCACCTCGGCGTCCGACGCGGACGGGTTGATCCCGAGCGTCTTGTAGGCATCCGACGAAGCGGTCACGTCACAAGGGTAGTCGGGGCGTGCCTCGATAACGCGGTCACCGCAGCCTCGCGCGTGTTTCCCGCCCGGCGCTCGAAACCTGTGCATTTACGCACCGAAGCCAGAATTCCGACCCTCGAGCCGATTCGCCTGCGGACCGCTGGTATACGCTCCCGCGCCCAGGTAGGAGGAAGGTCGACTGACGGAGGTAGGTATGCGCAGGCCGGGCCGCGTGTTCGGCGTCGTGCTCCTCGTAACGGTGCTCGGCGCCGGCGGCGCGGCGCTGGCCGCGCCGGGACGGCGGCACCGCCCGGGTCTCTCCGTTGCGCAGGTCAAAGCCGCCCAGTCGACGGCGCCAGCGCGCGTGATCGTGCTGCTGCGAAACCAGCACGCGAACCTGCCGCCGAGCCCGAAGCGGATCGGCCAGCGCCGGGCCGTTTTACGCCACGACCAGACGCCGCTCCAGGCGTCCGTCGCGCGTTCCGGCGGGCGGGTGACCCGCACGTACGGCACCGTCAACGCTTTTGCCGCGACCGTGTCCCGAGACGAGCGCAACCGTCTTGCCGCGAGTTCCGCCGTCGCCGAGGTGCTCCCCGACGTGTTCGTGCGCCGGCCGGACCCGGGTCCCTCGGGCGGCTTCGCCGCGGCCTCCCCGGGCACGGTCACCCCGAGCGCGCCGGCGGGTCAGGAGATCTGCCCCACCGACCCGAGCAAGCCGCTCGTCGAGCCCGAGGCGCTGTCGATCATCCACGCCACCGACGCGCAGCAGCTCGCGACCGGCAAAGGCGTCAAGGTCGCCTTCGTCGCCGAGGGCATCGACATCAACAACCCCGACTTCATCCGCCCCGACGGCTCGCACGTGTTCGTCGATTACCGCGACTTCAGCGGCGACGGGCCGAACGCACGCACCTCGGGCGCCGAGGCCTTCGGCGACGCCTCGTCGATCGCCGCGCAGGGCACGACCGTCCACGACCTCTCGCGCTACGTCAACCCGGCGCATCCCCTTCCGGCGGGGTGCAATGTCGTGCTACGCGGCGTCGCCCCCGACGCCTCACTTGTGGGCATCAAGGTGTTCCCCGAGGTCGGCGGAGCCTTCACCTCGGTGATCCTCCAGGGCATGGACTGGGCGGTCTCGCAGGATCATGTCAACGTCCTCAACGAATCGTTCGGTAACGATCCGATTCCCGACACCGACCAGGATGCGACCAAGCAGTTCAACCGCCTAGCCGTGGCGGCGGGCACAACCGTCACCGCCTCGAGCGGCGATCAGGGCACCGCGAACACGATCGGCTCCCCGGCGAGCGACCCCAGCGCAATCGACGCCGGCGCGACGACGCAGTTCCGCCACTTCGCGCAGACCGATCGCGGCGGCTATCAGCTCGGCGCGGGCGGCTGGGTTAATGAGAACATCGCCGAGTTCAGCTCGGCCGGGTTCACTCAGAGCGGCCGCACGGTGGATTTGGTCGCGCCCGGCAACGAGAGCTACGAGACCTGCACGCCGGACGCCACGCTCTATTCCGACTGCATCAACTTCGCCGGCCAGCCCTCAGACATTCGCTACTTCGGCGGCACGAGCGAGTCGGCACCGCTGACCGCGGGCGTGGCCGCGCTCGTCATCCAGGCCTACCGCGACAGCCACGGCGGCGCGACACCGACGCCGGCACGGATCAAGCAACTGATTCTCAGCAACGCCAACGACCTCAACATCCCCAGCAACGAGCAGGGCGCGGGAGAACTCGACGCGCTCGCCGCCGTGCACGCGGCGCAGTCGTTGGGCTCGGGCTCGCGCAGCGGCGACGGCCGCCTGGTCAACCCGAGCCAGCTCGACCTGTCGGCGCGCGCCGGCGCATCGACCGGCGCCAGCGTGACCGTCAGCAACGACGGCGGCAGCCCGGAGACGATCCGGGCTCGGCTGCGGGCGCTGAATACCCCGCTCAGCCGCCAGCGCGCCGACGTCACGCTGAACCACACCGCCGATCCTCAGTTCGTCAACGAACGTGGCGTGGCGCAGGCGTACAAGAAGCTGACGTTCACAATCCCGAGCGGCGCGGACCGGCTCGACGCGTCGATCGCGTACCGGGATCAGACGGGCAAGAGCACGGTCAACCTGACCCTGTTTGATCCCGCCGGCCGCTTCACCGCCTTCAGCTATCACCCGGCTGGAGGTGGCGCCAACTTCAGCCACATCTCGGTGCGTAACCCGCCGGGCGGGACCTGGACGGCGGTCTTCTCGACGCCGGCCGGCTCGGACGGCTACAGCGGGGTGGTGCACTACGACTTCAGCACCTCGCGCTTCGGCAGCGTCGGGAGTGTGACGCCCGCGTCTGTGACCCTTGCGCCTGGAGCCACCGCCTCGCTCCGTGTGGCTGTGAATGCTCCTTCGACGCCGGGCGACTACAGCCGCGATCTGCAGCTCACCGGCACCTCCGGCAAGACCACCGTCGTTCCGGTCGTGCTCCGCGCTTTGATCCCGCTCGCCGGCGGTCAGGCCAGCTACTCGGGGACGATCACCGGCGGCAACGGCAACGGCTTCGTCGGCCGCGAGGACACCTTCGCGTTCGACGTGCCGCGCGGCGCGCCCGCCGCCAACGTGAGCTTCCGCCTGCCGAACGATCCGAACACGCAGGTCCTCGGCTACCTCGTCGCGCCTGACGGTCAGACGCTCGGCCAGCAAGCGGCGGTGCAGCGCTCGGACGGCACGATCACCCTGAAGATCTACCGGGCGAACCCACAGGCGGGACGCTGGCGGTTCGTGCTCGTCACGCCGAACCCCGTTGGCGGGACGACGACGGCGGCGCGGTTCACCGGCGCGGTGTCGCTGATTGCGCCGCCGGTTCAGGCAACCGGCATCCCGAACAGCCCCGGCACGGTGATCGCCGCCGGCGGTCAGACCACTGCCAAAATCACCGTGACGAACAACGGCGCCAACGACATGAACGTCTTCATCGACCCGCGCCGCGCACAGCGCACGCTGTATTCCCTCGTCGGGATCACCAAGACAACGGGCGTGTCGCTCCCGCTCCCGGGCGACGCACCACCGCCGGCGTGGGTCGTGCCAACGCAGACCGATCTGCTGCTCGCCGCCGCAACGGGCAGCGCCCCGATCACCTTCGACTGGGGCTTCGGCGATCCAGACCTCGAGGCGCGGAGCCTCGGCAACACGGCTGCGAGCGCGATTGCGGCGCCCGAGCTGACCCCGGGCCCCTGGTCCATGACGCCGGCGCTGCTCGGTCCGTTCGACGGCCCCGCCACCGGCACGGTCGACACCGGCCTCGTCGCCCGCGCCCGCGTGTTCGACGCTGCCGTCACCTCGCCCACCGGCGACCCGCAGCTCCAGGACATCGACCCGAACGCATCCGCCGGTGCGCCGATCGTCGTCGCGCCCGGGCACACCGCGACGATCCCGGTGACGTTCAGCGCCGCCGGCGCCCGGCCGGGACAGCTGGTCCGCGGAGACGTGTTCGTCGACGACAACCAGGCGGCGCTGATCGCGGTGAACGAGATCACCGCGATCCCGTACGAGTACCGCGTGCGCTGAGTCTGTGGGAGGCACGTCGCGCGGCGGGTCCCATGTGGGGAGGGGCCCGCCGCCGGCGCACGTCGCCGAGCCGCTCAGCCGGCGTCGAGCGGCAGGCCGCGGGCCGGCACGGGCGCTGATTGGATGATCGAGGTGGTGGTTTGCCCGTGGGCGGCGAACTGATCGATCACCTCCTCGAGGTGCTCGACGGAGCGCACGTGGGCGGTCATGATGTAGCAGTCCTCGCCGGTGATCCTTCGGCAGTCGACGACTTCGGGCATACGCTGGGCGACCTTGCCGACCTGATGGAGCTGCCGAGGGGCGGGGCGGACTCGGATGATCGCGCTCAGGGTCAGGCCCAGCGCCCGCGGGTTCAGCTGGGCCCGGTAGCCAAGTATCACCTCGTCGTGCTCCAGGCGGCCGATGCGTTCGGCCACCGCCGGTGAGGACAGTCCGATTCGCCGGCCCAGCTCGGCCAGGCTCAGCCGAGCATCGGCTTGTAGCTCGTCGAGAAGTCGCAGGTCGGTTTCATCCAGGCGGCCTTCGGCCTTGCGCGAGTTCTTCCTTTGATTCTTAGGCATTCGTCGGCCTTTGCCTCGTCTTCGCCATGTACAGGCGAGTTCTGCTTGGGCAGTCTATGGTCGATGGCCGAGCCGTCAACCCCGCTACCCGGCACCGAGGTCCGTACCCGTGCCGAGGTGCCGCCGCATCTGTACTTCGCGGTCAGCGCGGTGTTTCACTACCTCGGTCCGTCGTTCGCGGTGTTGCTGTTCGCGCGAGTGCAGGTGCTGGGTGTGGCCTGGCTGCGAATCGTCTCAGCGGCGGTCATCTTCGCTCTGTGGCGACGTCCCTGGCGCGCATTTGGGACGTTGGATCGGGATGGACGCCGGTTGCTGGTGGCGTGGGGGCTGGTGTTGGCGGTCATGAACGCGTGCTTCTACAGCGCGATCAGCCGCCTGCCGCTCGGCACGGTCGCGGCGATCGAGTTCTTGCCCGTCATCGTCCTGGCGGCGCTGGGCGCCCGGTCGCCGCGTAACGCCGGCGCCCTGATCGCCGCCGTCGCCGGCGTGTACCTGCTCACCGACGTGCGGTTGGCCGGCGCTGCGCTCGGCTTCGCGTTGGCGTTCGCCAACGCCGTCCTGTTCGCGCTCTACATCGTGCTCGCCGACCGAGTCGCCAAACGCCCGCAGCTGAGCGGCATCGACGGACTTGGCGCCGCCATGCTGATCGCCGTCGTGTTCGTGACCCCGATCGGGGGCTGGCAGGCCGCTCCCGCGTTCCTTGACCCGATCGCGCTCCTCGCCGGGATCGGCGTCGGGGTGTCCTCATCCGTCATCCCCTACGTCACCGACCAGCTGGCCATGGCACGCCTGCCCCGCGCCACCTACGCCCTGATGGTTGCCCTGCTGCCCGCGATCGCCACCGTCATCGGCATCGTCGTCCTGACTCAGATCCCCAGCCCGAGCGAAATCGCAGGCGTCGCGCTCGTCATCTTCGGCGTCGCGGTTCACCGCCCGCCCGAACGTCGCTCGAGTCGTGTCACCCCGCGGCGAGCTCCCGCATGCGCTGCTCCCACCAGTCGCTCGGAACGACCGAGAAAGCCAGCTTGAACGATTCCCGATCGAGTCCCGCCGCCAGCACGGTGATCGAGACCACCGTGTCGCGGATGAAGTCATCGCCCAAGCTGTCGGCGTACTCGCCGGCGACGCTGGCGCGAGTCAGGTGCCGTTGCCGCCCCCCTTGGTCAGGAGGTGGCTCTCGATGGTTGAGGACGGAGCTCAGCCACTCGAGCCGTCCTTGTAGCTCGACGTGCCGGTCGAGCAGGTTGACGTAAGGCGCGGCGCCGACCATCAAGCTGGCCCACGTCGCGATCACACCGCTGACGTGGTCGCTCGAACGCTCGACCACGATCCGCAGCTGACCGCGTCGCTGCGGGTCCTCCAGCAGCTCATCCGCGGCGGCTGACACGCGCGCGCGGTCGGACGCGACCGCCGCTGCCCTCGCCAGCGACTCCGCGGAGCCGGTTTGGATCTCGGTCAGCTCGAGCACCTCGACCATCCCCATCCAGGTCAGGCGCGCGCCCTGGACGAGCGCGAACAGCGCGCTCTGCGCGAGCAGGCTCCAGCGCCGGCGGTCGCGCCGGTCGAGCGCCTCGTTGACCACGGCCACCGTGATCACCACGATCAGCAGGCTGGCCAGCAGCGCCGTCAGCATCGCGTGCTCGACCCAGAAGGAGTTGATCACGAAGTCCGAGGCGATGGCGGCGAGAAGCAGCGCGATCCCGACGCCGGCGGTGATCAGCGAACGGTTCTCGCTCATGCGCAGCGAATCCTCGCAAACCACCACCTTGGGCCCGTCCTCACAAAGGTGTGGGGCCCGGCCAACAGCGGCCGGGCCCCACAGAACGACACTCGCCTGTTAGGCGCGATTACATCATCCCGCTCATGTCGGGCATGCCGCCGCCGCCGCCGCCCGCAGGCTCCTTCTCCGGCACCTCGGCCACGATCGCCTCGGTGGTGAGGATGTTCTTGGCGATCGAAGCCGCGTTCTGCAGCGCCGAGCGCGTCACCATCGCCGGGTCGATGATGCCCTGCTTGACGAGATCGACGATGTCGCCGCTCGATGCGTCGAGACCTTCGCCCTTCTTGGCCTTGCGGACGTCGTTTACCACGACCGAACCCTCGAGACCCGAGTTATCGGCGATCTGGCGCAGCGGCTCTTCGAGCGCTCGACGCACAATGTGAGCGCCGGTGCGCTCATCGGCGTCGCCGAGCGCATCCGCCTGGATCGCGTCCTGAGCCGCCAGAAGCGCGACGCCGCCGCCGGGCACGATTCCCTCCTCGAGGGCCGCCCGAGTGGCCTGCAGCGCGTCCTCGACGCGGTGCTTCTTCTCCTTCATCTCGGTCTCGGTGGCCGCGCCGACCTTGACCACGGCGACGCCGCCGGAGAGCTTCGCCAGCCGCTCCTGGAGCTTCTCGCGGTCGAAGTCCGAGTCGGTGTTCTCGACCTCGGTCTTGATCTGGTTGATGCGGCCCTTGATGCCCTCGGTGTCGCCGGCGCCATCGACGATCGTCGTGGTGTCCTTGGCCACCACCACGCGCCGGGCGCGACCCAGCTGCGAAAGCTGAGTGTTCTCGAGCTTCAGGCCCATCTCCTCGGTGATCACCTCGCCGCCGGTGAGGATCGCGATGTCCTCGAGCATGCGCTTGCGGCGATCGCCGAAGCCCGGCGCCTTGACCGCAACGCCAGTGAACGTGCCGCGGAGCTTGTTGACGACAAGCGTCGCGAGCGACTCGCCCTCAACGTCCTCGGCGATGATCAGCAGCGGCTTGCCCGACTGGATCACCTGCTCGAGCACAGGCAGGATGTCGCGCACGGAGCCGATCTTCTGGTTGGCGATGAGGATCATCGGATCCTCGAGGACAGCCTCCATACGATCCTGGTCGGTGACCATGTAGGGCGAGATGTAGCCCTTGTCGAACTGCATGCCCTCGGTGAACTCGAGGTCCATGCCGAACGTCTGGCCTTCCTCGACGTTGACCACGCCGTCCTTGCCGACCTTGTCGATCGCGTCGGCGATCACGTCGCCGATCTCCTCGTCGCCGGCCGAGATCGTCGCCACGCGCGCGATCTGGTCCTTGCCGGAGATCTCCGTCGACTGCGACTCGATGTTCTTGACGACGTCGTCGACCGCGCGCTCGATGCCGCGCTTGAGCGCCAGCGGGTTGGCTCCGGCGGCGACGTTCTTGAGGCCCTGGCGAACGATCGCCTGGGCGAGCACGGTCGCCGTCGTGGTGCCGTCGCCGGCGACGTCGTTGGTCGCCGTCGCCACCTCGCGCACGAGCTGCGCGCCTTGATTCTGGAAGACGTCCTCGACCTCGATCTCCCGCGCGATCGTCACGCCGTCGTTGGTGATCGTCGGCGCGCCGAACTTCTTGTCGAGGACTACGTAGCGGCCCTTAGGGCCAAGCGTGACCTTGACGGCGTTTGCCACCGCGTCGACGCCCGCCTCGAGCGCCTTGCGGGCATCCGCCTCGTACTTCAGTTCCTTGTGTGCCATCTGTGTGTGTCTCTCCTAAAAGGACGGGCTACTGGACCTTGGCCAGCACGTCTGACTCGCGGAGAACGAGGAGCTCCTCGCCATCCACCTTGATCTCGGTGCCGCCGTACTTGCTGTAGAGGACCTCATCGCCCTCGGCTACGTCGAGCGGAACGCGCCGCTCGCCGTCCTCGTCCCAGCGACCTTCGCCGACCGCGAGCACCTTGCCCTTTTGGGGCTTCTCCTTGGCGGTATCGGGCAGGACGATGCCACTGGCCGTGGTCTCCTCCTCCTCGATTGCCCGCACGATCAACCGATCGCCAAGGGGCTTGAGCTTCATCTGTCAAAACCTCCGGGTGGACTGTGCTGTTGCTTGGCACTCGTAAGCCCCGAGTGCCAACAGCAGGCACTATAGCTCGTTCTAACGGCCTTTCAAGGCCGCCTTGGCACTCTCTGCAGGGGAGTGCCAAGACCTCCGCCGTGGA
>JAFAZV010000018.1 GCA_019239445.1 Solirubrobacterales bacterium
CCCCCGGACCGCGTGATCGCGGCGCTGGCGAGCGGGCAAGCCGGCAACGTCGCGGCTCGCCAGCTCCTCGCATGCGGGATCGGCCGCGGAGCGATCGCCCATCGCGTGCGCGAGCACCGGCTGCACTTCCGCCACCAAGGTGTCTACGCCGTCGGCCACACCGCGCCACCTCCGCTGGCGCGCGAGTTCGCCGCGTTCCTTGCCTGCGGCGACGATTCCGTCATCAGCCACGCTTCGGCCGGGGCGATCTGGGGATTTCTGCCGCCGGTTCTCGGCGATGTGCACGTCACGACTGCGGGACGGCAGATCCGTGCTCAGCCCGGCATCCGTGTGCATACGACCAAGCTGCTGCATCCCAAAGACGTCCTTCGTCGCCACAACCTCCCGCTGACCAAGCCGGCGCGGACCCTGCTCGACCTCGCCTCGCAGCTGGCGCTCCGCGACCTCGAACGCGCCATCGACGAGGCGATGGTCAAGGACCTTGTCGATCGTGCCGCGCTCGGGGCGGTGCTGGCGCGCTACCCGCATCTCCGTGGCGCCGCGCGACTCGGGGCGATCATCGAAGACGACGCGCCGCTCAGCGAGTCCGGGGCCGAGCGGCGCTTCCGCGACCTGGTGGCGAAGGTCCGCGTGATCCAGCCGCGGGGCAAGGTCAGGATCCTCGGCTACACGGTCGACTTCGTCTGGCTCGACCGACGTCTGATCATCGAGATCGACGGCTACAAGTACCACCGCAGCCGGAGGAAGTTCGAGAGCGACCGCGAGCGCGACGCGAGGCTTCACGCCGCCGGGTTCACCGTCGTCCGCTTCACCTGGCGGCAACTGCGCGACGAGCCGGCGGTGGTTCTGTTCCGGCTCGGGCAGCTGCTGGGTTGATGCCCGCTCAGGCGATCGGGATGTCCTGCGCTTCCGCCGCTTGCGCTCGTCGCGGCTCGGCGCGCTCCAGATACCAGTCGATCACCGCCCGCAGCGCCAGCAGCAGCTCGCGCACGGCCTCGGCCAGGCGGCGCTGGAGGTCGGGCGGGATCGCATCCTGGATCAGCGCCACGGCGGCGAGTAGGCGGTCGAGGTCGTGGTGCCACGTCCGGGCGTCCCCGTCGGTCGGGGCCTGCCAGCCGGCGGGTGGGGGTTCGCCGGCGGTTGGGGGTTTGCCGGCGGGCGGGGCTTCGCCGGCGGTTGGGGGTTTGCCGGCGGGCGGGGCTTCGCCGGCACGCGGCTCCTCGACGCGTTCCGCGGCCTCGGCGAGCAGCCGCTGTGCGGCGTCGGAGGCGCGGTCGAGGCGTTCCTCAAGCCGGCGGAGCGCGTCGGCCGCCTCCGACGATGGCATCGGCGCTTCCTCAGACGACTCGTGTGCCATCGGCGAATCTCACCTCGAGCGCTCCGTCTTCGAAGCTCGCGCCCGTCGGCTGGAGTGCCGCCATCGCCGACGGCAGAAGCACCGTGCGCTTGTACCCGTCGACCCGGACCACCAGCTCGAGCCCGATCTTCTTGAGCGATACATCTCCCTTGGCGGCAAACGGGAGCAGCAGGCGCAGGCGGGCGCCATCGTCCTGCACGTGAAGCTCCTGCGTCATGTCGTGATGAAGGACGGCCGCCGGATCGGCGCCGGCGTCCTCGAACAGGGCCTCGGCCAGGCGATCGAGCATCGGCGCGCCAAGAACCTCCTGGTCGAAGTAGGGCGCGGTCAGGACGGGCACAGGCGCGAACGCGGACTCGACCAAAGCGAGATGCTCCTCCTGGACTCGACGCCAACCGGCGAAGTAGTCGCCGACCTCGGACGGGAAGACGCGGTTGACGATCACGGCATCGGTCAGGAACCCGTACAGGTTGAGGTAGGTGAAGGTGCGCATCGCCTCGCCGATCACCATCTTGTCGGGGTTCATCACCAGCCGGATCGTCGAGCGGGTGCGGTCGCGCAGGATCTCGTTCATCGCGATCAGGTTGCGCGAGAGGCGCTGGACGTCCTCGAACACCGCCTGGCTCGGCAGCGGGACATCGAGCAGGGTGCGCGCGAGCGGACGAGCGGCGGCGAGGATCTGGCGCTCCCGCGGGAACACCTTCTCGATCCACCAGCGGGCGACGTCAGGGAAGGACAGGAGCCTGAGCGTCTCTCCGGTGGGGGCGCAGTCGACGACGATCGCCTCCCAGTCGCCACGCTCGTGCTGGCCCTGCAGGCACAGCAACGAGAACAGCTCGTCCATCCCCGGCGGGACGGTCAGCTCCTCGGCCGAGATGCGGTCGAGCCCCCGCTCGATGAACAGCTCGCCGAGCCAGTCCTGCACGCCTGACCAATGGCGCTCCATTTCCTCCTGGGCCATGACCTCCTGCCCCCAGAGCCGGTCGCCCGCGGCACGGGGCTCGGCGGCAAGCTCGACCTCGAGCGACTCGGACAGGCTGTGGGCGGGGTCGGTCGAGATCACAAGCGTGCGCAGTCCTGAGGCGGCGCAGCGGCGCGCGGTGCAGGCGGCAACCGAGGTCTTGCCCACGCCGCCCTTGCCGGTATAGAGGATCGTGCGCGGCAGCATCGCGCGAGTCTACGAGCCGTCCCGCGCAGGTGCCGTCTACGGGGAGACCTGGAGCGTCCAGGTGGTGCGGCTGAAGTTCCCCGCGAGGTCGGTGGCAGCGAGACGGACGGCGTAGCTGCCGGGCGCGAGACCAGGTAGCCCGAACGCGTGAATGCCGCGGCCGAACTGAGCGCTGGTCAGCAACACGGTGTGCCTCGCGCTCGTGACGATGATGCCGACGTGCGAGACCTTGGAGACGGTGAAGCGAAGCCCGCTCGGGCCGCGAGCGCGGACACGGAGGGTGAGCAGGCGCAGCGCGGGCGGGGTCTTCATGTAGGCGTCGAACCGCAGCGCCGTGGCACAGTACGCCGGAGCGCGTACACGGTTGCACAGCTCGTGCAGGAACTCGGTGACGAGCGCGTGGTAGTTCAGGTCTGACTCCTGGCCCGGCTCATACAGCGACCAGGCACCGGTGTCGTAGCTCGGGAGCTCGGCCCGAGCTTCGGCGTCGCCAGCCGCGAACAAGCGGCCGGCACGTGCGTCGCCGCTCGTGCGCCAAAAGTCGTAGAGCCCGATCAGCGACTGGAGGAAGCCGTTGATCACGGCCTCGCTAGGCGCAAACGAGTAGAGCAGATAGCGCAGCCCGCGGCGCGTCGGCACCGATACGCCAACCGGCGGTCGTTGGCCGAAGATCGGCAACGCCCGCCGTGCCAGCGCCAGGTAGCCGGGATCGCCGAACGCCCGGTATGCGTCGCTGAGCGCCTCGAGCGCGGTCGCCTGAGACATCGCGCTGGTCCACGGCGGCACGCCGGCCTCGAAACGGAAGAAGTACTCCCAGGCCAGGCCGCCGCCGCGCATCGACACCAGCGCGATCAGCTCTGCGAGCAGGTGGCGCATGCGGGCGTAGTTGGCCGGGCCGCCCGTGAACAGGCCGTCGGCTTTGCCGAAGCTGCCGAGCTCCTGGATCTCGATCCCCTGCCCGGGGTAGTACTGCCAGACCAGCTCCGAGCCCGCAAGCTCGACACGCTGGGCCGGATTCAGTAGCGGCCCCTGCGTCCACCAACGGCGATTGCTCTCCAGGGTCAGAAACAGCGCTGGAGAGCGCGAAGCGCTGAGAAGACCATCGGCGGCGATCTGGTGGAGGTTGGCCAGGACGGCGCTCAGCTCGATCGCGCGCAGGCCACGCAGCCGGCGCAGCGCGCTCGTTGCGGCGGTGAGGGTGCTTCGGTAGCCACGGTACGTGGAGGTGGAGATTGCGCCGGCGCGCCACAGTTTCGTGAGCGTGCCGGCCACCGTCGGGGTGGGGGCGCCATGGCGCGCACGCGCGGCGCGGCGGCCGGCCGCGCTGGCCGCCCTGGCACCGGTCGGCACACTTGGCGCCGACGTGAGCGACGCGGCGGGCACGAAGGGATCGTCGCGTACGACCGCGTGGCCGTCGGGTTCGAGCACCATCACCGGTGCGGCCGAGGCCCTCGTCGCAGAGCTCAGCGCCAGAGACACCGTTGCCGCCAAGCACGCGGCCACGAACCGACCCCCACGCACGGATGCCAATGCTAGATTCGCGACGGTTCGGACGCCAGCGGTGAGGAGGAAGTATTCACATGCATAGGCAGCTGAGGGCGCTGCGGATTCTCTGCGCGCTCGCGCTTGTGTCCGTCGGGGTTAGCGCGTGCGGTGCAAGCGGAGGCGACAACGCAGCCTCGCTGCTCAAGCAGACCTTCGGGGAGCCGCACTCGGTCAACAGCGGCCAGCTCAACCTCAACCTCGCCATGGCTTCGGCCTCCCCGTCGTCGCAGGGGCCGGTCTCGCTCAGCTTCGGCGGCCCGTTTCAGACCCGCGGTAAGGGCCAGCTGCCGGCGTCCAACTTCAGCATCAACGTCAGCGCGCTCGGCCGCAGTGGCTCGCTCGGGATCGTCTCGACCGGTACGTCCGGCTACGTCTCGTTTGCTGGGGCCAGCTACCAGCTTCCGGCGGCGACGTTTCAGCGCCTCGAGTCGAGCTTCAGCCAGATCACGGCGTCGAGCGGGAGCGGGGGATCGTCCGGATCGCTGTCCCAGCTGGGGATCGACCCAATGCGCTGGCTCGTCAATCCCGGCGTAGTCGGCGATGAGAGCGTTGCCGGCGCGCAGACGACCCATATCCGGGCCGGCGTCAACGTATCCGCGTTGCTCGCCGATCTCAACACGGTCCTCCAGAAGGCAAGTTCGATCGCCGGCACCGGTGCGGGCAAGCTGCCCGGTCAGATCTCGCCCACCACACGTCAGAAGATCGCGGGCGAGGTCAAGAGCCCCAGCGTCGATGTGTGGACCGGTCGCGACGACAAGATGCTTCGCAAGCTGTCGGTCAGCCTGACGCTGCCGGTATCCGGCCAGGTCGCGACGCTCATCGGGGGCGCCGCCTCAGCTCGGATCGCGATGAACCTTCAGTACGACAACCTCAACCAGCCGCAGACGATCACCGCCCCGACGACGACGCGACCGATCAGCGAGCTGACGACCAAGCTGCAGTCGTTGCTGGCTGCCGTGCAGGCCGCGACGACGGGATCCGCCTCGGGCACTGGCGCCTCCAGTACGTCAGGTGCCAGTGGGTCTGCCCAGAGCGGCTCGGCGCAGACGGGTGCTAATTCGAGTGCGTATCTGAAGTGCCTGCAGGCCGCCGGCCAGGATGTGGGCAAGCTCCAGCAATGCGCCGGGCTCGTGAGTCGGGGCTAGTCGCCCACGTGGGCGCCTAGTCCGGGTCTACTCGCGGCCGACGTCCTGGTCGTCCTCGTCGAGCTCGTCCGGGAGCTCTTCGTCGGGCTCGACCATGGCTCCCGGGTGGTAGTGGACCTGGAAGGTCTCCAGCAGCTCGTCGCGCCGGTTCTCGTCGACCGGCACCTCGTCTGCGATCAGCACCCAATCCGCGCCCTCGTATTCCTCCATGTTGAAGATC
>JAFAZV010000020.1 GCA_019239445.1 Solirubrobacterales bacterium
TTGGGTTTTCCACAACCGGGAATATCTGGTCGCCGTGCGCCCGCTCGACGGGGTGCTGGCACTGCACACGATGCGCTTCGCCGATGAGCTCGTGGACGCCGACGAGTTCGACGTCCCGACTCCCAGCCGCGCGCCCGCCTCGCGCGAGATCGATATGGCGGGCCAGCTCGTCGAGTCGCTGCACGCAAGCTTCGAGCCCCACGATTTCGAGGACGCCTACCGTGCCCGGGTACTCGACCTCATCGAGCGTAAAGCGCGAGGCGAAGCCCTCACGGCGCCTGAGGTGCAACCTGCGGCGGAGCAGCCCGACCTGATGGCGGCGCTCGAAGCATCGCTTCAGAGCTCAGGCGGCACCCGCCGCTCGACACGCTCGCGATCCCGGGGAACGGCTCGCTCGTCCTCGGGCTCATCGCGTCGGCAGACGGGCGGGCGGAGGTAGCGCATGGCCCGCTCGCTGTGGACGGGGTCACTCAGCTTCGGTCTGGTCAACGTCCCGGTCGCCCTGTTCACGGCGGTGCGGGATCTCGACCTGCACTTCCACCAGATCCACGAAAAAGATGGCGCGGCGATCGAGGTCCATCGTTTCTGCTCCGAGGAGGATGTGGAAGTGCCGTACGAGGAGATCACCCATGGCTACGAATGCGATGACGGCAGTCAGGTGATCGTCACCGACCTCGAGCTCGAGGCCATCGAGCCCCGCAAGACCCGGACGATCGACATCGAGCAGTTCGTCGACTTGGCCGACGTCGACCCGATCCACTTCGACCATCCCTATTTCCTGCTGCCGGCGGCCGATGACGACGGCGCCAGCCGCGCCTACCGGCTGCTGCTCGAGGTGATGAGCCAGAGCGACCGCGCCGCGCTGGGCCGCCTCGTCATGCGCGCCAAGGAATATCTCGCGATTGTCCGGGCCGGCGACGGAGTGCTGACCCTGACCACGATGCTGTTCGCCGACGAGGTCCGCTCGACTTCCGAGATCGACGCGGCGACGCAGAAGGCGCACAAGCCGACGCCGAAGCAGCTGAACGCCGCCGTCGCCGTGATCGAGGAGCTCACCTGCGAGTGGGATCCGGCGCAGCACCGCGACCGCTACCGCGAGCGCCTCGAAGCCGTGATCGAGCGCAAGCGCAAGGGCGAGACGATCAAGGCCCCGGAAAGCGGCAAGCCGCCATCGCCTGCGCCCGACCTCATGGAGGCGCTCGAGCGCACGCTCGAAGAGCTGAAGACGAGCGGCGAGAACACGAACCGACAACCGCAGGAGGTGAAATGACCACCCGAGACGAGAAGCAGCGCGAGCGCATGCGCCAGGCTGTTGAGCGCAAGGCCGAGGAGGCCCGCGCCCGCTCGGAGCAAGGATCTCTGGTCGCGGACGATCGCCAGCAGGACCAGCTGAGCGTGCGGGCGAAGAACTCCGGCCACGGCAAGAAGACGGCCGACAAGTGGAACCAGTGAGCGCGGACCCGGCCTGCAACCCCGAAGAAGAGGCGCGGCGCGAGATCAAACGCGGCTAGCGCCAGGGTCCCAGGACAGCCGCGCGAAGAGGGGCGAGTGATCGGACAAACCTGCGTGGCGCCACGGGTGCAGATAACTCACCTCGGACACGGACACCCCCTCGGAGGCGATCAGGTGGTCGAGCCGATAGCCGCCGCCGCTCCCTTGCCACTGCCAGCTGAGCTCGCGGACGCCGTAGCCGTACAGGGCGCGAAAGGCGTCGCGAAAGCCGCACGGCTCGAGACCCTTCAGCAAGGCCAGCTCGGCGCGGTCGTGGCGCTCCCCCCGCTCCTGTCGTAGCTTGCCGCTGCGCGTGCGCGCGAACGTCCACACGGTTCCGTCGGGATGCTCGCGACGCGGCGTGTTGAAATCGCCGCAAACCGCCCGTGGCCCTGAACCGGCCGCGAGGTGGTCGTGGAGCGCCTCGTGGGCGCGCACCTTGGCCAGGCGTGGCGTGGTGCTGATCGGCGAATGGAAGTTGACGAGCTCGAGTCCGTCGATGTCGACCGCGAGTACACGTTCAGGCCACGGTAGGCCCGGGACCTCGATCACGCTGAGCGCCGAGCGCGCCGCAGTCAAGGTGCGAAGCGCTTTGCGTCCGTCATCGCGAACGCGCGCCTCAGCTATCTCAACATGCTCATAGCCGCCTGCGCGCAGCAAATCGCGCCACGGTCCCGCCGTCGTGCGCGTCACCTCTTGCAGACACACGAGGTCGGTGGCGGCGCGGACGATCAGGTGTGCCTGCTCGGACAGGCGACTCACGCGCCCGGCGACGTTCCAGCAGAGCAGTCTGGCTCTCACGGGCGAATGCGATGCGCGCGCTTCAGGCGGCTTTGTCGACTGCCACCCAGGCCTGCTGCATGTAGTCCGCGCCGGTGACGATCGCGAACAGCGACGCTACCGTGCGCGTCGCGCGCGGCTGCCACACGTACGCGGCGAGCAGACCGGTCGCTACCCACTGGGCAATGCAGTAGGGGCAGACGAGCAGCTCCCCGATGGCCCGATGCAGCCCTTGACCCCGCGGCTTCTCTTCGACCTCGGCCGGGCCGCCGCTGCCCTCATACTCGGTGAAGGGGGCGCGGATGGCGCTCGTGACCTTGTCCTTGGTGATCAGGCGGCTGAGCTTGAACGTGCCGACGCTGAGCAGCGCAATGTCCTGGGCGGGGATGTGCTCGGGCCAACCGCGGCGCGACTTCAGCCGCAGGGCGCCGATCACCACGACCAGGGCATGGAACACCAGCAGCAGGATCGCGTAGCCGCCGAGCGGCTTGGGCTCTTCGGGGGAATACGCCTTGATCGCCTCGGGAGCAGACATGCGCTGAGATGGTTTACCCAGCTGGAGCCGTGCCCTCACGTCGGCTTGCCGGCGAGGCCGGCGCCGTTATCGCCGGCCGCATTCGCGGCGCTCCAATCCGGATTCCACGAGTACGCGTAACCGGGATCCTCGTGCTCATGCCACAGGGTCGTCAGCTGCCGCCGGGGTGGTGCCCGAGCGGCCGGCGCGGCGAAGAGCGACGCCCAGCTAGTCTGCTCCCGCCGGTGAAGGACTACTACGACGCGCGCGCACCCGAGTACGACGAGTGGTACCTCGGGCAGGGCAAGTTCGCCGGCGTCAAGCGTCCGGACTGGGATCGCGACGTTCGGGAGCTCGAGCTGACGCTGGCCGGTCTCTCGCCGGCGCGAACGCTCGACGTGGCGTGCGGGACGGGCTTCCTCACGCAGCACCTTGCGGGCGAGGTCACGCTCTTCGACCACAGCCCGCGGATGCTGGCGATCGCCAGCCGGCGCCTGCCGCAGGCGTCTGCGCTGCGTGGCGACGCGCTCGGGCTGCCGTTCGGTCGCGACGCATTCGAGAGAGTCTTCACGGCTCACTTCTACGGCCATCTCGAAGACGACGAGCGCAGGCGGTTCTTGGCCGAGGCCCGACGCATCGCACCCGAGCTCGTGGTCGTCGACGCCGCCGTACGCAGCGACCACGGGCGCGCGGAGTGGCAGGAGCGGGTGCTGAACGACGGCGCGTGCTTCGAGGTCTATAAGCGCTTCTTCGGTGCCGACGAGCTGGTCGAAGAACTCGGCGGCGGTACCGTGCTGCTGGAGAACAGCTGGTTCATTGCCGTGGCGTCACGGCGCAAGGTGGGGTGCGAAGTCACCCTAGGGTGACTTCCCGCGCGCGCGTCCGCGCAGGAGCATGGACCCACGCGCAACCCGAGCGACAGACGGAGGATCGAATGTTCAACAAGGACCTCAGCCCGACCAGGAGCTACCGCAGCCTCGCCCGCGGCCGCGGAGCCGGCTGGGCGCGCGCCTACCAGCGCTCGCAGCAGCGGGCCGTCGTTGGCAACTCGCGAGAGGACGACCGTGCCGAGCCGCTCGGGGGGTTGCGGCGCAGCGAAGCCGTCCGGACGCGTCCGAGCGACGGCGCCAGGTGAACGACGTCTGATGGCGCAGCTTGCCGCCGACGAGCGCGTCGGCACACGGTTTGGGGAATATCGGCTCGACGCCCTGATCGGCGTCGGCGGCATGGGAAAGGTCTACCGGACGACCGCGAGCGACGGTACTCAGGTGGCGCTGAAGGTGGTCAAGCCGGACCTGGCGCGAGATGAGATCTTCAGGCGGCGGTTCCGGCGCGAGGCGCGGATCGCCCAGAGTGTCCGTAACCGACATCTGGTTCAGGTGCGAGATACGGGTGAGCACGAGGGGCTGCTGTATCTCGCCGCCGACTTCATCGACGGCACAGCGCTCGACGGAAAGCTGGCCGACGGAGGCCCGCTCGATCTGGCAAGCACCGTGAGGATCTGCGTTCAGATCGCCGATGCCCTGCACGCGCTGGCCTTGGCGGGGATGGTCCACCGCGACGTGAAGCCGGCGAACATCCTGCTCGATCGGGGCGGCAACGCGTTTCTCACCGATTTCGGGCTGGCGAAGGACCACGGCGGGAGCGTTCTCACGCGGCCGGGTCAGCCGGTGGGTTCGATGCACTACATGGCGCCGGAGCAGATCCGCGGTGAGCCGGTCACCGGCGCCGCCGACACCTACGCGCTCGGCTGCGTCGTGTTCGAGTGCCTGACCGGCACACCGCCGTTCGCCGACCGCGAGGGCCTGCGGGTCCTGTGGGCCCATCTCCAGGACGAACCGCCGGACCTGTCCCGGGCGCGGCCCGACATCTCGTCTCGCGTCGTCCAGGCGGCGGCAAGCGCGCTTCGGAAGGATCCCGCCACTCGCCCGCGCAGTAGCGTCGACTATGCGCGCTCGCTCGCGCAGGCGGCCGGGAGTCCGACCGGGAAGGTCAGCGGATGACGCGGCGGCGAGGTCTGCGACGTGCCCGACGCTCCATTGCCGGCGCCGTGGTGCTCGCGCTGTGTGCCGCCGGCTGCGGCACCGGCTCCGACCTGCCGTCCACGACCGGGGGCTCCGGCGCTGACGTGCTGGCGCCGGTCCCGGTGACGATGAAGAGCCTCGACTTCAACCCGACCTCGGTGCACGGCAAGGTCGGACAGAAGGTGGTCTGGACGAACGCCGACAGCGCGCCGCACAACGTCACCTACGTGGGCGGTCCGCGGTTCGCGTCCTCGCGCGAGCTCGGACCGGGCGCGACGTTCGCGATCACGCTCACCCAGACGGGGACGATCCACTACTTCTGCACGATTCACCCGTGGATGAAGGCGACGGTGGTGGTCTCGCGCTGACGGTCGTCGTGACCCGCCCAATGGTGGTCGTCTCGCGGATGCGCCGGCGGCGGTAGAAATCCCCTCACCTCCCCGACGTTGCCTACCCGTGGGGGATTTCTGTCGTCTGGCGCCAGCTAACGCCGGTGACGCCCCGATCGGCGTGAGGCTTGGGGACTTTCTCCCGTCTGGCTCGCGTCCTACGCCGGCGCGCCGGTCTGGCCCTGCGTTTGAGTCGAGGCCGGCGGGGTGATGCCCAGCAGGTGACAGAGCAGTGCGAATTCACGCGCCGAGGCGGCCGTGGCTGGGGCAGTACGGCGCAGGACGAACGCATACGTGGCTCCATTTCCGACGGCGGCCGTCTTCGCCGCCACCAGCGGCCCGCACAGCGCCGGCGCGGTCGCCTCTCCCGGAAGGCTGTTGTTCAGCTCGCTGCGATCGAGGACGTTGTCGTAGATCCCGTTGTGGTCGTAGTCGATCCCGTGCACGATGATCGCGGCGTTGCCGGCCCGGATCGCCGCGGCAACTCCGGGCGGGATCGTGATCTTCCGCGTGTAGCGAATCGTGCCGACGGTCGGGTACCTGGAGAAGTCGATGATGCTCTTCGAGCTCGTGTCCCCGGTCGAGGTCAGCGATACCTGTGGCGGTCCGTAGAACTTGATCCCGTCGGTCGTGCTGATCGCCTGGTGGCCGTTGTGCAAGCGCGCCGCCGAGGCGGGCGGGCACACGCCCCGCCCGCCGGCATGGATGTGCATCGCGTGCGGTGAGCCGTTGAGAAGCCCGCTGACGTCGACGCTCACGGTCGCGACGTTGCCGTTGAGCTGCACGGTCCCGGTGCCGCCGCCGGTGACGCGGTTCGTCGGCACCGGTCGTTCGTCGGACGTGAACCGCTCTCCCGACGCCGAGGATCCGCCGGACGCCAACACGATCACGGCGATTGCGACGCCGGCGATCAGCACCAGCGCTCCGAGCGCGGGGAGGAGGTAGCGCCGGCGCGGGCTCCCGCTGCCGGCGCGTCGGGCTGGCGGGGGTGGAGTGGACGGTGGCGTACGGGATGAGCCGTCCGCACCAGGCGGGGACGATGGCGGCTGACCCGACGCCGGCGGTGATGGTGAGGTTTGTTCGAATCTCGGTGGGGAGGGTGGCTGGGCGACGCCCGGTGCGACAGGTGCCGCCTGGTCGTATCCAGGCGGAGCCGTGGGATTCGCCGGCGGTGGCGAGGCCACGCGCGCCTGCGCCGCCGGGGCAGGCGCCGGAGTCGGAGTAGGACGCCCGGGCGACACCGTCGTCTCCCCCTGCCCGCCGGCCGGGGGCCATTCCTCAACGCCGGGCGCAGGCGCAGCCGAGGCCGGCAGTGGTGTCGCCTCACCGATGCCGACGATCGTCGGCGGCGCCGTGTCGCGGAGGCCTCTCAGCGCTGCCACCGCGTCGCGGGCGAAGTCCCCGGCCGAGAAGTAGCGCCGGCTCGGCTCCTTTGCCATCGCCCGCTCGATCACCGGCGCAAACGCGGGATACGAGTGCGCGATCTGACCCTCGAGCGAGGGCGGCGGATCGTGCACGTGGGCGAACAGCGTGGCCACCGAGTTCTCGCGCTCGTAGGGGACGTTGCCGCTGAGCATCTGGTAGAAGACGCAGCCCAGGGCGTAGACGTCGGTGCGGGCGTCGGTGCGGTTGCCCGTGATCTGCTCCGGGGCCATGTAATCGACCGTGCCGACGACCGAACCCTTGGCGGTGAGTCCCGACGCGGTGTCGAACTTCTTCGCCAGGCCGAAGTCCGTCAGGTACGCGTGCTCCTCGCCGTCGCGAACCGTGATCAGGATGTTCGCCGGCTTTACGTCCCGATGCACGAGGCCGCGAGCATGCGCGGCGTCGAGCGCCGACGCGCACTGCTCGAGCAGCTCGACCGAGCGCATCGGCTCGAGCGCTCCGTGCTTGACGAGAACCTCCCGCAGGTCGGTACCGGTGACGAAGTCCATGACGAAGAACAGCGAGCCCTCGTGCTCGCCGGCGTAGTGGATCCCGACGATGTTGGGATGGTGAAGCGACGCTGCGATGCGCATCTCGCGCTGGAAGCGCTGGCGGAAATGCTCGTCCTCGGCCAGTTCGGGCGCCAGCACCTTGAGGGCGTAGATCCGGTTCAGTGCCACGTTCGTCGCCCGGTACACGAGTCCCATACCGCCGCGGCCGATCAGCTCGTGGATCCGGTAGCCGCCGACGATCGATCCGGGCTGAAGCTCGCCCCGTCTCAGTTCCATGTCCGAATCCTTTCAAGGCCGGCGCAGGAGCGCGCTGTGAGAAATGTTGCGCCCACGCGGGTGCTTGTCCAGCCAACCTGCGCTGGGAGCCCAGTCAGAAGCCACACGGTCAGTCCCACCGAACCAGGTATACCTCGTGCTCGCCCAACAGTCCCTTGAAATGATGCTCGCCTCGAGGCTCGAACCGGAAGCTCGGATCGGTCTCGGTGTACTGCTTGAGCGTCGAGGAGACGAGGATCTCGCCGCCGTGCGCGTGGCCAGCGATCCGCGAGGCGAGGACGACGTTGCGTCCCAGCAGATCGTCGGTCGCGGCGATCACGAAGCCGGAGTGCAGGCCGACCCGCAGCATCAAGCCGTGCGGCGCGGTGGCGTCGTCGGGACTGCTGAAGGTCCTCTGGAGCTCGACCGCGGCATAGAGCGCGCCATGGGCGCTGTTGAACGAGGCCAGAAAACCGTCACGTTCGAACTTGATCACCTGCCCGTCATGAAGCGCGACGAGGCGCTCGACGAGCAGGTGGTGGTCGCGCAGCAACTGCTCCCACCGTTCGGGACCTAGCCGAGCCGCGAGCGTGGTTGCATCGACGATGTCGCTCAGCATCAACGTCAGCGCGCCGTCCGGAGAACTCAGTCGACTGACGTCTGACGTCAGCGGCTCGAGCGCCGAAGCGATCACGTCAATCGAAGTCACATGCGCCGGAGATTCCACGCCAAGTCCCGAGTGCCCCGCGGCCAGGCCATCGCGAGCATACCTTGACACTCATTCTGAACGGCAGCAGAATCGCTCGCCGGCGATGCTGGGGGCTAACTACCACGGGGATCACCTCAGCGCGTTCCCGCCGATAGCCGACTACGCGTTCCTCTCCGACTGCGAGACGACGGCGCTTATCGCTCCCAACGGGAACGTCGAATGGCTGTGCCTTCCCCGGATGGACTCTCCGAGCGCGTTCGCGGCGTTGCTGGACCGCGACGCCGGCGGCTTCCGCGTCGGCCCCGCCGACGTGCGCGTTCCCGCCGCTCGGCGCTACATCCCCGGCACGATGGTGCTCGAGACGAGCTGGGAGACGCGGATGGGCTGGGTGATCGTCCGCGACGCGCTCTCGATCGGCCCGTGGCACCACCAGAGCGAACGCTCGCGAACCCACCGCCGCTCGCCCACCGACCACGACGCCGACCACGTCATCCTGCGCTTGATCGAATGCGTCCAGGGCTCCGTCGACATCAAGCTCGACTGCGAGCCCGCGTTCGACTACGGCGGCCTTGCGGTCGACTGGTCCTACGGCGGCGCGGGCTACAACGAGGCGTTCGGCCGCTCCGAGGGCATGGACCTCGAGCTGCGGCTCGTGACCGACCTTCGGCTCGGCTTCGAGGGACCACGGGCTCGGGCTCGTACGATGCTGCACGAGGGCGATGTCGCCTTCGTCGCCCTCGGCTGGTCCGAGCACCCGCCGCCGTACAGCTATGAGGAAGCCGAGGCATGGCTAGCGCGGACGTCGCGCTTCTGGCAGGAGTGGCTCAAGCACGGAACCTTCCCCGACCATCCCTGGCGCTCGCATCTGCAGCGCAGTGCGCTGACCCTGAAGGGGCTCACCTACGCCCCGTCAGGCGCGATGGTCGCCGCCGCCACGACGTCGCTGCCCGAGAGTCCTCACGGCGAGCGCAACTGGGACTATCGCTACAGCTGGATCCGCGACTCGACGTTCATGTTGTGGGCGCTCTACACCCTCGGCTTCGACGAGGAGGCGAACGACTTCTTCTACTTCGTCGCCGACGTGGTCGAGGCAGAGCAGGGCGAGCTTCAGGTCATGTACGGGGTGGGCGGAGAGAGCAAGCTGCTCGAGCAGGAGCTCGATCACCTCAGCGGCTACGACCACGCTCGGCCGGTGCGGATCGGAAACGGCGCCTACAACCAGCGCCAGCACGACGTCTGGGGCGCGGTGCTCGATTCGATCTACCTGCACACGCGCTCGCGCGATCAGCTGCCGGACCGGCTGTGGCCGATCATCAAGCGCCAGGTCCAGACAGCGCTGGAGCATTGGCGCGAGCCCGACTGCGGAATCTGGGAGGTACGCGGCGAGCCGCGTCATTTCACCTCGTCGAAGGTGATGTGCTGGGTCGCCGCCGACCGCGGTGCCCGCTTGGCGCGCATCCGAGCCGCCGACGAGACGGCGGCGCGCTGGGAGGCGGCCGCGGCCGAGATCCACGCCGACATCTGCGCCAATGCCCTCGACGAGCGCGGAGTGTTCGTGCAGCACTACAGCACCAGCGCGCTCGATGCGTCGGTCCTGGTGATGCCGCTCGTGCGGTTCCTCCCGCCCGATGACGAGCGCGTTCGCAACACGGTGCTGGCGGTCGCGGACGAGCTGACCGAGGAGGGGCTGGTGCTCCGTTATCGCGTCGATCAGACCGACGACGGCTTCTCCGGCGAGGAGGGCACGTTCACGATCTGCTCGTTCTGGCTCGTGTCGGCGCTGGCCGAGATCGGCGAGCTGAGCCGGGCACGCGCGCTGTGCGAGAAGCTGCTCTCCTACGCGAGTCCGCTCGACCTCTACGCCGAGGAGCTCGATCCCATCACCGGCCGTCACCTCGGGAACTTCCCTCAGGCGTTCACGCACCTCGCGTTGATCAACGCCGTCGTTCACATCATCGCCGCCGAGCGCCGGCTCGAGCTTCGGGCGCTGGCGCGCGAACCGGAGCTCGACCTGCCAGGTAGGAGCATCTGAGCATGCTCGCGCTCCCCGATCAGCGGCTAGCCCGGGCCCGAGCGTCCTCGGCCGGCGCGCTCTTCGAGCGGCTGCGCGGTGCGCGCGAAGACGAGCTGTTCGGTCCGCGCGGGCGTCTGCCGCGCCGCGGTGAGCCGGACACCGCCCCCAAGACCGCCCTGCGAGTCCTAGGCGGCTTGATTCTCGTCGCGCTGATCCTGCGGCTGGCCGTGCCGCGCGGCATCTGGCTCGACGAGGCGATCAGCATCCATCAGGCGCGTCTGTCCCTGCACGACCTGTTCCGCAACCTGTACTACGGCGACCGCCAGCCGCCGCTCTACCACCTCGTGCTGTGGCTGACGATCCGCGTCTTCGGCCATTCGGAGTTTGCGGTCCGGCTTCCCTCGTTGATCGCCGGGACGCTGATCGTGCCCGTGCTCTACGAGCTGGGGCGAGAGCTCTACGACCGCCGCACCGGGCTCCTCGCGGCCGCGTTTGCCGCCGTTTCGCCGATGCTCGTGTGGTACTCGCAGGAAGTGCGAATGTACGAGTTCGCAGCGTTGTTCGGGCTACTGGCGCTGTTGACGCAGCTGCGCGCCATCCGCGACGGCACGATGCTGAACTGGGCGGCCTACATCCTCGCCACCTCAGCGCTGCTGTGGTCGCACTACTTCGGGCTGCTTCTGATCGCGATCCAGCAGCTGGTGTTCGTGGGGGTTCTTGTTCAACGCCGCGGCCGCGGGCAGCCGGTGAAGCCTCTGGCGCTCGGTTTCGCGTACTCGCTGGCGGTGCTAGCGATGCAGCTTGTGCCCTTGCTCGCGTTCGCGCACCACCAATATCAATCCACCGCGTCGGCGGCCGGTTCACCGAGCGGAACCTATGACTATCTGTCGTTCTACTCGGTGCTGGCCAACCTGGCTTGGGCGCTTTGGGGCTATCAGCCGGATGCCACGACCGTGCTGCTGGCCGCGATGTGGCCGCTGTTCCTGCTCCTGTCGCTGGTCCTGCTCGGCCGCGGAGGATCGCGGCAGACGACCACGCTGGCCATGGCCTCGATCGCTCTCGTGCTGCTGCTGATCGTGGTCTCCGCGTTTGACCGCTCGTTGTTCGAGGTGCGCAACTTCCTCATTCTCGTGCCGCTCGTGCTCCTGCTCATCGCCCGCCTGATCACCGGCTGGATACGCCAGCCGACGCCACGGTTACTCGTTGCCGGCGGCGTCATGGCGACGCTCCTGATCGGCCTGCTCAATCAGCAGCTGAACAAGGCCAACCCGAGGCTGTTCGATTTTCGCGGCGCGATCGAGCACATCAAAGCCAACGGCGGCGCCGGCAGCCTCGTCCTCTACGAGCCGGGCGACATGCGCTACGTGCTCGAGTACTACGCGCCCGACCTCCCGGCGCAGCCGCTCACGCAGCCGATCACCGCCGGGACCGAGGGCAGCCCGATCTTCGTCCTCGCCTCATTTCAGAACAACCCTCGCTTCTTTAACGAAACCAACCGCGTGGTGGGACAGCTGACCTTCTTCCGAACCCTGGTGCAGCGCTTCAAGACTCCGCAGACGACGGTGTGGGAGTTCCAGTGAGCAGTCGCCCGTGGGATGTCCGCCTTCGCCGCGTGAGCTGGCAGCCCGTGCCGAGCACCTGGAGCGTGCGCCGGCGCGTCCGCATGCTGATCCTGCTGGGGATCCCGTTCGCGGTGTGGTACTTCGGCTGGCTGCTCAACCCGGACCGCGTCGGCACGCCGGTGCTCTACGGGATCCTGATCGCGGCCGAGCTGTTCAACCTCACGCAGGCGCTCGGCTTCTGGTGGACCTGCGCGCACGAGCGCGTGCGCCCGCGCCGAGCTCCGACCGAGTGGACGGCGGTGGACGTCTTCATCCCGGTCTACAAGGAGCCGCCGGAAATCGTCGATCTGACCGTCGCGGCCGCGGTCGGGTTGCGCGGCGCCGAGGTGAGGGTATGGGTGCTCGACGACGGCAACGACGACGCGATGCGCGACCTCGCCGAGCGCTACGGCGTCGGCTACATCCGCCGCGCCGAGCACACCGGCGCCAAAGCGGGCAACATCAACCACGCCCTGACCAAGACTTCGGCGCCGTTCATCGCCGTGTTCGACTCCGATCACGTTGCCGACCCGGCCTTCCTCGAAGCCACGCTCGGGTGGATGGAGGATCCGGAGATCGCCTTCGTGCAGACCCCGCAGTACTACGCCAATACCGAGGCCAATCGCATCGCCGCTGCCTCCTGGTCACAGCAGGCGCTGTTCTTCGGGGCGATTGCGCGCGGCAAAGACGGGCTCGACGCGGTCTTCTGCTGCGGCACCAACGTGTTGTTCCGCCGCGCGGCATTCGAGAGCGTCGGCGGGTTCCCGACCAATTCGCTGACCGAGGACTTCGAGCTCTCGATCCACTTGCACGAGCGCGGGTGGCGCTCGGCTTACGTGCCGGATGTGCTGGCGCGCGGGCTGGGTCCGGAGGACACGGCAGCCTACGTCTCCCAGCAGCAGCGCTGGGCGCGCGGCTGTCTCTCCGGCGTGCCTCGCGCGCTCCGGGCCAAGCTGCCCTGGCGCCTGAAGGCGCAGTACCTGCTCTCGGGTCTGTACTTCCTCTCGGGTTGGACGGTGCTCATTTACATGAGCTTCCCGGTGGTGCGCCTGCTCGGCGGCGGTCAGCCGATTGGCGGCATCAACGCGCCCGTGTTCCTGCTGCACTTCGTGCCGTACTACGCCGTGGCGCTGACGGTGGCGGCCGTCGCCGGCGCCGGCTCGTACACGTTCGGTGCCTTTGCGCTGTCGGCGGCCAACTTCTGGATCCACGTCCTTGCGACGATCTACACGGTGCTGCGCCGCAAGGGCTCGTTCGTCGTTACGCCGAAGAAGGGCGCCGAGGCGCGCCAGCCGGGCGCGGTGATGCCGGCGCTGGTCGCCGTCGGGGTGCTGGTTGCGGCGAGCGTCTACGGCCTGGCCCGAAACCGTGACGCCGCCACAATCAACAACGTCTCATTCGCCGCTGTTCACGTGTCGATCCTCATGACCGGATGCTGGGCGGCGCTCCAGAAACCCCGCGCTCCGGCGTCCGGGTCGTTCGAGCCGGTCGAGGTAGCGGCTTGAGGCGGAGCGGCCGTGAATTTCTCTTGCTCGTCTTGGCGCTGGCAGTGGCCGGGGCGGGTATCTGCCTTCTCGGCGGCTGCGGGGGCAGCAGCGAAACTGCGCGCGTGACGTCCAAACCTGAAAGCCGAGCTGACGTCGCCGCTCAGCACTTCCTGAACCGCTATGTCGCGCGCGACGGCCGTGTCGTACGGATCGATCAGGGGGGCGACACCGTCGGCGAAGGGCAGGCGTACGGAATGCTGCTGGCGGCCGCGATCGGCGACGCCCATCGCTTCGACGCCATCTGGGCCTGGACGCGAGCCAACCTCCAGCGCCCCGACGGCCTGATCTCGTTCCTCTGGAAGGGCGGTCACGTCATCGACCCGCAGGCGGCCTCGGACGCCGACGTCGACGCCGCGCGGGCTCTGCTGGTCGCCTCCTGCCGCTTTCACCGCCCGTCGCTACGAGCTGAGGGACTTGCCCTCGGGCGTGCGATCATGCAGGTCGAGGTGGCGGCGTTCCACGGCGCACCGGTGTTGAGCGCCGGACCTTGGGCGGTCAAGGCGCCGATCACGATCAACCCGAGCTACTTCTCACCGGCCACCTTCGCGGCGCTGCGCGGCGCCTCGCGCGACGGCCGCTGGAGCGATCTGGCGAGGACCTCACGCGCGCTGACGAGCAGCTTGATGCCGGCGCCGGGACGATTGCCGCCGGACTGGGCGAGGCTCGAGGGCGCGGGAGCGGTTGCGATCGGCTCGCCAGGCGATCCCCAGGCGGCTCCGCAGTTCAGCTTCGACGCGGTGCGCACGCTCGTGCGGATGGCCGAAGACCCAAACCCCGCCGGTCCGCACATCGCCGCACGCGCGTGGCCGGTGTTCAGGCGGCAGAACCCGACCAAACTCCCAGTCGAGCACAACCTCGCCGGCCGGCCAATCGGCAACACGCTTCATCCCGTGGTCCTGGTGGCCGCGGCGGGAGCCGCCGATGCCGCCGGGCATGCAGGCGCGCGCGACGGCCTGCTCGACGAGGCTGCGGCGCTCGATCGTCATTTCCCCACCTACTACGGCGCCGCATGGGTGGCGCTCGGACGCATGATGCTGACCACGAAGCGCCTCGACGTCTGCTCTTCGAGCTGAATCTGCCGGCGCCGCTCAGACGGCTTCGCCCGCCGCGCTCAGCGCCGCATCCTGGAACTCCGACGCCGTGGGCCGCGCCTCGGGCGCTTTGGCGGTGGCGCGACCTACGAGATCCTCGAGTTCCGCCGGGACATCCGGCCGGCGCTCGCGCAGCGACGGCGTCTGCGCGTTGACGTGGGCCCACATCTTCGCCATCCCGCCCTTGTGCTCGGCGAACGGTGGCGCGCCCGAGAGCATCTCGAACAGCAGGCAGCCGAGGCTGTAGATGTCGCTCGGCGCCTCGGGTTCGCCTCCCTCGATCACCTCCGGCGCCACATAATCGACGGTGCCCAGTATCTGATCCGCCGCGGTCAAGCCCGGCGCGGTCTCGGCTCGCTTGGCGAGGCCGAAGTCGGTCAGGTAGACGTGGCCGTCGGAGGTCAGAATCACGTTGGAGGGCTTGACGTCGCGGTGGATCAGGCCTCGCTCGTGGGCGATCTCGAGCGCCGAGGCGATCTGCGCGGCGACACGAGCAGCTTGGGCGGCTGGGAGTGGCCCGTCTCGCTGGATCAAGGTTCCGAGCTCGGTGCCCTCGATCCATCGCGTAACGATGTAGACGTTGCCGTCCTCCTCGCCGGCCTCATACAGGGGCACCACATTGGGATGGTCGAGCGAGGCCACGGCACGCGCCTCGCGGCGCAGGCGTTCGCGCACGACCGGGTCACGCGCGACGTCGGGCTCGACCAGCTTCAGCGCCACCAGGCGGTCGAGACGGAGCTGGCGGGCACGGTAGAGGATCCCGATGCCGCCCAGGCCGACGACGTTCTCGACCTGGTAGCCGGCGAAGGTGGAACCTGGAGACAGCATGCGGCCGTCGGCTCAGAGGTCGCGGTCGGAGATCAGCCCGCCGGCGAGTGCGCGCTCAGCGATGCGCGTGCGGGTTTCGGGGTCGGGCAGGTGGGGGACGCCGAGCTTCGCCGCCAGCACCCTGAGGTGAGCTCTCACCTCACCGACGGAGAGGACAAGCTCGTCGGCGATCTGGTCATCGCCGGCCGGCATCACGAGGCTGCTCGCGTCCTTGTATGGCCGGCACAGCGCAACGAGCACGCGGCGCTGGGTGCTCGAGAGCTCGATCGGCACGGCGGGCTCGGGCGCTTGCGGCTCCAGCGCTTGCGGCGCCGGCGTTTGCGGCGCCGGCGTTTGCGGCGCCGGGTCCGGTGCCTGCGACGCCACTTCCGGCGGAGGCACTGCGCGCTCCGCCTCTGGCGCTGCGCCCTGGTCGCCCGCCACCGCACGCTCGGCCCCCGGCACCGCCCGCTCAGCCACCGAACCCGCCGTGGCCCGCTGAGGCTTGGGGGCATGGAAGGTGACCGCGGTGGACCCGAAGCGGAGGGTGTCGCCGTTGTTCAGCCGGCGCCTGCCGCTCAGCCGTTCGTCGTTGACGAACGTGCCATTGCTCGAGAGCCCGTCGTCGACCAGTTCCCAGCCGTCGCCGGTCCTCTCGAAGCGCGCATGCGTGCGAGAGACCTGGTTGTCCCAGTCGAGCACGACATCCGAAGAGGGACGCCGTCCGACCGAGACCGCCTCCGCATCGGGGGACAAGAAGAACAGCTGCTGGCGATGCTCGGCGTCGCTGAAGAGCAGGAACGGTCGGCCAGAACGCTCGGCGTCGACGAACGCTCTGAGCTCGGCCAGCGGCTCGGAGTCACCGGAACGATGCGAGGACATCCCCGCGCATTATCTACGGCGTTCGGTGCTCCGGCTTCTGTGGCGAACGCCTCACCGGTGGCGGAACTCGAGGCGTTACGCTTGCCGGCTGATGGCGGGCGAGCAGCTGCGGGTGACCGAAGGCACCAGGCGCGGATCGGTGTTGAGCGTCGAAGACGAGCTGCTCATCGGTCGCGAGTCGGCTGCTGAAGCCGGACGCCTGGGCGGCGACCGTGCGATCTCGCGCCGCCACGCCCGGATCTCGCGTGCGCCGGACGGCGCGCTCCAGATCGAGGATCTCGGCTCCGCGAACGGAACCTTTGTCAACCACGGCCGGGTGGATGGCGTGCGGCGGCTCGCCGTCGGCGATCTGATCCGGGTCGGCAAGACAGCCTTGGAAGTCATCCCTGTTCCCGTGAGTGCAGCCGTGCCCGCCCCGCCGCCGGCGCAGTCAGCCGCACGAGCGATCCTCATCATCACGGGAGGTGCGGCGCGAGATGCACAGCTCGAGGTCGACGACGAGCTCATCGTGGGGCGCAGCGCGAGTGGCGAGGGCCAATTGAGCGATGACCCCGAGCTCTCGCGGCGCCACGCTCGCTTCGCCCGCGACGCCGGCGGCCGCCTCGTCGTCGAGGATTTGGGATCGGCCAACGGGACGTTCGTCAACGGCGAGCGCGTTCGTGGGCGGCACTCGCTCCGAGTCGGCGACGTCATCAGAGTCGGCGCGACGACGCTGCGGGTGAGCGTGGCCGGACAGGCGCCAGCCGCGCTGGCGGGAGAGCGCGAACCCAACGCGCGTCCGCCCTCGCCCGCGCCGGCGTCTCCTAACCGCCCGCCCGCGCCGGTGGCCGCCGAGCGCTCGCCCGCGCCGCCGGCTCCCGCCCCAGCGCGTCAGCCCGAGCGGCCGCGCCGAGCCCGCCCCGCCCCTGCGCCGGAGCGTCCGTTGCCAAGTCCAGAAGTCGCGCCCGGGGCACTCATGGCGGGTTGTCGAGTAGACGCCGTGATCGGCCACGGGGATATGGGCATCGTGTACCGCGCCGAAGAGCTCGCCCTGCGCCGCCCGGTGGCGCTCAAGCTCATCCTTCCGGAGTACTCGGGCGATGAGCGTTTCCGCGAGCGGTTTCGCCGTGAGTCACGGATCGCCGCGGCCATCGACCATCAGAACGTCATCCCGATCTTCGACGCCGGCGACGAGGATGGCGTTCTCTACATCATCATGCGGCTGGTCGAGGGCACCGACCTGCGCGCGCTGATCTCGGCCGACGGTCCGCTCGAGCCGCTGCGCGCGGCGCGGATCGTGCGTCAGGTCGGCGCAGCGCTGGACGCCGCTCATGCACGCGGAATGCTCCATCGCGACGTCAAGCCGTCGAACGTCCTGCTCGCGCGACGCGATCACGTCTACCTGAGCGATTTTGGATTGGCCAAGCCGGCCGCTACCGAAGGCGATCTCACCCGCCATCGGACCGTCGTCGCCCGGGCTGAGTACGTGGCTCCAGAGCAGGTGCTGGGCGAGCGTGTGGACGCGCGGGCGGATATCTACGCGCTCGGCTGCCTGCTGTTCGAAGCGCTGACCGGCGAGCCCCCGTTCAGCGGCTGGCACGGAGGCCCGGCCGCGCTGGCGCACGTTGATGCGCCTGCACCCTCGCCGCTCGAGCTGCGTCCGGACCTACCGTCCGGCTTCAGCGAGGTGGTGCAGCGGGCAATGGCAAAAGATCCGCGCGAGCGGTATCCCTCAGCCGGTGACCTCGGTCAGGCGGCGCTGGTGGCGGCGGGCGGCCTGCGCCGGGCCGGCCGCTGGTCGATGGTCGCCACCGGCGAAGCGGCCCCGGTCGCCGACGACGCCCCGGCCGAGCGTGCGGCTCCCGAGCCGGAACCGCGGGCTGAACCCGCGGCGGCGCCCGCACCGGTGGGGGCAAGGCGAGGCGTCGCACACGCGCCTGAGGCGCCGGCGCCCGCGCCGGCGTTGGCGAGCGCGACCGCGGCCGCGCGCCGGCGTGATCGAGTTCGATGGGCGATCGCGCTGGCCGCCCTGCTGCTCGTCGCGATCGCCATGTTCGGCGCGCTCAAGGGCATCTCGTCGCTCTGAGGTCGCATCACGAGCCTGGTCGAGAAAGTTGCGCCAGGCGGGAACTTCTCGACCAGCCTCAGCCGGCGGGTGCGGAGGAAGGCGACGGGCGCGCCGCGAGGCCGGCGAGGTAGCCCTTGACGAAGCCGCCGTAGCCGTTCGCGGGCGCGCCGGCGTAGCTGCTGATCAAGGCTTGACAGCTCCGCCACGTGTCCCACGTCCAGGCTGCATAGCCGACGCCGTGAGCGTCGGCCCAATCGAGGAAGGTCGAGATGTTCGTCGAGTTGCAGCTCGAGGCATCGTAGGTCTCTCCCGTCTCGCCGAAGATCAGCGGCACGCGACGCGCCACCGGAGCCATGGTGCGATCGAAGCAGGCGGCTGAGCTGCAATTGTTCTTGCCGTACACGTGCGCCTCCGCGATCAGCTGATGCAGCCGATCGCGGGGCGCGTAGGCGAGCCAGGACGACAGGTCGTTGCCGTAGTCGAGACCCGGAATCGCGATCGGTCCGCGATAGCCCGCGGCGCGCATAACGTCCACGGCCTGCTGCATTCCCGCTGTGCGGTAGCGACTCCTGGTCGGTCCTTGCGTTGCGGGACAGGCGCTGCCGCCGCCCAGCCAGCAATGCGCGTCGACCAATGGCTCACCCCACGGCGCGAGCACGACATCGGCATCGTGCTTGAACGTCGCCGCCATGCCCGCCCACACGGCGGGCGCGTGATCTTCGTCCGGAGCACGAGGCTGGTGCGTGGCGCGGTCGTGGCCGGGTGCGGCCCGCACGAGCGAGACCTCGGCATAGATGCCATAGCTGTGCAGCAGCTGTACGTAATGCACGATCGCGCGGCGATACGCGCGCCCACCGTAGACCGGCTTGACGCCGTTGATCCCGAGCCAGCAGTCTTCGTTGAGCAGCACGCGGACGAAGTTGACGTGCCAGCGCGCGATCGCGCGCACCGAAGCCGCATCGCTCGGGCCGTCGAAGATCCCCCAGCCCTGCATGCAGGCGTACTCTGAACCCGAGCGATTGACGCCGCGAAGCGTGACGCGCTGAGAAGTCGTATCGCGGAGAACGTCACCGGACACCCGCAGCGCCGGCGGCGTCGCGGCCGCGGCTCCGGTTGGGTCGGCCAGGCACGACGCCACCACGATCAGCGCCAGCGCGGCCATCGCTGATCGCGCATAGCCACTCATCTTCATCCATTATCGGTAGAGCCTCGGCAAAAGTTGAGCTGCCAGGGTTGCAACGCGAGCGGCCGAGTTCGCCTGCCATCGCTAGGGTGCTCTGGATGGAGCAGGTCAACGGCCTCGAGGTTCCAGAAACGCTCGCCGAGCTGTGCCGGCCGGAGCGCCTCGCGCTACTCGTCTACGACATGCAAGTCGGGATCTTGAGTCAGGTGGATGCGAGCGAGCAGGTCATCGCGAACGTGAGTCAGGTGCTGAAGGCGGCCCGCACCGCCGGCGTCCGCATCTTCTTCACCCGTCACGTCACGCTGCCGGTAGCGCTCATGGGGGTGGCGCAGCTGCGGATGTGGCGCAACTGGCAGCAGGTGGAGCGCCTCGAGGACGTGCGCTCGCCGTTCCTCCCGAACGCTCCCCAGACGCAGATCGTGCCGGAGCTGGCGCCGATTGCGAGCGAGGCGGCGCTCGACAAGCTCACCTTCTCGGCTTTCGTCGGAACGCCACTCGAGCTTGCTCTACGCGACGGCGGTGTGCGCGTCCTGGCGATCGTCGGCGTGGCGACGGAGATCGGCATCGAGCCGACCGTACGTCACGCCGGCGATCTCGGCTTCATCCCCGTAGTCGTGACCGACGCGTGTGCCGGTGGAGATGCTGCCGCCGCCGACCGGTCGCTCGACACCTTGCGGTTCCTCGGCGACGCCGTGCTGACTGACGTGGCCGGATTCAGCGCTGCGCTTGCCGAATCGCGAAGCTAAATGCCGGCGCGATAGCCGAAGAACTCATGATCGGCGTTGTAGCCGCCGTAGCCCCCGCCGATCTCCGCGAATGAGGCGACGAACTCGACGCCCTGGACCCACTTGACGAGCTTGTAGCCCAGCTCGACCTCGTTGCGGAGTCGGAGCGGCGCGCCATGTACGAGCCCAAGCGGCTCCCCGTTCAGCTCGTAAGCGAGGATCGTGAGACGGTGGTACATGTGCGAGAGCTTGTGCACGTCGTAATAGAGCCCGCCGTCTGGACCTTCGACGAACGAGTAGAAGACAACGAAACGGACCTGAGGTTTGGGTTTGACGAGGTCGCAAATGTCGCGCATCGGCGCGCCGACCCATTTTCGCGACTCCCGACCAACCTTGGATGCAATGGTGTGCGGTTATCTGCTCTTGACGCGGTAGCGCCTTGACCTCCTGGAGCGTCAGCTCCTGCGGATTCTCGACCTCGCCAAAGATCCGCAGCCGGTAGTGGGCGAAGTCCTCGGTGGCCATCGCCTCGTACTCCTCGGTGGAGGGCATCTTGCCGTTCGGCCACAGATGCGGCGCGATTTCGCGTTCGGAATATTCGCCCGGCCGTGGATCGACGTGCTCGAACAGGTTTTGGATCGGCCCCACGACGGCGCGCCCAACGCGCTGGATCAGCCGTGGGCGGCGGACGGTAAGCGGCGTTGCTAGCGCCCAAGCGGCAATCACGATCGCCATCCACAGGACGTAGAGGCCGAGCCCGCCCCACCCGTCTGTGTTACGGCCGAGGGTGATGTGGTTGAGGTTGGTCAGCAGCCCCGTCGTGTACACCATCGCCGTGTGGAAGAAGATGAAGATCAAGAACCAGCACAGCACCCAGAAGTGCACTGTCCGCGCGAGCTGATGGTTGAGCCGTCGGCCGGCGAACCGGAAGCGGTTCGAGATCGCAGGTGACTGCAACAGACCTGTCATCAGCGCCAAGGGCGCGGCGATGAACACGGTGATGAAGTAGGCGAGCAGCTGTAAGCCGTTGTACGCGATCCAGCCTTGATCTTTCGGCCAGTCGAGCGAGAGGTACTGGATCATCGTCGAAAGGGCATTCGGGAAGACGTCCCAAGATGCGGGCACGATGCGCCGCCAGTGACCGGTGGCGAATACCAAGATGTAGAAGATGACCCCGTTAGCAAGCCACAGCAGATCGAAAGCGAAGTGCCACCAGCGCGCGAGGCCGATCGAGTGGCGCAGCCCAGGGATTCCAAGCCAGCCGGGAAGCCGGACTGAGTCCTCCTTGGCGGTCCACACCCGGTCGCGCGGGACCGGCTTCTGGAAGCGGAACCAGTCTCGGCCCGGCGTGCAGTTGCGGTCGAAGTAGAGCCGTGGGTGATCCGCGAGGATCTGCAGGCCGGAGCGGATGATGAACAACATGAAGAACAGGTTGAAGAAGTGCTCCGTGCGCGCCCACCACGGGATCCCGATTTGGGTCGGCCTCGGCGCGGCGATCGTCCCGGGATAGCTGTCGATGAACGACTGCACCCCGGCCGTTTCCCGGAGTCGCTTCGCTACGGCGATCAGGATCAGAAACGTGATAACTGCAATCGGCAGCGCCCACAGGAGGCTCACCCAGCGCGAGCCGAAACGGATTCGCGGCGTGACGCCTGCAGTCTGCGGGACCCTCCCCGCCCACTGGTTCGGGTCGATGACGTCCTCGCCGTGCTCGAGCGCGATATGGAGCGGATCGCGCTCATGCAACCCGGAGTCAGCGGTCAGCAACGCGTGCGCGCCGTCATCTCCGGGAGGAGGATCCGCATCGCCGCCGCGGTTTCCCATCTGCCTTGACCGCCCAGCTCGTTCGAAGCTTGCGCGTACGCGCCGCGCGCGAGGATCTACCCGGCCTGACGCGCAGCTAACGATCGCCCACCGAGGAACGTCAGCGCACGAACCAATCCGCCGCCGTTGACCGCGCGGCCGGCGCGCGCTAAGCGCTTCTGAGCGCGGCGCCGAGCGCAGCGAGCTCGCGCTCCGGCAGGGTGGATTCGATACGCGGAAACAGCTCCCGCTCCTCGCTGCGCACGTGGGTGTCGATGAGCCGGCCAAGCTCATGAAGCGCGTCGAGCGACGGCGGATCTGGTCGATCGAGCGCCCGGATGCGCTGACGGATCGCGATGTGGTCGCACAGGACCCTGGCCAGAAGGGGGTCGTACGGGTCGGCATAGGCCGCATAAGCCGGGAACAGCTCCTCTTCCTCGAGGCGAAAGTGCTCCCGCCCATCTGCGTGCCAGTACGCGCGTAGAGCAGTGAGAGCGTCAGCGGCTGTCTCGACTCCTGCCCGGCGGAGCTTCTGCGAGACGAATAGCGCTTGGTGATGGTCGTGGGAGAGGGTGGCGAGAGCTGGGTCGCGCCTCATAGCGTGCGTATCGTCGCATCCACTGTCGATCTGCTGCGCTCGGATAACGTCCTTCTATGCGCCGGCGAGTGTCAGGAGCAAGTTTGACCTTCCTTCAGCGCTACCTCACCGCGCAGTGGGGTCGCGTTCGCGCGGCGCGCGCTGACCTGCGGGCTGCCCGTGCGCGCGCCGAGCAGGTGCTCGGACTTTCAATCCAGCTCGCCGACCAAGTGCAGGCTTGCCGTGAGGAGCTGACAGCACTCACACGTCGGGTAGATGAGCTCGCGCAGCAGAGGTCCGCCGAGCACCACCGGGGCCTCGAGGCGCTCCGCGTCGTCCGCGACGATGACGCTCGCTCGTGGGAGCGGCTGTGGGAGCTTCGGTGCAGCGAGGAGTACGCGCTTGCGTTCGACGAGGCGGAGCCTCTTGTCACGATCATCGTGACCACGTTCAACCGGCCGGAGTTGCTCAGCCGCCGCGCGCTGCCATCGGTGCTGGGACAGACGTACGAGCACCTCGACTGCATCGTCGTCGGCGACGGCGCGCCGGACGAAATAGCACACGTGGTGGAATCGTTCGGCGACGAGCGTTTGCGCTTCGTCAACTTGCCGTATCGGGGCCCGTATCCGGCCCGCAGCGACGACGCGTGGCTCGTCGGCGGCACCACCCCGCACAACACGGGCCTGGCGCTTGCGCGTGGACGCTGGATCGGTGTCGTCCACGATGACGATGCTATGCGCAGCACATGCGTCGAGTCGCTCCTGAGGCTTGCGCGCGCGGAGCGAGCCGAGGTCTCGTACGGCCGCTTCGAACGGCACGAGCCGGGCGGTGGATCGGAGACCTTGGGGCGTTTCCCGCCCGCATGGGGAGAGTGGGGGCTGCAGTGCTCACTGCTGCACAGCGGGCTTCGGTTCATGCCGCTGCAGGTGAGTGACTGGCTCTTCAGCATCCCCAACGATGCTGGTCTGCTCGAACGGATGCTGCGCCTCGGCGTCCGCTTCGCGATGCGCGACGAGATCGTTTTCGATTACTACCCGTCGCTGTCGTGGCACGATCGACCGCCGATCCGATAATGCGGCCCCGCTCGCTCCAGAAGGGCGTAGATTTCGCCGAGATGGGGACTCGTACACCGACGGGGCTCACATTCAGGACGTGAGGGATTCGGCGGATCATCTTGGAGCCGCGACGCGTCACGAGGCGGCCGCGGAAAATCACGACCGGGCGGCGCGGTTCTGGGACGACCACGGCGACGCCGATCGCGCTGAGCTGCAGCGGGAAATGGCCGACTTCGAGCGCGGCGGGGCCGCACTCGAAAGGCGGTGGGCGGCGCTGGTCGAGCGTGATTCCCTTGAGCACGAGACCCACGTCGCCCAAGCGGTGCTCAGACGAACGCAGCAGCGGGCCAGAGACCTCGCGGCGCTGCTGACCCGGAGCGCGGAGGCGCTGGAGACGTTCGCGGCTCTGGCCGACAGACACGCCGAGAAGCGTGAGCAAATGGCAAATCTCGAGGCTGCCGACGAGGAGCGTCGCGCTGCAGCGCAAATACGCGAAGCAGCTCGGCGTGCTCGTGCGCAGGCCGACGAGTGGTCCAAGGCGAGCGAGAACCCGGAGGGCTGACGTCCGAGCTGGCGAGCCCCGCGTGATCGGCGGCAGCTCGACGCAACGGGCAGCAGCGAGTCGTGGCTCCGTGCTTCGCGAGGTGGGATACTTGGTGGCGGCGGCGCCGGATCACGCTTGGGACCACCGTCACACCAGTCTTGAAGAGCACCCTGCAGCGCACGAGGCGCGATGCACTGGAAGGCGGCCGGATGAACTTGCCGGACGGTACTCGCGGCGGCGTCCGGTACCGCCGGACGCTCGTACTCGCGTTAGTGGCGGGTATCGGGGCGGTCGCTCTGTTGGTCGCGGCGGCGGTGCTGGTCTATGCGCGTGCCGACCACGCTCTCCGTTCACAGGCTGAGGCTCGCGTGCGGGGAACGGCTGCGCTCGCAGCGCAGTTGGTGGGCGAGCAGAACACGCGCTTCTCTGAGCTCGTGCAGACGCATGCGGATGCGCTCGGGCTGGCGTTCAAGCGGCCGCTCGAGCATCTCTCGCCGGCCCAAGCCGCGCAAGTGGCGGGCGAGTTGCGCTCGTTGAACGCGACCACGAGCGGGTTGCGCGCTGCCGCGCTCGTCTCGCCGGAGGGACGGCTGGTGGCTTCCGCGCCGCCCGTCCCGCGGCTGTACGGGCAGAGCTTTGCGGGACGGGACTGGTATCGCGGCGTCACCGCTGTGCGCTCACCCTACGTCTCGCGCGTGTTCCTCGCCGCCGACGGGCCAAAGACGGTGACGGTTGCGGCACTGGTGCATCCAGCGCGCAGCGGCCGAGTCATCGGGATCCTGACCGTGGGGTTGCAGCATCGCACGCAGGAGCTGGCGGACGAGTTTGCGCGCTCCCAGGGGATCCGCTTGACCGTGACCGATCAGTCGGGCTCGCTGGTGGCGCGTTCAGGCGCGAGCTCGAATGCTCTGATGTCGCTGCGCGACGATCCTGGCGTACTGGCTGCGTTGCAGGGGCGGCCCGTCAGCGGCGAGCGGAATGGCGCATTGGTCGGCTACGCCCCCGTGCCGACAACCGGGTGGACAGTGAGCGCGAGCCTGCCCACTTCGGTCGCGTTCGCCGATGTCTACTCGTTGCGAACGCTCCTGATCCTGGTCGCGCTCGTGCTGGGCGCTTTGCTGGCGGCGTTGACGGGCGGGCTCGTGGTTGTGCTCCGGCGCGGTGAGCGGGCCCAGCGTGCGGAGGCCGAGCGGTTTCGCGGGCTGCTCGAGTCCGCGCCCGATGCGACCGTGATCGTCGACGAGTCCGGGGAGATCGTGCTGATCAACGACCAGATGGTTCGCTTGTCGGGGTACACGCGCGAGGAGTTGACCGGCCGACACGTCGAGGTGCTGATACCGGAGGGTCGCCGGGCCGGGCATGAGATTCGCCGCGCGGCGTTCTTCGCCCATCCCGCCGCTCGCTCGATGGGCGAAGGACTGCAGCTGCGCGCGGTCCGCAAGGACGGCAGTGAGCTCCCGGTCGAGGTCTCGCTCGGACCGGTGGAGAGCGAGCAGGGAACGCTCGTGTCGGCGGCCGTCCGCGACATTACGACGCGGGTCGAGACCGAGGCGGAGTTGCGGCTGCTTGGCGAGATCACGCGCAACATGGCCGAGGGGGTGATCCTGATCCGCACCAGCGATTGGACGATCGCCTACGCCAACCCGAAGTTCGAGCAGATGTTCGGATATGAGCCTGGGGAGCTGACGGACCGTCCAGTGGAGATCATCAACGCAGGGGGCGACGCTCCGCGGGAGACGGTGGCAAGCATCCAAGCGGCGCTGGCGCTCCACGGTTCGTGGTCCGGAGAGGTCAACAACGTCAAGAAGGACGGAACGGAGTTCTGGTGCTGGGCCAACGTGTCGAACTTCGAGCACCCTGAGCACGGCGTCGTGTCAGTTGCCGTTCACACGGACATCACGGAGCGCAAGGCAGCCGAGGAGGAACGGCTGCGGCTTGCGTCTGTCGTCGACGTCGCCGACACGCTGCAGCATGCGATCCTGGGACCGGTCGACCACGAGCTCCCCGACAGCGCAGCCGCCTGCTACCGACCTGCGGTGCGCCCGCTCGAGGTCGGGGGAGACTGGTATGACGTGATCGACCTCCCTGCCGAGAGGCTCGGCCTGATCGTAGGAGACTGCGTCGGCCGCGGCATCAAGGCGGCCGCCGTGATGGGCCAGCTGCGAAGCGTGTCGCACTCGCTGATGCTTCAGGGCAAGACGCCGCGCGACGTGCTGTGCGACCTCGATGTATTCGCACAGCGAATTCCGGCGGCTCGATGCACGACGGTCTTCTGCGCCCTGGTCGATCCGGCCGCTCGAACCGTCCGCTATAGCTCGGCCGGGCATCCTCCCGCACTCCTCGCCCACCACGACCAGAACAGCGAGTGGCTGGAACATGGATCATCGCTGCCGCTGGCCGTCGCTGTCGCCGACCGTGCGGAGGCGACGGCCGAACTCACGCCCGGCTGCACCCTTGCGCTCTACACCGATGGGCTGGTCGAGCGGCGCGGGCTGCCCCTCGACGACGGACTCGCGCAACTGAGGCAGATCATCGAACGCGAGCGCGATCGTTCGGTCCAGCGGCTCGCAAACCTGATCGTCGATGAGATGCAACCGGCCGGAAGCGAAGATGACGTAGCGCTGCTCCTGTATCGGCTGCCGCGCGTGCAACCACCGCGATTCACGGTTGCCGTGCCCGCCGACCCCGCCGAACTCAGCCGGCTTCGCAGGGGACTGCGCGAGTGGTTATCGGCCGAGGGCTACGCAGCTGACTCCGACGAGGTTGTCCTCAGCGTTTGCGAGGCACTCAGCAACTCGATCGAACATGCCTACGACTTCGACCCCTGCGGTCTGATCGACCTCCGGGCCGAGATCGAGGCGAGCCGACTGACGGTCACGATCACGGACAACGGGCGCTGGAAGGTGCCCGATCCCAACGCGACGCAGCGCGGACGCGGCCTGACCTTGATCGAAGCCATCATGGACGACTACACAATCGAGACCGGCAACGGAACGACGGTCCGCCTACGCAAGGAACTCGCCCGTGAACGATGAGCTGGAGATCCGCAGCGCCTCCAACGCCGACGGAACGGCCAGCCTGATCGTCGCCGGCGAGATAGATCTCAGCTCGGCGCCGCGCTTCCGGCAGGCGCTCGAGCTGGCGGCCAGCCGCCATTCTGCCCTCGAGATCGACCTGCGGCAGGTCACCTACTTCGACAGCGCCGGCGTCGACGCCGTATTCGCCTACGCCACCAAACACCGCACCAAACTCATCATCGGCGATAACCGAATCGTCGCGACCGTGGTCAGGGTGTCGGGACTGGCTCAGGTCGTCACCCTCCACAACGGCCACTAGTGGTTCCTCCCGCAAGTACGGTCGCACCAAGAGGCGTCACTGACGGATGCCGGGCGAGGACGCAGGCGGCAGCTGGACGACTCGGGGGCGGCCCGGCCGTAAGCGAGGCTGGAGGCCGAGCGGGCCGTCCACGAGGCAGCAGCGCTGCACGAGCCGCCGAGGACAGCTGGATGACGCCGGCGCGGCCCGTAGAAGCGAGGCAGGATGCCGAGCGGGCCGCGAGCCCGCGCAGGCGCCGTCAGGGGCGCCTCGAATGCAGGCGTATTTGCGGGAGGGACCACTAATACAGCGGAGGGCGACGGGCGACGAGGCGGTAGGAAAGATCACTGCGCCTGCTACCAGTGGCCGTGGCCGGCACGCCGGCCACGACCGTCAGCTCCGGCACGTCGCGGGTGGCGATCGCTCCCGCCGCGATCACCGCACCACGCGCAGCCTTGACGCCCGCGAGCACCATCGCCCGCGTCGCCACCCAGACGTGGTCTTCGATCACGATCGGGGCGACTTCGCGCTCGAATTCAGGCGAATGAACTGCGTGCCTGGCAGTCAGCAGCTGCACATCGGAGGAGATGTTGACGTCCTCCCCGACGCGGATTCCGCCGCGAGCGTCGAGCACGACGCGGAAACCGACGTGCACGCGCTCGCCGAGCTGCAGCTCGCGGGCGCCGAACACGGTCGTGCCGCGAAAGATGATCGTGCCCGAGCCGATCCGGACGCCGAGCAGGCGCAGCCAAAGCAGGCGCAGCCAGTGCCCAGGCAGGTGCGTGATGAGCAAGTTGAACAGCGCTTGGAGGAGGAACTGGACGATCGCACCGGGGCTGGGGAGCGCCGGCCGGCCACGTGCTGGCGCGCCTGCCTTGCCCTCCGCGACCGGCGTGTCGGCCTCGACCATCGACCGGGTCTTATCACGCAGAGCCTCAGTACGCTCTCGCGACCGTGGCCGAGCTGATCGCCCATTTGAAAGCCGGCGCCCCGGGCACGCGCCGGGGCGGCGAGCGCCTCTGGTTCGCGCTCGTTGCCGCCGGCCTATCGCTGCTCACGGCGCTCGTCATGACGTACTCGCTCCAAGCCGGGTTCGGCTTGGTGCTGGTCGCGCTCGTCATCGCCCTGCATCTGCACGACCGCCGAGCGGGGATCGCCGCACTGCTGGCGCTGTGGCTGCTTGCGCCAATGTTCCGCCGGCTGTTCGACCTGCTGACCGGCTACGTCAACGCGGACCCGCTGGCGCTCGCCCCGGTCCTCGCCACCGCCGGCGTCGCCGGCCTCGAGCTTCTCCGCGGCGACTTGCCGCCGCGAGTGCGGCGTATCCTGCTGCTGGCCGGCCTCGGGTTCACGATCGGGCTCCCCCTGGGGATGCTTCATCCCCTTTCCGGCCTGTACACCTTCGCCGCCTATCTCGCCGGGCTGTCGGCGGCGGTGATCGGGTTCCACGACGTTCCCAGCTCCCGCCGCAGCGCGATGCGCCGCGTTCTGATCGTCGGCCTCATCCCGATCGCCGTCTACGGCGTCTGGCAGCGCGTCGTCGGTCTCCCGGTGTGGGATCAGAGCTGGCTGAACTCTGTGGACTTCAGCAGCATCGGCACCGGAGACGGCGTCCACGTCCGCGTGTTCGCCTCGCTCAACGCACCTGGGACGCTCGCGCCCCTGCTCGGGGTCGCCCTGCTCTGCTACCTGACCGTGCGACGCTCCCGATCGGGAGCTGCGCTCGGAGCGCTGGCACTCGCCGTGGCGCTGGCGCTGACGTACGTTCGGGCGG
>JAFAZV010000046.1 GCA_019239445.1 Solirubrobacterales bacterium
CTTCGCGCTCGTCGCCCACTACGACGAGGGCGGTGAACGAGAACCGACGGCCGCCCTTGACGACCTTGGCCACGCGGTTGATCTCGACCACGCGCTCCTGCAGGTCGATTCCGGAAGCTGAGACTGTGCGATCGCGGACTGCCATGGCTCGATCCAGAGTAGCGTCTGGCTAGATCGCCAGCCCGCCCTCCCGCGCTCCATCGGCCAGGGCCTTGACGCGGCCGTGGTACTGGTAGCCACCGCGGTCGAACACCGCGCGCTGGACGCCGGCCGTCGCCGCCCGTTCGGCCAGCAGCGCGCCTGCCCGGCTCGCCTGCTCCATCGGCTTCAGCGTACGCAGGTCGGGCTCGGTCCAGCTGACCGAGGCGAGCGTGCGGCCCGCGTCGTCGTCGATCAGCTGCACGAACAGGCCGCGGTTGGAGCGGAACACGGAGATCCTCGGGCGCTCGGCCGTGCCACGGATCTTCGCCCGGACACGCCGGCGGCGCTTCAGCCGACGCTGGGGGGCGGTCGCCACGGTCATGCCCGCTTACCGACCTTTCGCGCCACGTACTCCCCCTCGTAGCGGATCCCCTTGCCCTTGTAGGGCTCGGGCTTGCGCTGCTTGCGGATGAATGCCGCCACCTCGCCGACCTGCTGCTTGGAGGCGCCGCGGACGACAATCCGAGTCGGCGCCGGCACTTCGAACTCGATCCCTTCCGGAGCTTTCACGGGCACCGGGTGCGAGTACCCAAGCGCCAGCTCCAGGTCGCGGCCGCGCAGCTGCGCCCGGTAGCCGACGCCTTGGATCTCGAGGCGCTTCTCGAAGCCGGCCGTTACTCCCTGCACCATGTTGGCCACGAGCGTGCGGGTGAGGCCGTGGAGCGCTCGGTGCTCGCCCCGGTCCGTCGGGCGAGTGACGACGATCTCCTCGCCCACCTGCTCGACGCCGATGTCGCGGCTGACGCGCTCGGACAGCTCGCCCTTCGGCCCGTTCACGGTGACGCGCTCAGGGTCAATCGCGACGGTGACGCCGGAGGGTACGGGAATGGGTCGTTTGCCAATTCTCGACATCGCGCTCTCAGGGTCTACCAGACCTTCGCCACGACCTCGCCGCCGACGCCCTGCTGGCGAGCTTCGTGGCCGGTCATGACACCTCTCGAGGTGGAGATGATCGCCGTCCCCATGCCGCCCTGGATACGCGGAATGTGCGCGTGGTCGACGTAAGTGCGCTGCCCGGGCCGCGAGACGCGCTGCATGCCCGAGATGACCGGCTTGCGATCCTCGGTGTACTTAAGCGTCACCGTGATCTGCTCGCCGGGGCGGCCAGGTCCGGGCGGCGTCACGCTCCAGGCCTCGATGTAGCCCTGTTCCTTGAGGATCCGGGCCAGCTCGCGCTTGAGCTTCGAGGAGGGGATCGCGACGTCGTGGTGCTGCGCCCGCGCACCATTACGCAGGCGCGTCAGGAAGTCGGCGACGGGATCGGTCATCGACATGCGATCACCAACTCGACTTCGTCATCCCGGGGACGTAGCCGTTGTGCGCAAGCTCGCGCAGGCAAATCCGGCAAACGCCGAACTTGCGGTAGACGGCGCGGGCGCGCCCGCAGCGCCGGCAGCGGCTGTAGCCGCGTGTCTTGTATTTGGGAGTCCGTTGCTGGCGGACGCGTTGTGAGACCTTGGCCATGTGCTCCTTTGAATGTCTGTCGCTACGCGGCGGCCGCGGCCGCGGCGCGGGGGTCGCGCGTGAATGGCATCCCCAGTGCCACCAGCAGCGCGAACGCCTCCTCGTCGGTGTGAGCCGTCGTCGTGATCGTGATGTCGAGCCCGCGCACCTGGTCGATCTCGTCGTAATCGACCTCGGGGAAGATGATCTGCTCGCGCACGCCCAGCGAATAGTTACCGCGGCCGTCGAACGCACGAGGGTTCAAACCGCGGAAATCGCGGATCCGCGGGATCGCCACCGACATCAAGCGGTCGAGGAACTCGTAGGAACGCTCGCCCCGCAGAGTCACGGCCACGCCGACCGGCATCCCCTCACGAACCTTGAACTGCGCGATCGACTTGCGCGCGCGGCGCACGTTCGGGCGCTGACCTGTGATCGTGGCCAGCTGGTCTGTCGCTGACTCGAGCATCTTCGAATCCTGCTTGGCGTCGCCAACGCCCATATTGACGGTCACCTTTTCGATGCGCGGCGCCTGCATCGGAGTCGAGTAACCAAATCGCTCCACCAGCTGAGGGCGGATCTGCTCGAGGTAGCGGGTCTTCAATCTGGCGGGCATGGTGTCAGTCCAATCTGGTTCCGCTGCGACGCGCGATCCGATACCGCCGGCCCTCCTGAACCTCGATCCCCACGCGAGTCGGCTTGCCGTCCCTCGGGTCGGCCAGCATCACGTTGGAGAGGTGGATCGGGCCCTCCTTCTCGATCACGCCACCGACCTGCTCTGCGCGCTGCGCGCCCGCCACTTGCTGCGGGCGCTGGTGGCGCTTGACGATGTTCAGGCCTTCCACGTAGACCCGGCCCAGCTTCGGCTCGACGCGCAGCACCTTGCCCCGCTTGCCACGGTCCTTGCCGCCGATCACGATGACTTCGTCGTCGGTCTTGATACGTGCGGGCATGAGACTCAGAGCACTTCGGGGGCCAGGGAGACGATCTTCATGAAGTTGCGCTCGCGCAACTCGCGCGCGACGGGTCCGAAGATACGCGTTCCGCGCGGGTTGTTCTGGTTGTCGATCAGCACGGCAGCGTTCTCGTCGAACGCGATATAGGTCCCGTCCTCGCGGCCGTAGGACTTCTTCGTGCGGACCACGACCGCAGTGACCACGTCGCCTTTCTTGACCGAGCCCTGCGGGTTGGCCTGCTTGACGGTGGCCGTGACGACGTCGCCCACGCCGGCATAGCGCCGCCGATGACCGCCCTTTACGCGGATCACGAGTATCTCCCGCGCGCCGGTGTTGTCCGCGACGCGCATGCGTGTCTCGTTCTGGACCATTACCTCGCCTTCTCGACGACTTCGACCAGGCGCCAGCGCTTGGTCCGCGACAAAGGCCGGGACTCGCGCACGATCACCGTGTCGCCGATGTGCGCGTCGTTGCGCTCGTCATGCGCGTGCAGCGTGGTCGAGGTGCGGACGATCTTCTCGTAGCGGCGGTGGCGCCGCGCGACGTCGATGCGCACGGTGATGGTCTTCTCCGCCTTGTCCGAGACGACCACGCCCTGCCGCGTCTTCTGGACTCCAGGCTGGCGCTCGCGCGCCGGTGTCGGCTCACGCGAAACACTCGCCGCGCGCGCCTTTGCCCGCGCACGCTGCCGCTCCACCCGCCGGGCTCCGGCTTTAGCCCGCCGCCGGACGTCACGCTCCGTCTGCCGCTCCTCGGCGGTTCGCGGCCCGCGCTTCGGATTCCTGGCTGCTTTCTGTGCCCGCGCACGCGCCCGGCGCTCCTTCGGAGGCAGGATCTCGGCCGGGGGCCGCGGGGTCGCCGCGCCGCTCGTAGCCGTCGCCTCCTCGTCAGGGGTGACCGCGCCGGCGTTTTCCTCAGACATCAAAACCTCGTTCATGAGCGACGGTCAGCGTGCGCGCGATCTCTTTCTTGGCGTGCTTCAGCCCAGCGGTGTTGTCGAGCTCCCCCGTGGCGTGCTGAAAGCGCAACCCGAACAGCTCGCGTCGCGCGGTCACGAGATGCTCGCGCAGCTCCCCTTCGCTGAGGTCGCGTAGCTCGTCGGCCTTCATCGTCAGCCGTCCTCTCGCATGACGAATTTGGTCTTGACCGGCAGCTTGTGGCCGGCCAGGCGCATGGCCTCGCGCGCGAGCGGCTCAGGCACGCCGGCCAGCTCGAACATCACCCGTCCGGGCTTGACCACGGCAACCCAGCCTTCCGGCGAGCCCTTGCCGGAACCCATCCGGGTCTCAGCCGGCTTCTTGGTGAACGGCTTGTCCGGATAGACGTTGATCCACACCTTGCCACCGCGCTTGATCTTGCGGGTCATGGCGATCCGCGCGGCCTCGATCTGGCGGTTGGTCAGCCAGCCCGCGTCCATCGACTTCAGCCCGTACTCGCCGAACTGGACCTTGACCTGGCCGCGCGAGAGACCGGCACGCCGCCCCCGATGCTGCTTGCGGTGCTTGACGCGCTTGGGCGAAAGCATCAGCTGCCACCTCGTTCGTTCCCGCCGCCGCCGGGGCCGCCGCCACGCTGATTGCGAGGACCACCGCCGCCACCGCCGCCGCCGCCGCGGCCGCCGCGGGGACCACCGCCTCCGGAGCGGCCTCGTCCCGCGCCTCCAGGCCCACCGCGGCCACCGGGTCCGCCGGTGCCGCCCGGTCCGCCACGCGCGCCGGGACCACCGCGTCCGCCGGGGCCGCCGGCTCCGCCCGGTCCGCCCCGGCCGCCGGCGCCACCACCGCGGCCACGGCCGCCAGGTCCGCCGTCGCCCCGCCGGCCGCGCCCGCGGCCGTCACGGCCATCGCGGCCGCCGCGCTCGGGCGCCTGAGGCGAGGGCTCGTCCATGATCGTCAGATCCGCGCCGGTGTACCCCTCGGGCATGATCTCGCCCTTGTTGATCCAGCACTTGACGCCGATGCGGCCGAACGTGGTGCGCGCCTCGTGAAAGCCGTAGTCGATGTCGGCGCGCAGCGTATGCAGCGGCACGCGCCCGTCGGAATAACCCTCCGTTCGCGCCATCTCGGCACCACCGAGGCGCCCTGAAACCTGCACCTTGACGCCCTTGGCGCCGGAGCGCATCGCGCTCGTCAGCGCGCGTTTCATCGCGCGACGGAAGGCGACACGGTTCTGCAGCTGCTCGGCGATCGACTGCGCCACCAATCGCGCGTCGAGCTCCGGGCGCTTGATCTCGAGGATGTTGACCTTCACCTGTTTGCCGGTGATGCGGTGCAGATCGCGCCGCAGCTGGTCGACCTCCGAGCCAGACTTGCCGATCACGATCCCCGGCCGGGCGGTGTGGATGTTGACCTCGACTTCGGTCGCGTTCTTACGGATCGTGATGTCGGACAGCCCGGCGTGGGACAGCCGGCGAATGATGTGATCGCGGATCCGAGTGTCCTCATCGAGGTAGTCGGAGAAGTTGCGCTCGTTGAACCAGTTCGACTTCCAGTCGTGGATGTAGCCCACGCGGATCGACTCGGGATGAACTTTTTGACCCATTGACTTCGGCTTCTATTCCTTCGGCGTGAGCAAGATCGTGAGGTGACTGGTGCGCTTGCGGATCCTCGTCGCGCGACCCATCGCGCGCGGGCGGAACCGCTTAATGGTCGGACCCTCGTCGGCACGAATGGCCTTGACGTAGAGATCCTCGCCTACGAGCTCGTGGTTGTGCTCGGCGTTCGCGACCGCCGACTCGAGCAGTTTGCTCCAGTCCCGCGCAATCGCCCGCGGCGTGAGAGCCAGGATAGCTCGCGCCTCCTCAACGCTCTTGCCGCGGATGTGATCGCAGACCAAGCGCGCCTTGCGCGGCGAGGAGCGAACGTACTTGGCCTGCGCCCGGACAACGGGCGGCGGCCCCGCCGGACGCTCTCGGCGTCGGCGACGTGACGGGGCAGGGCTCGCGGGCCGCTCTGGCTCCGGCTCCTCAGGCTCGACGGCTGCAGCCTGGGGTGCCTCAGCAGCGGATGTCTCGGCTTCGAGCGCCTCGGCCTCCGGCGCCTCCGCATCGGGCTCCTCAGCTTCGTCATCGGCCTCGAGCATGACCTCGGTCGCCTGCTCGGCTTCGAGATCCACCGGAGTGGGCGAGACCTCGTCGGCAGCCCCGGCCGACTCCGCCTCTGGTGACGAGGCGGCTCGCGTTGTCTCGTCCTCAGCCTCGGGTTCGCCCCCTGCTGAGCCGGCGGCCTCGGCGGCAGGCGCGGTGTCGGCCTCTTCCGCGCGGCTGCGCCGCAGCCGGCGCCGCCGGGGCTTGTCCTGTTCCTCTTCCGCCATTACCGCCGCTTTCCGGTTCCAGCGTGTCCGCGGTACAAGCGCGTGGGCGCGAACTCGCCGAGCTTGTGGCCAACCATCGACTCCGACACGAACACCGGGACGTGCT
>JAFAZV010000065.1 GCA_019239445.1 Solirubrobacterales bacterium
CTTCCTTGACCTTGGTGAAGAAGCGGTGCCCGCCGAGGTCGAAGCGATAGCCGTCGCGCACCTCGGTGCGCGCGATCCCACCGACCTGATCAGTCGACTCGAGTACCAGGACCGGCTTGCCCTGCTTGGCGAGCAGGTAGCCGGCGGTCAACCCGGCGGGGCCGCCGCCGAGCACGACGACGGGGGTCTCGGGCGTAATGTCGGCGCCTGTCGCGGACGAGTGAATGGGAGTCGTATCGGTCATCTCTGATGTCAAGCCGGCTTCTCGTAGAGGATCGTGCTGTTGGCCACGCAGCACGCGCCGCGGTAGTTGTGCGGCGCCCACCAGACCGGCCTCAAGCTGCCAGAGGCAGAGAGCGAAGCAAGGATCGCGCCCCACTGCGCCGAGCGCCGGCGGACGTAGCGTGTCCACGGCGCCTCCCAGCTCTGCGCCCCCTCGGTCAGCGGGCGCACGAACAGGAGCTGCTGGCCGGGCTTGAGGCTAGCAACCAATGGTCCGAGCGTCGCCCGCGCCTCGGCGTTCTCGATCCGCCTCAGGGCGTGCACCCAGTTCATCGATTGGGGGTCGGAGCTCGGACCCGTCACGTCGGCGAAGCGCAGCCCGCGCGGCAGGTAGTACCACGCCAGAGGCACCTGCTCGGGCTGGCCGAGCACGACGAGGTCTCCCGGATGCAGCCGCGGCGCCATCTCGCCGGCGAGGTCGCGCATGTCGCTCTTGTACTGCGGCGTATAAGACGCCGGGTTGAACCAGAACAGCGCTGTCAGCGCGAGCGCGATCAGGCCCACGCCCTTCGCGCGCGACAGGCCGAGTGCGGCCAGCAGCAGGAATGAGGCGAGGATCGGGGCGAAGTAGCGGTATTGCCAAGCCGGCGAGAAGCGCGAGATGATCCAGCCGAAAGCGAGCGTCCCCACGGGCAAAAGCATCAGCACCCACATCGAGATCCCGTCACGCGAGGTACGCCGGCTGCGCGCCCACAGCCCCGCCAGCCCGATCGCCCCGCCGAGGACAAGCGCCGTGGTGGCACGGTCGCCGCCCATCAGGTTGCGCGAGATCTGGATCGGTGCCCCGAAGTTGGGCGTCGGATCCCACGGCGAGCCGGTGTGGGTGAACTGGTAGAGCAGGGTCGGCAGCCAGGGCAGGAACAGCACCGCGGCCGCGCCAAAGGCCAACAGCGCATCGCGTAGCAGCGAGCGGCGCTCATCCCCGTCGGCCAGCCGCCAGACGAGCGCGAACGCGATCGCCGCGCCGACGCCAAAGAAGATCCCCCAGCCGTGGGTGTAGAGCATCAGCGCCTGGCAGACGGCGAACAGGACCAGGTAGCGCCGCCGCCGGTAGACGAAGCCGTGGATGAAGCCGGCCGTGGCCAGCAGCCCGAGCAGCGCCATCAGCGTGTACATCCGCGTCTCCTGGCTGTACGCCGTGAGGAACGGGTTCAGCGCGAACAGCACCGCGACGATCAGTCCGGCCCGAACACCCCACAGACTCCGCCCGAGCCACGCGCCGACCGGCACGGTCAGCACGCCGAACAGCAGGGACATTCCATGGGTCGCGCTCTCGCTCGAGCCGAACACGCTCATCCACACGTGCAGGAGCAGGTAATACAGCGGCGGTGACCCGTCGTGGCGGAGCACGCCGGGAATCGCCGTGAGCGCGTGCGACGAGATCCCGACCGACAGCCCCTCGTCCATCCAGAACTGCCCGCCGATGTAGCGCGAGCGCAGGTAGGTCGACATCAGCATCAGGACCACGACCGGTCCGCCGAAGCGAAGCCAGGCTGGAACGCGCTCGAGCCAGCCGGGCGAGGGCAGGTCGAAGTCCGGCAGGTAGGAGCGACGAGGTGCGGTGACCGTGGCCATCGGCTAGTGCTCCACGCTACCCAGGCAGTGCTCGAAGACCCTGAACGTGCGCACGTGCGCGACCCGCTGGTAGGAGGTGTTCGTCCACGCCCGTACGACCGGAAGCAAATGCGACTTGCGCTGGGCGCGAGTCTGGAAGATCACGTTGGGCGGCGGCGGCAGCGGCCCGCCCGGCGCCGGCGCAGCGACCTGCAACGTATGCACCCCGAGCGTCCACGCCAGCATGGGGACCTGGAAGCCCTCGGTCATGACGGTGCCGCAGGCGTAGATGTTCTTCTGACCGCCGAGCCGGCGAACGGCGCTCGATGCATCCTCACGCAGGCGGGCCTGGTAGACGAGCGCGTGGTAGGTGCGCCGCAGGTCTATGTAGTTGTTCCCGACCCAGCCTGGAATCAGCACGAAGCCGACTGCGAGCAACGCCGTGGCCGCGAGTCCGATGCGGGCTACCGAACGACGCGCGGCCCCGGCGTCATGATCCCCGTCGGCGCCCGAGCGTTTCCGCCACCACGCCCGCGTTCGCGCACCCAACTCGAACCCGACCCAACCCCAGCCGACCCCCCCGGCGATCTCGATCAGCGCCGCCCCGAGCACGAGGTAGCGGTTGTTGCCGGAGAAGCCGGCTTGGGTCATGACGCCGATGATCAGCCACCACCCGAGCCCGAGCACGCCGACCAGCACGAGGACCGCGAGCGCGCGCTCCCGATCATCGCGTGGGCGCCGTGCCCCCCCGCGCCACGCGCGCAACAGCAGCCAGCTCGCCGCGCCGACCGCGAGCGCCGCCGCGACCTTGATCCGCAGCAGGACCGTCGGCCAGGCGTGATCGGCGATCAGCGAGCAGAACGGGCACTTGGCGAAGGCCGGGCTGTTGGAGCGCGGGTTCTGCGCGCGGGAGACGCCGCGCAAGAACTTCCCCGAGCCCCAGTACTCGGGCAGGAACCAAAGCACCGGGATCAGCACGAACAGCGCCAGCACGAGCTTGCGCGCGCCTGGATCCTTCCACCACAGCCACAAGCCATAGGGGCCCCACAAGAGCCAGATCTCCGGGCGGTCGAGCGCCGCCGCGAAGCCGACCGCGAACGCGAGCCTGGGCTTGCCGTCCAAGTGAAGCTCGAGCGCGATCAGCACCAGCGCCGTCATCAAGCCCTCGGAGTAGCCGAGCGCGTTGTCGGCGATGAAGCCGTCGGAGAGGATCAAACTCGCGCTGGCGATCAGGCCGGCGAGCACCGCCGGCGCGATCACGAGCGGTTGCGAGGAACCCGCCGTACCGGCACCTGCCATGCTCGTGGAGCCGCGATCGCCGGACCATGCCCCGGCGATGCCCTTGACGAGGCGGAAGGCGAGCTTGAACACCATCGCCGCGGCCATGACCGCGCCGGCGCGCGCGACGATCAGCCAAAGATCCGGCGCGGCGCTGCCGAACGGCGCGAACACGGTCGTGAAGATCATCGGCAGCGGCTTCCAGGTCGGGCCGCCGGTCGTCTGCAGGTTGAGGTGCACGATCTCCCGGCCCCACACGAGCCACGCCCACGGGTCGTAACTCGGCGTCGACGGGATCACCAGCGACAGCGCTCCGATCACGAGTCCGGCCGCGGCCAGCGTCAGGTACAGCCGCTGGCCGGCGAGCCATTTGGCCAGCGTCGCGCTGCTCAGCCTGCTCTCGGTGCCGACGGCGGTGGCAGGCAGCTCTGCTGTGGAACCGGACACGGAATCGTTAGGAGCCGCGCTCGCGCTGGCGCGTCGCGACTTGCGGCAGACGCACATGTGCCCGCGCAGGCTGCACGGGCATCTCGGCGCGAAGTTTAGTCCGCGCGCGTATGGACTTTCGGTTAGGGACCCGCACCCAGCAGGTCATCCGGCGACGCGTCGCTTCAGCGCGACGATGCGCCGATACGACGCCTCGGCATCCGCGCGGTGCAGGCGACCTCGCCGCAGGTCCGACTCGAGCGCCGCCAGCTCCCCGGGCGCCGAATCCGTGTAGAGCAGGATGTCGGCGCCGGCCCGCGCGGCGAGCACCCCCGCCGTGCGCTCGTCGTGGCCGGTCGGGGTGCCCAGGGCGTCGGTGATCGTCACCCCGCGGAAGCGCAGCTGCGTCCGCAGCAGGCCCGCGACCA
>JAFAZV010000085.1 GCA_019239445.1 Solirubrobacterales bacterium
GGATCGAGCTCCGGTAGCTCCTGGACCGGAGCCCGCACGACGATCACCGGCCCGTCGACGGCCCGCGCCACCAGCCCGGTGACGCGACGCAGGAGGGTCGACCCGTACCAATCGAGCGCCGCCTTCGGCGATCCCATCCGAGACGACTTTCCCCCCGCCAGCACAAGCCCTGCGGCGTCGAAGATGGGACGATGCGCCTCTGCGTAGTTTTTTGACACGTTGACGTCTTGAGTTGTAACAGCGCCCTGGGTCACCCTTCGCGGTGTGGCGGACGTTTATGCGGATAATCCGAAGGAACTGCAGGTTTCCCGTATCGCGGCGCGCCAGCATGGGCTCATAACCACCGGTCAGCTGCTGGCATGTGGCCTTACGCCGTCTGGGATCACCGACCGGGTCAAACAGGGGCGCCTGGTTCGCGTTCACCGCGGGGTGTATTTCGTTGGATCGGCCCCGTTGTCGCGCGACGCCCGCTTCCACGCCGCGGTGCTCGCCGTCGGTGAAAATGCGGTTCTCAGCCACATTGCCGCGGCCGCGCTGTGGGGCTTCTGGAACGGTCAAGTTGACCCTATAGATGTCACGGTGGCACGCGATGTCCGTCCGCGCCCGGGCATCCGGGTTCACTGCGTGAACGAGCTGCCGCGCGCGGACATCACCCGCTGGCGCGGCATCCCGGTTACCACGCCGGCGCACACCGTCCTCGACCTCGCAGCCACGCTTAGTTCCGATCATGCGTTCAGCCGCGTCGTTCACGAAGCCGAGGTCCAGGGTCGGACGCACCCCGAGCGGCTGAGGCTCGAGATCGCCCGCCACCCGACGCACCACGGTCGCGCCCGCCTAGCGGCCGAGATCGCCGATGGTCCGAAGCCGGCGCGCTCAGATCTGGAGGTCCGCATCTCGAGCTTCCTGCGCCGCCACGACTTCCCGCCGTTCCTGATGAACACCACCGTCCCGGGCCTCCCGACGTGGATCGAGGTCGACTTCCTGTTCCCGGGCCAGCGGGTGGTGATCGAGGCCGACGGGGCCCGGTTTCACGACACCAAACGCAGACGAGCAAGCGACCGCCGCAAGCAGGCGGTCATCGAGGCCGCCGGCCTGCAGGTCATCCGGCTGCGCCACGAGGACGTCGAGCCGGCGCTCGAGCAGCAGACCCGCGCCCGCGTCACGAACGCGCTGTCGCCGCCGGCGCCTATTCGTACTGAAGCGCCTCGAGCACGTTGAGCCGGGACGCGCGGCGGGCGGGAAGGATCGCCGCCACCAGTCCCGCCACCACGGCTGCAATCACGAACACGATGAGAGTGCTGACGGGGATGGTGAACGCGGCGTACTTGATCGCGATGCCCACCATCAGCGCCAGCACGACCCCGAGCGGGATCCCGAGCGCGGCGCCGAGCAAAGCCGTGATCACGCTCTCGTGGCGGATCGTGCGGCGGATCTGCCGGCGGGTCATGCCGATCGCGCGCAGCATTCCGAGCTCGCGCGTGCGCTCGAACACGGTCAGCACGAGCGTATTGACGATGCCGAACAGGCTGACCACGATCGACAGCGACAGGAGTACGTAGAGCAGGTTGAGCAGCGTGGTCAGCCCCTGGAGCTGGTTGTGGGTGAACTGGCTCTTGGTCTGCAGCTTGGCGTCGGGGAATCCCGACAGCGCCGCCTGTAGCCGCGCCGTGTTCCCCGGCGTCACGCCGCCGACCATGTTGACGAACGTGTAGAGGTTCTGGGGGCTCGGGTAGGTGGCGTCGAACGTTCGCGTCGAGATGGCGATGTCGCCCAGCGGCGAGCCGCCCTTGGGCGGCGCGAACACGCCCGCTACGCCGAGGTGGAGCAAAGCGCCGGTCGGCGTCTGCAGCGTCAGCGGTGAGCCGGCGCCGAGATGGAAGGCGCTTGCGTAGCTGTCGGAGACAACCGCGCCCCTGGCACCCATCGAAGCCGGCGTCGCCGGGCTGCCCACTTTCCACTTCAGCGAGATGACCTGGCTCATCTGCGGGTCGACGGCGGTGACCGGCTTCCGGGAGCCGAACACCCGAGCCTGGCCGGCGCGCACTCCGGAAACGACCTCGACCCCCGGGACCCGACGCACCGCACCCGCGGCGGCAACACCGATGGGCGTGAAGTTGTCGGTCGAGGTGAGCGCGTAGTTGGCGACGAACACTTGGTTGACCGAATCCTGGAAGCGGGTGCGGAGGCCCGCCGCGAGCACGCCGACCAACGTCACCAGGGTGAGGCCGATCATCAACGCCGACGCGGTCGACGCCGTGCGGGCCGGGTTGCGGACGGCGTTGCCGCGTGCGAGTGAGCCGGCGGCGCCCCCAATGCGGGTGGCCGGCCAGCCCAGAACCCGTGCGAGCGGAGGAACCAGCTTGGGCGCGAGCATCGCGACGCCGACGAACAACGCCAATGTTCCGAGTCCGATGGCGAGCAGCCGCGGCGCGGTGTGAAGCCCGCTGACGAACAGCCCCACGAGCATCAGCGCCACCGCCAGCGCGATCGTCGCCGCCGCCGGATAGGCGCCGTAGCGAGCCCATCGCGAGGGCGGCAGTACGGCGCCCTCACGCACCGCCGCGATCGGCGGCACGCGCGTCGCACGCAGAGCCGGCCGCATCGCCGCAGCGAGCGTGATCAGGATGCCCACGAGCAGCGAGACGATGATCGTCCGGGTCTTGAATATCGGGCTCGCCTGCGGCAGATCGATGCCGAAGGACACGAACAGCTGATTGAGCAGCTTGGCCAGCCCGAAGCCGAGGAACAGCCCCACGACCGATGCCAGGGTTCCGATCACCAACGCCTCGATCAGCACCGAGCGAAGCACCTGGCGGCCGGTGGCGCCGAGGGTGCGCATCGTGGCCAGCTCGCGCGTGCGCTGCGCGATCGTGATCGACAGCGTGTTGGCGATCACGAAGCTACCCACGAACAACGCCACGCCACCGAACGCGAGCAGGAAGTCCTGAAAGATGTTGAGGAAGCCGCTCGTGTCCTTGGTCGCCTGTTGGGCCTGCTGCTGGCCGGTCCTCACCTGCGCGCTCGCCGGCAGCAGCGGCTGGATCTCGCTCACCAGCCGCTGAGGCGGAACGCCCTGCTTAGTAGCGACGTTGATCGTGTCGTAGCGCCCGACCTTGTGAAACAGTCGCTGCGCGGTGGGCAGCGTGAACACAGCGATAGTCGCCCCGCCGAGCGAGGAGACATCGGCGAACTTGACGATCCCGGCAATGCGGAAGCGTTCCTCTGGTCCTCGCGCCACCACCCCGATCGTCTCCCCGACGGTGAAGTTGTCGCGGCTCGCGGTGGCGGAGTCGATGTTGATCTGATCAGGCCCGCTGGGCCAGCCACCGTTGGTCAGCGTCAACGGGTTGAACCGTTGGCCGCCCGGCGAGTAGCTGAAGGCCAGCCCCGGGGCGCCGCCGCGCGAGATGACCTTGCCGTTGCGGCCGACCAGCCGAGCCGAATCAGAGATGCCGCCGGTCGCCAGCGCGACTCCAGGTAGCTGCTGAACCTGCGCCAGCAACGGACCCGGCAACGAGGGAGTCGAGTTGTTGCCCCCGTTACCGCCGCCGCCGCCGTTTTCCGAGCCGATCGCGCTCTTGCCGGTGATCACGGCATCGGTGTGCCGGTAGACGGTGGTGAATACGGTCGAGAAGGCGGCCTTGATCGTGTCCGTGAGGACGTAAGTGCCGCTCACCATCGCCACGCCGAGGACGATCGCAATCGCGGTCAGCGACGCCCGCAGCTTCCGTCCCAGCAGTCCCTTGAGCGCGACGGCGGTCATCAGTCGAGCGTGCTCATGACCTCGAGCACATCAGCGGCGGTGGATCCGACCAGCTCTCTGACGATCTGCCCGTCCGCCAGCACCAGGATCCGGTCCGCGATAGAGGCCACACGGGCGTCATGAGTGACCATCACCAGTGTCTGGCCGTAGGCGTCAGCCGAGTCGCGCAGGAGCTCCAGGATCTCGCTCCCGGTCCGCGAGTCGAGGTTACCGGTCGGCTCGTCGGCGAGGAGGATCGTCGGGCGAGTGATCAGCGACCGGGCGATCGCCACGCGCTGCTGCTCGCCACCTGAGAGCTGCGCCGGGCGGTGCGAGCGCCGGGCGCTCAACCCGGTCTTGCGCAGGAGCTCGTCCAGCCACTGCCGGTCCGGCCGCTCGCCAGCGATCGACAGGGGCAGGACGATGTTCTCCTCGGCGTCGAGCATCGGGAGGAGGTTGAAGAATTGGAACACGAAGCCGATGTGCTCGCGGCGCAGGAGCGTGAGCTTGGCGTCGTCGAGGCCGCTGATCTCGGTCCCCGCGATGCGGACGCTCCCGGTGGTGGGCTTGTCGAGTCCGGCGAGGATGTGCATCAGGGTCGACTTGCCCGAGCCGGACGGACCCATGACGGCCACCAACTCGCCGCCGCGCACGTCCAGCGAGACCCCACGCAGCGCGTGCACCGCGGTGGCCCCTTCGCCGTAGCGGCGCTCGAGATCGCGGGCCGTGACTGCGTTCTTGCCGTCGGAGGTGTCGGCTGGTGGCGAGGTCATAGACGACACAATTGTCGTCTTCTGGCGTGCAGAACGCGTTACGCCCTCGCCCTGATCGGCACGCGGCCCGGACGCGGAGGCCCGGTGCTCGCGGGATCGGTCGGCGCGCGAATATCCTTTGGGCCCCCCGAAGGCTGAAAGATGGCTGCAAGCTACGACAAGTTCCGCCGGCTGCTGGACGTCGGAAGGGCGCTGGTGGCCGAACTTGACCCAGACGCGGTGCTCGAGCGGATCCTCGATGAGGCCCGCGAAGTCACCGGCGCCCGGTACGCGGCCCTCGGGGTTCTGGGCGAGCAGCGGCGCGAGCTCGAACGCTTCGTCAGCGCGGGGCTCGACCACGAGCAGACGCTGCGCGCGATCGGGACGCTTCCACGCGGCCGAGGCGTGCTAGGCGCGCTGATCGAGGATCCTCGCCCGCTGCGCGTAGCCGATGTCGGGCGCCACCCGCTGAGCTACGGGTTCCCGCCCGGGCATCCCGAGATGCGGAGCTTCCTCGGCGTCCCGATCGTGATCCGCGGCGAGGTTTGGGGCAACCTCTACCTGACGGAGAAGCAGGGCGCGGACGAGTTCACCGAAGAAGATGAGGAAGCCGCAGTAACCCTCGGCCAGTGGGCTGCGACGGCGATCGAGAACGCTCGGCTGTACAAAGCCAGCGAGCGCCGGCGCGAGCAGCTCGAGCGCGCGGTGCGCTCCCTCGAGGCGGCCCAGGACATCACTGACGCGATCAGCAGCGTCGATGACCTCGACCACGTGCTCGAGCTGATCGTCAAGCGGGGACGCGCCCTCGTCAAAGCGCAGAGCTTGTTGATCATGCTGTGCGAGGGCGAGGAGCTGGTGGTCGCGGCGGCCGCGGGACACACGGCCGAGGCGCGCGGGGCGCGGCTGCCGATCTCAGGCTCCACCTCCGGCCGGGTGCTGCAGCACGGCCATCCTGAGCGGGTTCACGACGCAGCATCGCACCTCCTCGTGGCCCCGGCCAAGTTGGGGGTCCCCGACGCGCACACGGCGCTGCTCGTCCCAATGATCCACCGGGGAGCGCGGGTGGGCGTGCTGGCGGCTTTCGACCGCGGCACGGACGGTCAGCCGTTCACCCCCGAGGACGAGCAGCTGCTGCGGAGCTTCGCTCAGGCGGCGGCGAGCGCCGTGACGATCAACCGAAGCGTCGAAGCCGCCCGCCTCGGATCCGCGATCGCCGCGGCGGATGCCGAGCGTGGGCGGTGGGCGCGGGAGCTGCACGACCAGACGCTGCAAGCTCTCGGTGGCTTGCGCGTGCTGCTGGCTTCGGCCCGGCGACGCAGCGAAGCCGGCGCCAAAGACTCGGCAATCGCGCAGGCGATCGACGATATCGAGCTCGAAATCGACAACCTGCGCGCGATCATCAGCGATCTGCGGCCGGCGCTGCTCGAGGACCTCGGGCTGCAGCCGGCGATCGATGCCCTGCTCGAGCGCCAGCGCCACGGCGGGCTCGAAATCGTCAGTGAGCTCGGACTGGATGAGGCCGAGCTTCATCCTGAGCTCGAGATGACGGTCTACCGGCTCGTGCAGGAGAGCCTGACCAACGTGGTCAAGCACGCGCGCGCGACGCGGGTTCATCTCACGATCCGCGCCGGGGAGCGTGGCGTGCTGGTCGAGGTGCGCGACGACGGCGTTGGCTTCGACACCGAGGCGCAGACGAGCGGCTTCGGCTTGGCCGGGCTGCGCGAGCGCGTGTATCTGGCCGGCGGCACCCTGACGCTGTCCTCGGGCGCGGACGGGACTACGGTGCGCGCGCAGCTGCCGCCCGCGACAAGCGGCGGCGAGGCGCGTTCATCCGTGAGCGTGCGCCGTAGCGCTTAGCGCGCGCTGGCTACGGCGAGACGTGAACGATCACGCCAGCGCGATCGCCTCGCGGCCCGCGTATCGTGCCCGCTCGCCGAGCTCGCCCTCGATCCGCAGCAGTTGGTTGTACTTCGCCACGCGCTCCGAGCGTGCCGGCGCGCCGGTCTTGATCTGGCCCGCGCCGGTCGCGACGGCGAGGTCAGCGATGAACGTGTCTTCGGTCTCGCCCGAGCGGTGGGATATCACGGCCCGGTAGCCGGCAGCGCGGGCGATGGCGATCGTGTCGAGCGTCTCGGTCAGCGTCCCGATCTGGTTGAGCTTGATCAGAATCGAGTTCGCGACGCCGCGTTGGATGCCCTCGCGCAGGATCGCCGGGTTAGTGACGAACACGTCGTCGCCGACGAGCTGAAGCCGCGAGCCGAGCCGCTCGGTCAACGTCCGCCAGCCTTCCGAATCGTCTTCGGCCATCCCGTCCTCGAGTGAGATCACGGGATAGCGCCCGGAGATCTCCGACCAGAGGTCGATCATCTCCGTGCTGGACAGCGACCGTCCCTCGCCGGCGAGCTCATAGCGTCCGGCGCGGAAGAACTCGCTGGTTGCCGGATCCAGGCAGATCGCCACCTGCTCGCCGGGGCGGTAACCCGCGGCCTCGATCGCCGCCACGAGCAGCTCCAGTGGGGCCTCGTTCGACTCGAGCGCGGGCGCGAAGCCACCCTCGTCGCCGACAGCCGTGGCCAGACCGCGTGCCTTCAGCGCTCGCTTCAGCTCCTGGTAGACCTCGACGCCCATCTGCATCGCCTCCGCGAACGAGCCGGCGCCGATTGGAGTGATCATGAACTCCTGAAAGTCGACCGGATTGTCGGCGTGGATCCCGCCGTTCAGGACGTTCATCATCGGCACCGGGAGCAGGTTCGCCTCGGCGCCGCCGAGGTAGCGCCACAGCGGCTCTCCCGCGTCCGCGGCCGCCGCCCGCACGCAGGCCATCGACACGGCGAGGATCGCGTTGGCGCCGAGCCGCGACTTGTCCTCCGTGCCGTCGAGTCCGATCAGGGTCTCGTCGAGACCGCGCAGATCATCGGCATCGCGGCCGGTGACCTCGGGCGAGATCTCCGAGACGACGTTCTCGATCGCCCGGCCGACCGCCTTGCCGCCGAACGCAGATCCGCCGTCGCGCAGCTCGAGCGCCTCGCGCGTGCCGGTCGAGGCGCCTGAGGGCACCGCGGCGCGGCCGAAGGCCCCTGAGGCGAGACGAACGTCGACCTCCACCGTCGGGTTACCCCGGCTGTCGAGGATCTGGCGGGCGAGGACGTGTTCGATGGCGCTCATCTGCACCTCGGCTCGGCGGGACACGGGACAGCCACGGCGCGAGCGTAGGGCTTGCAGTGCCGGCGAGAAATCGGGGGGTATGCCCAAGCCCAATGCGGGAAATCCCTCGATCGGTGTGTACGACTACGGCATCGCGCCGGAGCCGCTTGTTCAGACCGGCTGCGTGCGCATAGAGTGCATGAATGCGCATTGGACTCCTGACCGGGGGCGGCGACTGCCCGGGACTCAACGCGGTGATCCGCGCCATCGTGCGGAAGGGCGTCGACCACTACGGCGATGAAACACTGGGCTTTCGCGACGGGTGGCGCGGCGTGCTCGAGGGGTCCTTCGAGCCGCTGACGCTCGACTCTGTCCGCGGCATCCTGCCCCGGGGCGGCACGATCCTGCGCAGCTCGCGCACGAACCCGTACAAACGCGAGAACGGCGTCGAGCAGGTTCGCCAGACGCTCGCCGAGCACCGCGTCGACGGACTGATCGCGATCGGCGGCGAGGACACCCTCGGCGCCGCCAAACGCCTGTACGACGACGGGATCAACGTCATCGGCGTGCCCAAGACGATTGACAACGACCTCGGCGCGACCGATCAGACTTTCGGCTTCGACACCGCGCTGCACATCGCCACCGAGGCAGTCGACCGGCTGCACACCACGGCCGAGAGTCACAACCGCTGCCTCGTCGTGGAGGTCATGGGCCGCCACGCAGGCTGGATCGCACTGCATTCGGGAGTCGCGGGCGGCGCCGACGTGATCTTGATCCCCGAGCTTCCGTTCGACATCGAGGAGGTCTGCCAGCTGATCCGCCGCCGCCATCAGCGCGGGCGCTACTTCTCCATCGTGGTCGCCGCTGAGGGCGCAACGCCGAAGGAGGGCACGCTCGAAGTCTCCTCAGGGCAGGTGGACGAATTCGGCCACGAGCGCCTGGGCGGGATCGGCCACGTGCTGGAGCGCGACATCGAGTCACGCACGGGCTATGAGACGCGCGCCACCGTGCTCGGCCACGTGCAGCGGGGAGGGAGCCCGACGGCGTTCGACCGTGTCCTCGCCACGCGCCTCGGTCTGGCGGCTATCGACGCCGCCCATGACAGCGGCTGGGGCACGATGACCTCGCTGCGTTCGACCAACATCGACCTGGTGCCGCTGGCGGAGGCCGTGGCGACGCTGAAGCAGGTGCCGGTCGAGGAGTATCAGCGCCTCGGCGTTCTGTTCGGCTGATAAGGCGCCGCGGCTAGTAACCCGCGGCGCCCGGTAAACGTCTAAGCCCGTCGCGCCTGCCCGCTAAGCGACCGTGATCTCGGTCGACAGGTAGACGTCCTGGATCGCATTCACCAGCTTGATCCCCTCTTCCATCGGACGCTGGAACGCCTTGCGACCGCTGATCAAACCGGTGCCGCCGGCACGCTTGTTGATCACCGCCGTGCGTACCACCTCGGCCAGATCCGACTCGCCGGAGGAGGCACCGCCGCTGTTGATCAGGCCGGCGCGCCCCATGTAGCAGTTGGCGACTTGATAGCGGCACAGGTCGATGGGGTGGTCGGAGCTCAGCTCGCTGTAGACCAGCTTCGAGGTCTTGCCGTAGCTCGTGCCGTTGCTGTTCATCGCGCCGTAGCCGTTGTTGTTCTCAGGCAGCTTCTGCTTGATGATGTCCGCCTCGATCGTAACGCCGAGGTGATTGGCCTGGCCGGTGAGGTCGGCCGACAGGTGGTAATCCTTGTCGGCCTTGAACGCGGGGTTGCGCAGGTAGCACCACAGAACGGTGAACATGCCGAGGCGGTGGGCCTCCTCAAACGCCTCGCTGACCTCGCGCAGCTGGCGCGTGCTCTCGGGGCTGCCGAAGTAGATCGTCGCCCCAACGCCGGCGGCCCCCATGTCCAAGGCCCGCTGCACGCTCGCGAACGGGACCTGATCGAAGCGGTTGGGGTAGGTGAGCAGCTCGTTGTGGTTGAGCTTGACGATGAACGGGATCCGGTGCGCGTACTTGCGCGACACCGCACCGAGGACGCCCACCGTGGAGGCCACCGCGTTGCAGCCGCCCTCGACGGCCAGCTCGACGATGTGCCCGGGATCGAAGTAGGCCGGGTTGGGTGCGAAGCTCGCGCCGGCGCTGTGCTCGATGCCCTGGTCCACCGGAAGGATGGAGAGATAGCCGGTGCCGGCCAGGCGCCCGTGGTTGAACATCTGGCGGAGGTTGCGCAGCGTGGCCGTGCTGCGGTCTGTCTCGAGCAGCACGCGGTCGATGAAGTCCGGCCCGGGCAGGTGCAGCAGCGAGCTGTCGATGGTTTCGCTGCGGTGCTCGAGCAGGTCGCTCGCATCGTCTCCAAGCAGATCGGTCACGAAGTCGAGGCTGGGCGCGGTGATCGTCGCCATGGCGGTTCCCCTTTGTCTGGTTCAGCGTGGAGGTTAGCCCGGAACGAGGTCCGGAGACATCGGTGTTTTCGCGAACCCCTCCTCGGACTCGCGCGGGTTGGCGATTGCCGCCTGCGCGGCCGCCACGCGGGCGATGGGGACCCGGAAGGGCGAGCAGCTCACGTAGTCGAGCCCAGCACGGTGGAAGAAGCGGATCGAATCGGGATCCCCGCCGTGCTCACCGCACACGCCGAGCTCGAGGTCGGGCCGCTCGCGGCGACCGCGATCGCATGCCATCTGCACGAGCGCGCCGATACCCGGCTCGTCGATCGTCGCAAACGGGGAGCCTGAAAGGATCTTTTCCTCCACGTAGCGAGGCACGATCCGGCCTTCGATGTCATCGCGCGAGAAGCCGAGGCCGCACTGCGTGAGGTCGTTGGTGCCGAACGAGAAGAACTCGGCGTGATGAGCGATGCGACCGGCGATCAGGCAGGCCCGCGGGAGCTCGATCATCGTCCCGACGATGAAGTCGGCGCCGTAGGTCAGACCCTCCTCCTCGCTGACCGCCACGACGCGCGCCCGCACCAGCTCGAGCTCGCGCTCGTAGGCGACCAGCGGGATCATGATTTCGAGCTTCGGCGCCCGTTCGGTACGCCGCCGTACCACCAGGGCCGCGCGGGCGATCGCGCGGACCTGCATCTCGTAGATCTCGGGGTGGATCACGCCGAGGCGGACGCCGCGCGTGCCGAGCATCGGGTTGGTTTCCTCCAGGGAGCGCATGCGCTCGAGCTGGTGCTCGAGCTCCTCGAGCTCCGGGCTGTTCTGCAGGCGCGCCCTGACAATCTGCTCGTGCAGCTCGAAGCGATCGGGAAGGAACTCGTGCAGCGGCGGGTCGAGCAGCCGGATGGTCACGGGAAAGCCGACCATCGCCTCGAACAGGCCCTCGAAGTCGCCCTGTTGAAGGGGCAGCAGCTCATCCAGCGCGGCTCGGCGTCCAGCCTCGTCGTCGGCCATGATCATCGCGCGCATCTTCGGCTGGCGGTCCGCGGCCATGAACATGTGCTCGGTGCGGCACAACCCGATGCCTTCGGCGTGGAAGCGATGCGCGCGATCGGCGTCAACCGGCGTGTCGGCGTTCGCCCGCACGCCGATCTGGCGCAGCTCATCCGCCCACCGCAGCACGGTCTCGAAGCGCTCGTCCACGTGAGCCTCCACGAGCGGCACGTCGTCGGTGGTCACGGCGCCGGCCGAGCCGTCGATGGCGATCCGGTCACCACGATGCAGCACGCGGCCATCCACGTGTACCTCGCCCGCGTGCAGGTCGATGTCGAGATCGGCGGCGCCGGTCACCGCCGGGCGGCCCATTCCGCGCGCCACCAGCGCGGCGTGCGAGGCCTTGCCGCCCTCCGAGGTGAGGATCCCGACGGCAGCGTGGAACCCGGCGACGTCATCCGCCTCCGTGAACGGCCGCACGAGGATCACCTTCTCCCCGTCCGCGGCCCGGTCGACCGCCTCCTGGGCGGTGAACACGATGGTGCCCTTGGCCGCGCCCGGTGAGGCCGCGACGCCACGCGCAATCACCTCGTAGTCGGCCGCGGGATCGAACGACGGGTGCAGCAGCGCGTCGAGCGAGCCGGCGTCGATCGTGGCCATGGCCTGCGCCTTGTCGAGCAGACCCTCCTCCACGGCGTCGACCGCGAAGCGCACGGCGGCTTGCGCAGGGCGCTTTGCGCTGCGCGTCTGCAGCATGTACAGCCGCCCCTCCTGGACCGTGAACTCAGTGTCTTGCATGTCCTGGTAGTGGCGCTCGAGCTGGCGCAGGATCGCCTTCAGGCGATCCGCCACCTCCGGCATCCACTCGCTCAGCTCGGAGAGGTCGAGCGGCGTCCGGACGCCGGAGACGACGTCCTCGCCCTGCGCTGCGGGCAGAAAATCTCCTGACGGCTCGGGCGAGCCGCTGAGCTCGTCGCGACTGAAGGCGACGCCCGAGCACGAGCCTTCGCCGAGGTTTCCGAACACCATCTGCTGGACGTTGACCGCGGTTCCCCAGTCGTCGGGGATGCGGTTGATGCGCCGATACTGCACCGCGCGCTCGCCCACCCAGGAGTCGAACACCGCGCGGATCGCCTGCAGCAACTGTTCGCGCGGGTCGGCGGGGAAGTCGTAGAGCGAGCGGAAGCGCGCAGTGAGCTCTTTCAGCGCTTCGGCATCGAGATCGGTGTCGAGCTTGGCGCCGCGCTCGCGCTTGATCTCGGCGATCTCGTCCTCGAAGCGCTCGCCGGCGATTCCGCGGACGACGTTGCCGAACATCTGCACGAGCCGGCGATAGCAGTCCCAGGCGAACCGCTCATCGCCCGTGCGCGCGACCAGGCCGGCGATCGAGTCGTCATTCAGACCCAGGTTCAGCACCGTGTCGAGCATCCCGGGCATCGACTCCCGAGCGCCGGAGCGAACGGATAGCAGCAGCGGATCGCGCGGGTCGGCAAAGCGCTTGCCCGCAAGCTGCTCGAGGCGTGCGAGTGCGGCGTCGACCTGCTCCTCGAGGTCCGGCGGCGGCGTCCGGTTGGCGCGCATGTAGGCCACGCAGGCTTCGGTTGTGATCGTGAAGCCCGCGGGCACCACGTCGAGACCGAGGATCCGGGTCATCTCGGCGATGCCCGCGCCCTTGCCGCCGAGCAGCTCACGCATATCACGCGAGCCTTCGCCGAAGTCGTAGACCCATTTGGTCATCTGCAACCCCCTCACGGGACGCCGTGTGCGGAACGGGTGCGACGTTAGGCGGCACCTGACCGGGTCCCATCCGTGCGCTTCCGCGCACCTCTGCGGGTTCCTACCGAGGAACCTGTCCTCCGCGAGCGGACCCTGACCTTGGCCGTTCAACGGTCATCCGGGTAAACCCGCAAGGCCCCGTGCGGAAAACATCGGGTGATCTGCCGTTTGGCCCCGATGAGCTTCGCCCGGGGCCGGCTTACCGTGCGGACATGACCAGTTCGCCTGACAGCCACCCGCCTGGCGGCTCTGCAGACGAGCGCGCCGAGCTGTTCGAGCAGCTTCGCCAGCGAAACGAAAGGCGCGCCAAGCTCGCGCAGCAGATGCGCGCCGAGCGCCAGCTTCATCTGAAGGTCGAGCGGGTCATCCAGGCTCACCGCAAGCGCCGACCGCCCACGGCGCGCTGAGCGTGCAGCGCTCAGAGCGCCGGCCCGACCTCGGGCCGGTCGGCGCAAGCGGCCCGGCGCGCGACATCACGCCGTTGCCCGACCTCGTGCATGGCCGCGCGAGCGCCGGTCCCGTGCGCAGCGAGCGCGCCATCTACGTCGACCTGCTGCCTCCATGCAATGCCGCGTGTCCGGCCGGGGAGAACATCCAGGCGTGGCTGGCGCACGTCGGCGCGGGCGACGACGAGCGCGCATGGCGGACCCTCGTCGCCGACAACCCGTTCGCGGCCATCCACGGGAGGGTCTGTTACCACCCGTGCGAGACGAGCTGCAATCGCGCCAGCCTCGACAGCGCCGTCTCGATCCATTCCGTCGAGCGCTATCTCGGCGATCTGGCGCGCGAGCGCGGATGGCGATTCGACTCTCCCGAGCGGCGCACGGGCAAGCGCGTGCTGGTGATCGGCGCGGGCCCGAGCGGACTGTCCGCGGCCTGCCACCTGGCCCGCCTCGGGCACGAGGTCGAAATCCGCGACGCAGGACAGATGCCCGGCGGGATGATGCGCTACGGGATCCCGGCCTACCGGCTGCCGCGCGACGTCCTCGACGCCGAGATCAACCGCGTGCGAGCACTTGGCGTGCGGATCACCAGCAACCACCGGGTCACCGATCTCGAGGCCGAGCGCCACGAGGGGAACTTCGACGCCGCGTTCGTCGCCGTCGGCGCCCATTTGTCCAAGCGCGTCGAGATCCCGGCCATGGACGCGGGCACGATCGTCGATGCGGTGTCGTTCCTGCGCGGAGTGGCCTCAGGTGAGCGTCCGGAGGTCGGTCGCACGGTGGCGGTCTACGGCGGCGGCAACACGGCCATGGACGCCGCGCGGACGGCCCGGCGCCTGGGGGCGCAGGACGCACTGATCGTCTACCGCCGCACACGAGAGCAGATGCCGGCGCACGAGGAGGAGGCCGAGGACGCCGAACGCGAGGGCGTGCGGATGAACTGGCTGCGCACGATCAAGGCGTTCGAACGCCACGAGCTGCAGGTCGAGGTGATGGAGCTCGATGAATCGGGCTTCCCGCAACCCACCGGCCGCTTCGAGACGCTGGAGGCCGACACGGTGATCCTCGCTCTGGGTCAGGAAACCGACACCGCGTTCATGCATTCGCTGCCGGGCGTCGAGTTCGAGCGCGACGGCAGCGTCAAGGTTTCCGGATCGCTGATGACCGGATGTCCGGGCGTGTTCGCCGGCGGCGACATGGTTCCGGCCGAGCGCACGGTTACGGTCGGCGTCGGTCATGGCAAGCGCGCGGCGCGCGAGATCGACGCTTGGCTGCGCGGGGTTGCGTACACGCGGGTGCCGAAGCACCCGCTGGCGAGCTTCGAGATGCTCAACCTGTGGTTCTTCGGCGACGCGCTGCGGCGGGCGCAGCCCGAGCTCGAACCCCACCAGCGCGTCGGCGACTTCGTTGAGGTGGTGGGCGCGCTGCCCTCGGACGACGCGACGTTCGAGGCGGGGCGTTGCCTGTCCTGCGGTAACTGCTGCGAGTGCGACGGGTGCCTCGGCGCGTGTCCCGAGGACGCGATCATCAAGCTGGGCCCGGGTCACCGGTACCGCTTCGACTATGACCGCTGCACGGGCTGCCGGGTCTGCTACGAGCAGTGTCCGGTGCACTCGATCGAGATGCTCCCTGAAGGCGCTGAGCCGCCCCCGGAGACGTGGGTGGCGCCGCCTGAATGGGGCGGGATCACCGTGGAGCAGCATTGACCCGGGCCACGATCGACGGCAACGAAGCCGCCGCCTCGATCGCGCACCGGCTGAGCGAGGTCTGCTGCATCTACCCGATCACGCCGTCCTCACCCATGGCCGAGCTGGCCGACGAGTGGTCGAGCCGGGGGCGGGCGAATCTGTGGGGCGCGGTGCCTGAGGTGGTCGAGATGCAGAGCGAGGCGGGAGCCGCCGGGGCGCTGCACGGCGCGCTGCAGGGCGGCGCACTCGGCACCACCTTCACCGCCTCGCAGGGGCTGCTGCTGATGATCCCGAACATGTACAAGATCGCCGGGGAGCTGACGCCGGTGGTCATGCACGTGGCCGCGCGCGCGATCGCGGCGCAGGCGCTGTCGATCTTCGGCGAGCACTCCGACGTGATGGCGGTACGACAGACGGGGTTCGCCCTGCTCGCCTCGGCGTCGGTGCAGGAGGCGCAGGACCTCGCGCTCGTGGCGCACGCCGCAACACTCGCGAGCCGAGTGCCGTTCCTGCACTATTTCGACGGCTTTCGCACCTCGCACGAGCTGAACACGATCGAGCTGCTGGCCGAGGACGACCTGCGGGCGCTTGTCTCGGAGGAGCTTATCCGCGAGCATCGCCGGCGCGCGCTGTCGCCCGAGCGCCCGTTCATCCGCGGCACGGCGCACAACCCGGATACGTTCTTCCAGGCGCGTGAAACGGTGAATCCGTTCTACGCTCGCGCGCCGTCGATCGTCCAGGAGATGATGGACAAGCTCGGCGCACGCACTGGGCGTCACTACGCGCTGGTCGAGTATTTCGGTCACCCGAAGGCCGAGCGGGTGGTCGTACTGATGGGCTCGGGCGGGCAGACGGCGCGCGAGACGGTCGAGTACCTTCAGGCCCGAGGGGAGCGCGTCGGCGTCGTTCAGATCCGCCTCTACCGGCCGTTCCCGGCTCAGGAACTGGCGCAGCTGCTGCCGCCGAGCGTGCGCAGCGTCGCCGTGCTTGACCGCACCAAGGAGCCCGGCTCTCACGGCGAGCCGCTGTTCCTCGACGTGCTCGCGGCGCTGAGCGACGCCGAGGCCGACGGCGGCCGCGAGACGATGCCGCGGGTGATCGGCGGGCGCTACGGCCTCTCCTCCAAGGAGTTCAACCCCGGGATGGTGGCGGCGGTGTTCGCGGAGCTGGGACAGGAGCGGCCGAAGCCGAGGTTCACGATCGGGATTACCGACGACGTCTCGCGCACGAGCCTCCCCTACGACGGGTCACTCGACATCGAGCAGCGCGAGACGGTCCGTGCGGTCTTCTTCGGCCTCGGTTCCGACGGCACGGTGGGGGCGAACAAGAACACGATCAAGATCCTCGGCGACGCGGGGCTGCACGCGCAGGGGTACTTCGTCTACGACTCGAAGAAGTCCGGCTCGCAGACGATCTCGCATCTGCGCTTCGGGCCGCAGCCGATCCGTGCGCCCTACCTGGTCTCGCAGGCCAACTTCGTCGGCTGTCATCAGTTCAGCCTGCTGGAGCGGCCAGAGGTGCTCGATCGTGCCGCACCGGGCGCAACGCTCCTGCTCAACACCCACCATCCCGCGGCGCGCGCGTGGGACGTGCTGGCGCGCCGGGTGCAGGAGCAGATGCTGGAGAAGCGGATCGAGCTCTACGTGATCGATGCCGGGCGGATCGCTCGCGGCGCCGGTCTGGCCGGGCGCACCAACACCGTGCTCCAGACCTGCTTCTTCGCCATCTCGGGGGTGCTCGAGCGCGAACAAGCGATCGAGCGGATCAAGGCGATGATCGAGAAGACCTACCGCCGCCGGGGCGCCGAGGTGGTCGAGCGTAACCTGACCGCGGTTGATCATGCCGTCGACGGGCTGCACCGCGTCGAGCTCCCCGACCGCGTCACCTCTGACCACGACGAGACGCCGATCGTGCCCGCCGATGCGCCCGAGTTCGTGCGCACGGTCAGCGCGGCGATGATGAGCGGCCGCGGCGACGCACTCCCGGTCAGCGCACTGCCGGTCGACGGCACCTACCCAAGCGGAACGACCAAGTACGAGAAGCGCAACATCTCTGACCAGGTCGCGGTGTGGGACTCCGAGCTGTGCATCCAATGCGGCAACTGCAGCTTCGTCTGCCCGCACAGTGTGATCCGCAGCCGTTACTACAACAGCGACCGTCTCGAGGACGCGCCCGCGGGCTTTCGCTCGGCGAAGCTCGGCGGCCCCGGCCTGCCCAGCACCGGCTACACGCTCCAGGTCTACGTCGAGGACTGCACCGGCTGCGGGCTGTGCGTCGAGGCGTGCCCGGTCTCCGCGGGCGAGCCCGGCGGCGGCGCGATCCACAAGGCGATCAACCTGGGTGACCGCGAGCCTGTGGTCGAGGTCGAGCGCGAGAACATCGCCTTCTTCGAGTCGCTGCCCCCCGCCGACCGCTCGCGCGTCGACTTCGGGACCGTGCGCGGAACTCAGTTCCTCGAGCCGCTGTTCGAGTTCTCGGGCGCGTGCGCCGGATGCGGCGAGACGCCGTACCTGAAGCTGCTCTCGCAGCTGTTCGGCGACCGGCTGACGGTGGCAAACGCCACCGGGTGCTCCTCGATCTACGGCGGCAACCTGCCAACGACGCCGTGGACGGTCGGCGCCGACGGGCGCGGGCCGGCGTGGGCGAACTCGCTGTTCGAGGACAACGCCGAGTTCGGGCTCGGGCTGCGGCTGGCCGCCGATCGCCACACCGAGATCGCCCGCCGGCGCCTGCGCGAGCTGAGCCGAGAGGTTGGCGAGGAGCTCGTGCAGGAGATCCTCAGCGCGCCGCAGCTGCGGGAGTCTGAGCTGCGCGAGCAGCGGCAGCGGCTAGTCGAGCTCGAGCGCCGGCTGGCGTCTCTGCAGGGCGAGGCGGCAGACGAGCTGCGCAGCGTGCTCGACCATCTCATCCGGCGCAGCGTGTGGATCGTCGGCGGCGACGGGTGGGCCTACGACATCGACTCGGGCGGTCTCGACCACGTCCTGGCCAGCGGGCGCAACGTCAACGTGCTCGTGATGGACACTGAGGTCTACTCGAACACCGGCGGGCAGATGTCGAAGGCCACGCCGCTGGGGGCCGTGGCCAAGTTCTCCGCCGCGGGCAAGCTCGTCCCGACCAAGGACCTCGCGCTGCAGGCGATCTCCTACGCCAACGTCTACGTCGCGCGCATCGCCATGGGCGCCGATCCTCAGCAGACGCTGCGCGCGCTGCGCGAAGCTGAGGCCTATGACGGGCCGTCGCTGGTGATCGCCTACAGCCACTGCATCGCCCACGGCTACGACATGCGCGACGGGCTCGACCAGCAGTACCGCGCGGTCGCAAGCGGTCACTGGCCGCTCATCCGCTATGACCCGATGGTCCGCCTCGAAGGCGGCAACCCGTTCCTGCTCGACTCGCCGCGGCCGCGGATGAAGCTGGCCGACTATCGAAAGCGCGAGCTGCGCTTCCGCGCGCTCGCGGCCACGGACCCCGAGGAGGCCGAGCGGCTCGTCGGGCTGGCGCAGCAGACCGTGGACCTGCGGTGGCGCAGCTACGAGGAGATGGCCGCCGGCGGGCCGAGCCAGTTCCCACCCGACCCGCGCCGGAACGGAGGGCAATGATCGAGCTCACCACCGACTACATGGGCCTGCGGCTGCGCAACCCCCTCGTGGCTTCCGCCTCGCCGCTGTCCTACACGCTCGCCGGGGTGCGGCGCCTCGCAGAAGCCGGCGTGGGCGCGATCGTCCTCTACTCGCTGTTCGAGGAGCAGCTGCGCGAGCAAGCGATGCACGACGCGAAGCTGATCGACGGCCCGGCCGACAGCTTCCCGGAGGCGCTGGACTACTTCCCCGAAGTCGTCGACGAGGACGCCAGCCCGCACGCGTACCTGAAGCTGATCGAGCGCGCGGCCGCCGCCGTGGACGTCCCGGTGATCGCGAGCATCAACGGCGCCACGCCAGAGGGCTGGACCGGCTACGCGCGGTCGATGCAGGAGGCGGGTGCGGCGGCGATCGAACTCAACATCTATTACCTGCCTGGCGACCCCGCGACGTCGGGCCGCGACGTCGAACAGCGCCACCTCGAGGTGCTGAGGCTGGTCAAGGAGGCAGTGACGGTGCCGGTGGCGGTCAAGCTCTCGCCCTACTTCAGTTCGATCGGTGAGCTCGCGCTGCGCCTCGACGAGGCGGGCGCCGATGCGCTGGTGCTGTTCAACCGCTTCCTGCAGCCCGACATCGATCCCGAGGCGCTGGCCGTGGTGGCCGACATCGGCCTCTCCAACCCGCGGGATGCGCGCCTGCCGCGGACGTGGATCGCTCTGCTGCGCGGGCGCCTACGCGCCTCGCTCGCGGCCACCACCGGGGTTGAGACGGCGGCGGACGTGGCCAAGTACCTGCTCGCCGGCGCCGACGTCGTGATGAGCGCCTCGGCGCTGCTCAGACACGGGCCGCAGCATGCACTCACGTTGCTCGACGGGCTGGAAACCTGGATGCGGCGTCACCGCTTCCACTCGGTAGACGAGGTCCGCGGGCTGCTGGCGGTGCCGCCCGATACAGATCAGGCCGCGCACGAGCGCGCCGGCTACGTGATTGCGCTGCGGGCGGCCAATGCCGGCAGCTACAGCCTCAGCTGAGCGCTCTCAACCGGCCCGTGACGCGGCCGCGGCCAGGCGGCGCTCCGCGAGCAGATCGCGGTCGACGTCGTCGAGCGAGGTGACGACCAGATCGGCGCCCGCCTCGGTCAGCAGGTCGACGTCATTGGCACGGGCGATGCCGAGTCCGGCCATGTCGCCGGCCTTCGCGGCCTGGATGCCAGACACCGCGTCTTCGACCACGAAGCACTCGGCCGGAGGAAGCCCGAGCTCGCTCGCAGCGGTGAGGAAGATCTCCGGATGCGGCTTGCCCTGCTTGAAGTCGCGCCCGGAGATGTCGGCGTCGACCGTTCCGAGCAACGTCTGTTCGGGAGCAACGAAGTCGTAGTACAGGTCGTGCTCGGCGACGAAGGTGTCGAGCCGCACCTTGCCCAGGAGCAGGTCAGCGTTCTTCGACGAAGAGGCCGTGGCGATCTTGATCCCCGCCTGGCGCAGGTCGAGCAGGAAGCGCAGCGCGTCCGGGAACGCGGTGAAGCGGCCCTGTTCGATCAGCTCGACCACCATCCGCTGCTTCTCCTCGGCGTAGGCGTCAACGTGCTCCGGGTCGACGGGGAGGCCGAAGTATTCGAGCGCCGCCCGCGCGCCCGCCATTCGCGGCTTGCCGGCCACGAGCTCCTGGTAGACCGCGGAGGTGAAGCGATCCGGCGCCCAGCTCGCCTGCGCCCGTAGCGAGCTCCAGCGCGTCTGCATGAACTCCTGCAGCGTCTCCCGCCAGGCCAGCTCGTGCGGAGAGTCGACGAGCACGCCGTCGACGTCGAAGATCGCACCCTGGAAGCCGATGGCGGGAGGCGTGGCGCGCTGCTGCTCGTCAGGCACGACTCACCCTCTCGCCGGGGCTTGCGCGACCATAAAACTGGCTTCCTCGCCCCATCCGAGCTCGCGGACCTCTCCGCCGACCCCGACCCGGATCGGGCCGCTGTAGCCGTCAGCCAGCACCTCGACGCTCAGCGTGCCCGAGTGAAGCCGGATCGCGATCGGCGTACGACGGAACTGCATCTGTACCTCGAGGCCGTCCAGCCGCCCGGCCAGCCGGGAGTCGCTCAGACGCGGGTTGAAGCACAGTGTGTCGTCCCGAATCTCGGTCCCGAGGTAAGCCCGCTGCACGAGGTCGAGCGTACCCGCCATCACGCCGAGGTGAATCCCTTCTTTGGTGGTCCCGCCCTGGATGTCGCCGATGTCGCTCTCGAGCGCGACCAGGAACCGCTCCCAAGACTGCTCCGGGTCGATTCCGGCTAGGACGCCCGCATGGGTGACGAAGCTGAGCGTCGAGCCGTGCGACGTGCGCGCGTCGTAGTACTCGATCGTCCGCAGTGCGAGGTCGTCGCCGTACTCGTAGCCAAGCTGCGTGAACAGGCGCCGGAGCTCGTCCTCGGAGAACAGGAAGAACAGCATCACGGTGTCGGCCTGCTTGGCGAGCTTGAAGCGATCGGGATCCTCGCCTTCGGCGCGCAGGATCCGGTCGAGGCGCTGGATGTTGCCGTGCTTGACCCGATAGGCATCCCAGTCGAGCTCCTCGAGCTGCTCGTAGCCTTCGAACTGGCTGATGATGCCGTCGGCGTGGAAGGGGACGAACATCCGGCGGCTGATCTCGCGCCAGCGCTCGATCTCGGCGTCGCCCAAGCCCATGTGCGCGCGCAGCACCGAGCGGCGGCTGGCCGGAAGCAGCTCGAGCACCTTCTGCGCCGTCTCGCAGATCCAGGCCACCATCACGTTCGTGTAGGCGTTGTTGCGCAAGCCGCCCTGGCTGGCGCCCGGGTACTTCTCATGGAACTCGTCCGGACCCATCACGCCGTGGATCTCCCAGCGCCCGCGGTCGGGATTCAAGTGCGCGAGAGAGGACCAGAAGCGGGCGATCTCGAGCATCATCTCAGCGCCGTGGTCGCGCAGGAAGTCGAGGTCGTGCGTGACCTGGCAGTAGTGCCAGACGTTGTAGAAGATGGCCGCGTTGACGTGGCGCTGGTTGTGGCTGAAGTCGCGGTCCCAGCGCCCGGACAGCGGGTTGAGGTGGATCACCTGCGTCTCCTCCTCCCCGTCGCTCCCGCTCTGCCACGGGTACATCGCGCCCTTCAAACCCGCGGCGGCGGCCGCGGCGCGCGCCTCACCGAGCCGGCGGTAGCGGTACATGAGCAGCGAACGGGTGATCTCGGGCAGGCGGAAGTTCAGGAACGGATAGACGTAGAGCTCATCCCAGAACACGTGGCCGCGGTAGGCCTCGCCGTTGAGCCCCCGCGCGGGCACGCCGGCGTCGTGATGCGAGGTGAGGCGCGAGCACGTCTGCAGCACGTGCGAGATGTGCAGGCGGAGCAGGAACTGAACCCGCGGCTCGCTCGGCAGCCGCACATCGCACACGCCCCAGAGCTCATCCCACGCGTGCGCGTGCCCGGTGAACGCCTCGGCGAAAGTGGGGTAGCGCGCGGCGCTCTTGCCGGCGTTGGACAGCGGCTCGGTGATCGCGCGGTCGCGCGAGGTGTAGAGCGCGGCCATCTTCTCCACCGTGACCGCCTCGCCTCGGTCGACCTCGAAGGCCAGCGTCTGGTGGACGTAGTCGTCGCTTTGCTGGGTGCCGCGGGCCACCGCCACCTCGGCGCCCTCCCGGTAGACACGCGTGCGTGCCGCCTGGGCGATCTCGATCTTCGATTGCCGCGTGCGTGCCTTGAGCGCGATCACGTCGGGCGGATAGATGCGCGGCCCCTCGGGATTCAGGTGGCGCCCCTCGAGTTGCCGGTAGCGCGCGACGCCGCGGTTGACGACGCGTCCATCCAGCGAGGAGATGACCTCGACGGTTCCTGACCAGTTCTCCGGCACGAGCTCCCAGGCCACGGCCGACTGATGCATCCGGCCCATGCTCACGAAGCGCCGGCTGGTCAGGCCGGTCACGCGGCCGGCCCGGTCGCGAAAGCGCAGCTCGCGGGTGAGGAGCGCGTGGCGGATGTCGTAGGCGTGGCGGTAGCCGAGCAGCTCGATGTTGGCGAACCGAATCGGCTCATCGCCTTCGATCAGCAGCGACAGCGAGGAGCTGTTCGGCAGGTTGACCAGGTCCTCGTTGGGCACCGGATGCCCGGCCAGGATCGTGGTCAGGCGGTTGTAGATGCCGTGGGCGTACGTGCCCGGGTAGTGGACCTCCCCCGGGTCCTCCCATTCCGCCGCGCCGCGGATGCAGAAGTAACCATTGCCGGAGGAGGTGAGCGCTTCGCGGAGCCCCTCCTCAAGGGGGTCGAACTCGTCGTAGACGAGCATGAACTCGCCGGCCAGGTCCCTATGTCCGTCGGTGCTCGCGCTCACCGCGCCAGACCATCCAGGAACTGCTCGACCTCTTGCACGTCGGACAGAAGGTATTGCGCAGCAGTGCTGCGACCGGCCACCTCAGGGTCGGCGGGATCGGCGACGAGGATGCCGATGCCGCGTCCGCTCAGGGCTCGGAATGCATCTTCATCGGTTATGTCGTCGCCGATGTAGATCGGCAGGACATCCTCGCGGTCGAGCTCAAGCGCCTCGAGCAGATACAGCACGGCCCGCCCCTTGTCCCATTCCAGCTTGGGCTGGAGCTCGTAGACCATCTTGCCGGGCGTCACCCGCAACCGCTCGGGATGGTCCGCCAAGACGCCGTCGACCATAGCTTTGATCTGGGGACGCCGCGGCTCGGGGACGAGCCGGTAGTGCAGCGCGACTGAGCTGCGCTTCGGCTCGATGAGGGCTCCCTCGACCGAGCCCACCTCGTCGCGAAGCCGCGTTGTCAGCTCGGTCAGCAGCTCGGCGAAGTCGCCGCCCTCCTCGCGCTCTATCGTCCCGCCGTTCGGCGCCCAGATGTCGAAGCCGTGACTGCCGGCGACGATCAGATCGTCGACGCCCATCAGCTGCTGAACGACCGGGCGGTCGCGCCCGCTGACCACGCACACCGGAAAGCGGCAGGCAAGAGCTTGCACGACGTCGCGCATACGCTCGGAGATGATCGCGTCCTCGGGGCGGTCGACGATCGGGGTGAGCGTCCCGTCGTAGTCGAGGAACACAGCGGACCGGCGCGAACGCGTCTGCTCGGCGAGAGCGTCGGCGTCCCGCAGCGCATGGGGTAGGCCGGCAATGCCTGAGCGAGCGGTCGATGTCATCCTGTCGGGTCCCTCCGGCGGCGCAGGTTGACAGGCCGGCGTCCCGCGAACGAGCGGGAGAGACCGAAACCGGCTGCGCACAAAACGCCGTCGCGGCTGCGGAGTTGTACGGATGGCCGCACCCTATCCGGCTGCGACTCTGGCCGGCAGATGGCGCTCGCGATCGAAGATCAGGCCGCCGCGCGCGGAGGCGAATGGGCAGCGCGGCTCGACGGCTTCGTCGCTCGGGCTCGAGACGCCGCCGCCGCGCTGCGCGAGCTCGATCAGGAGGCGGTCGATCGCATCGTCTGGGCGATGACGGTGGCCGGTCTCGAGCACGCGGTCGACCTCGCCGAGCTGGCGATGCAGGACCTGCAGTTTGGAGTGCTGGAGGACAAGGTGCTGAAGAACTACATCGCCACCGAGTTCCTCTACGACTACCTGAAGGACAAGCGCTCCGTCGGCGTGATCGATGAGGATCGCGAGCGCGCGATCCAGTACGTGGCTGAGCCGATCGGCGTCGTGTTGGCGCTGCTGCCGATTACGAACCCGACCTCGACCGCGCTGTTCAAGTCGATCGTGTGCGCGAAGACGCGCAACGCCCTGATCATGCGCCCGTCCGCGCGCGCCGCCCGCTGCGCGAGCCGCACGGCGGAGATCCTCCAGGAAGCGGGCGAGGCCGCGGGGCTGCCGGCGGGAGCGCTGCAGGTGATCCCCGACCCGACGCTCGACGTCTCGCAGTACCTGTTCCACCATCCCGGCGTCGACTTCATCTGGACGACCGGTGGACCGAAGGCCGTCGCCGCCGCCAACGCCGCGGGCAAGCCATGCCTGAGCGTCGGCTCTGGCAACGCGCCGGTCTACGTGCACCGCAGCGCCGACATCCCGATGGCGGTAGTCGACATCCTGGTCTCCAAGACGTTCGACTCCTCGGTGATCTGCCCCGCCGAGCAGACGTGCGTGATTGACGCAGAGATCTACGACGCGGTGCTCGCCGAATTTCGGCGTATGGGCGCGCGGGTGCTGAGCGAGGAGCAGACGGCGGCACTGGCGGAGCGCTCGTTCGACGGCGACGGCAAGGTCCAGCTCGAGGTGCTCGGGCAGTCGTGCGCCAACCTCGCCGCGCTCGCCGGCTTCGAGGCCGAGGCGAGCGACAAGGTGCTGCTGGCGCCGCTGCCGTCGGAGCTCGAGGCGCTGGGAGCTCACCCGTTCATTGCCGAGAAGCTCATGCCCGTGCTCGGGATCGTGCGCTCGCCCAGCGTCGAGCACGCGATCGAGGCCTGCGAGCTGGTCACCGATCACGCCGGTCTCGGACACACGTCGGCGATCTACGCGAACGACGACGACGTGATCGAGCGCTTCTCCCTCGCCATCCGCACCGGGCGGATCCTCGTCAACGCGCCCACCGCGGTCGGCGCGCTCGGCGGCGTCTACAACTCGATGACGCCGACCTTTTCGCTCGGGTGCGGTACCTGGGGCGGCTCGAACACGACGGACAACATCAACTACCGCAACCTGCTCAACGTCAAGGCGGTCTCGCGGCGCCAAACGCCGCCGCAGTGGTTCCGCGTCCCGTCCGACACGTACTTCAACCCGGGCGCGCTGGCGAACCTGAGAGAGGTCCGCGCCGCGCACCCGATGATCGTCACCGACGGCCCGACCGAGGCGCGCGGCGTCGCCGACCAGGTGCGCGAGCACCTGAACGCGCACGCTCTGCACGTGTTCTCAGGCGTCGAGCCCGAGCCGGCCGAGGAGCAGATCCGCGCCGGCGTTGCGGAGCTGAAGCGCGTGCGCGCGGACGCGATCATCGCGGTCGGGGGCGGATCGGTGATGGATGCCGCGAAGGCGATGCGCCTGTTCTACGAAGGTCCGGAGGTGACGGTGCGCGAACTGTCGCTGCCGTTCCTCGACGCGCGCAAGCGAATCGCGAGCTTCCCGAACGTCAAGCACGAGCTCGGGCTGGTGGCGATCCCGACCACCGCGGGCACTGGCTCGGAGGTCTCCCCGGCGGCGGTGATCAGCGTCGGCCGGCGCAAGGTGACGCTGGTCGACTACTCGCTCGTGCCCGACATGGCGATCGTCGACCCGCTGCTGACGCTGACCATGCCGCGCGAGATCACCGCCGACACCGGCATCGACGCCCTCACCCACGCGCTGGAGGCAGTGGTCTCGATCTTCGCCTCGCCTTTCACCGACGCGTTCTGCTTCCAGGCCGCGCACCTGATCCTCGACGCGCTGCCGCGCGCCTACCGCCAGGGGGACGACGTCGAGGCGCGCACGGCTATGGCCAACGCGGCGACGATCGCCGGGCTGGCGTTCTCGAACGCGTTCGTCGGCGTGAATCACGCGCTGGCGCACGCCGTGGGGGCGCACTTCGGCATCGCCCACGGCCGTGCCAACGCGATCTTCCTTCCCCACGTACTGCGATACAACGCCTCGCTGCCGAGCAAGTTCATGCCCGCGCCGGGCTACTCGGCGTACGTTGCGCCCGACAAGTACGCGCAGATCGCATGGGTTCTGGGCCTCGGCGGCAAGACCGAGGCTGAGCGTCGCCGTCGGCTGTTCGCGCGCGTCGAGCAGCTCCTCGAAGAGGTCGATGAGCCTCGCTCGCTCATGGCGGCCGGCGTCCCGCGCGAGGAATTCGAAGCGGCTCTGCCGGAGCTCGCTCGGTTGGCGTTCGCCGACCCGAGCATCCGCACGAACCCGCGCATCCCGCTCGTGCGCGAGCTCGTCGAGCTCTTGCAGCAGGCCTACGACGGCTGAGGCGTGCCCGAGGGCGTCGGATGAGCAACGTCGCGTTCCCAATCGTGTGGGGCATCGCGCTGCTCGTGTTCGCGGCGATCATCGCCATGCGGGCGCGGCTGCTGGTGACGGCTCGCCCGGCGGGGCGGTTCGACCACATCGGGAAGCGAATCAACCGCACCCTCGTCTACGGGCTGGGACAGAAGAAGTTCCTACGGGGCGAGCAGCCGGCGGGGATCATGCACGCTCTGATCTTCTGGGGCTTCGTCGTCCTGATGCTCCAGGTGATCACGCTGTTCGGACGCGCCTTCGATGCGAACTGGAACATCCCGGGCTTCGCGCCGGACGAGCCGCTGGGACCGCCGTTCTTCATCGCGCGCGACGTGACGGAGGCTGTGGTGATCATCGCAGCGCTCTACATGCTCTACCGGCGGTTGATCGTCCATACGCCACGGCTGTTCGGGCGGGTTCCGGCGGAGCGGCGCTACCACGACGCCTCCCACTGGGAGGCCAACCTGATCCTCGTGTTCATCCTGCTGGTGATGGTCGGCGGGCTGCTCTACGACGCCGGGTATCTCGTCGCCTACAACATCCACGGCAACGAGCGGACCTACGCGCCGCTGACGGCCGCCGTCGCGAGCGCGCTCGGCGGACTCAGCCGCTCCTCGGCGAAGACGGTGAGCGAGGTCGGCTGGTGGGTGCATTGCGTGACGATCCTCGTGTTCCTCAACCTGTTGCCGCTCTCCAAGCACTTCCACATCCTGACCGCGATCCCGAACGTGTTCTTCGCCAAGCTGTCGCCGGAGGATGTCGAGCGGCCGCTGGCGATCACACAGGTGCCGGCGGCGTCGCCGGCTGCACTCGAGCCCCCACCGGTGGGACTCGTCGGCGTGGCGTCGCTGGGCGACCTCAACTGGAAGCAGGTGCTCGACACCTTCACGTGCACCGAGTGTGGACGCTGCACCGCGGTGTGCCCGGCCACCGCGAGCGGGACGCCGCTGGCCCCGCGGCAGCTGATCCTCGATCTGCGCGACCAGCTCTATCACCACTCCGATCCACAGGCGGAGAAGTTGGGCGCTGCCGATGTCGGGGGCGGAAGCGGCGACGGAGCCACGAACGGCCACGGAGCCACAAATGGCGCGAGAGCCTCGAACGGCGCCGGGCCGCCGATCCCGCAAGAGGTTCTGTGGTCGTGCACGACCTGCATGGCCTGCGTCGAGGCCTGTCCGGTAGGGATCGAGCACGTCCCGACGATCGTCGACATGCGCCGCACGCTGGTCGATCAGGGCGAAATGGATCCACTGCTGCAGAAGACGCTTCAGAACTACGCCGGCCAGGGCAATTCCTACGGGAAGTCCTCGCGGATGCGCGCGCGCTGGACCCGGGGCCTGGACTTCAAGATCCCCGACGCCCGCAAGGAGCCGGTGCAATACGTCTGGTTCGTCGGCGACTTCGCTTCCTTCGACGAGCGCGTGCAGGTCGCCTCGCAGGCGGTGGCGCGGCTGCTGCACGATGCCGGCGTGTCGTTCGGGCTGCTCTACGAGGGCGAGCGCAACTCAGGCAACGACGTGCGCCGGGTCGGCGAGGAGGGTCTGTTCGAGATGCTCGTCGAGCACAACCTGGGCGTGCTCGGCGAGGCGGAGTACGAGGCGATCTTCACCACCGACCCCCACTCGCTCAACACGCTGCGCAACGAGTATCCGCGCTACGGGCTCGAGAAGCCGGTCTACCACTACACAGAGCTGCTGGCCGAGCTGGTGGCGCGAGGCGAGATCACGCTGCGCACGCCGCTCACCGGAACCCGCGTCACCTACCACGATCCTTGCTACCTCGCACGCTACAACCGCATCACCGAGGCGCCCCGCAAGCTGATCGAGGCCACGGGAGCGGAGCTGGTCGAGATGCCGCGCCACGGCATCAACACGTTCTGCTGCGGCGCCGGCGGCGGACGCATCTGGATGGGCGAGACCGAGACGGGCGAGGAGCGGCCGGCCGAGCAGCGGATCCGTGAGGCGCAGACCCTCGGCGAGCTCGACTTCTTCCTCGTCAGCTGCCCCAAGGACCTCGCGATGTACACCGACGCAGCGAACACGATCGGCGCCGGCTTCCAGGTTGCCGAGCTGACCACCCTGGTCGAGCGGGCGCTCGGCGAGGCTGAGCCGGCGGAGAGGCCGGCGGTGGCTTAGGCGCCACCTCAACGTCGCCGCTGCGGGCGTGCGCGCGCAAGTAATCGGACGACGAGGCTTGCAGCGCTCGAAGCGGTAGAAAGGCCCCTCACCCTCAAGCAGTTCACGACGTGGGGGCGATTTCTGTCGCCGGGCGACAGCTCGATCCCATGCGGCGCCCCACCGGCGCAGGTGAGGTGACTTTCTCCCGGTTCGTGCCGGCGCGCCAGGCGCGCCTACTGCAGCAGGGAGCGGCCGGTCATCGCCGCCGGTTGCGGAATCGCGAGCATCTCGAGCATCGTTGGCGCCACGTCGGCGAGCACGCCGCCGTCGCGCAGCGACAGCCCGGGCACGGTGACGATCACCGGCACGGGGTTCAGGGAGTGGAACGTGTTGGGGCTGCCGTCGGGCTCGAGCATGTGGTCGGCGTTGCCGTGGTCGGCAGTGATGAAGCACGCACCCCCCGCCGCGTGCACTGCAGCCACGACTTCGCCTAGACACGCGTCGACGGTCTCGATCGCCTTCACCGCCGCGTCGATCACGCCGGTGTGGCCGACCATGTCGGGATTAGCGAAGTTGATGATCGCGAACGTGGGCGCGTCGTTCTTCCAGCCGGCGACGAACGCGGCCGCGGCCTCGCGCGCGCTCATCTCCGGCTTGAGGTCGTAGGTGGCAACGTCGCGCGGTGAGGGCACGAGCTCTCGATGCTCGCCGGGCAGCTGATGCTCGTTGCCGCCGTTGAAGAAATACGTCACGTGGGGGTACTTCTCGGTCTCGGCCACGTGGAGCTGGCGCACCTCGCGGGCGGCCAGCAATCCGGCCAGCGTGCTCGCCGGGTGCTCGGGCGGGAACGCGACCGGGTACGGCCAGCCTTCGACGTATTCGGTCATCGTCGCGTAGCGCTCGATCGGCGCCGCCCCGTCGCGGTCGACCTCGTCGAAGTCCGGCTCGGCCAGCGCGCGAGTGATCTCGCGCATCCGGTCGGGACGGAAGTTGAACGCGAACACGGAATCCCCGGTCCGGATCCGCGCCTCCTCTCCGACGAGCACGGGACGGATGAACTCGTCTGTCTCGTCTCGAGCGTAGGCGCCCTCGACGGCGGCCTGTCCGGTTTCGGCTTGATGCTCGGCACGGCCGTGGACGAGCATGTCGTAGGCGAGCTGGGCGCGGTCCCAGCGGCGGTCACGGTCCATCGCAAAGTACCGGCCGGCGACCGATCCGACACGCCCCGCGCCGGCCGCCGACATCCACTCCTCGACCGTGGCCAGGAATCCGGCACCTGAGTTGGGCGGCGTGTCGCGCCCGTCGGTGAAGGCATGCAGCACCAGGTCGTGCACGCCGAGCATTGCCCCAAGCTCGATCAGCGCGCGAAGATGCGTGAACCCGGAGTGAACGCCGCCGTCGGAGACGAGCCCGATCAGGTGCACGCGCTCGGTTCCCGCAAACGCGTCTCGCAGCACCGGGTTCTCGGCCAGCTTTCCGTTCGTCACGGCGGCGTCGATACGAGTCAGATCCTGCATCACGACCGCGCCGGCGCCGAGGTTCAGGTGGCCGACCTCGGAGTTGCCCATCTGCCCCTCGGGCAGCCCCACCGCGAGCCCGCATGCCGTGAGCGTCGTGTGCGGGTACTCCTCCCAGAGCTCGTCGAACACGGGGGTCTGCGCGAGCGAGACCGCGTTGCCGGGTCCGGGCGCGGCCAGGCCCCAACCATCGAGGATGATCAGCGCCGCGGATGGGGCCGGCAGCGACGGCGGCCCGCTCGGGAGCGCCATCAGCCGCCCGCCGTGGCGACGATCGCGGCGAACGAGTCGGGCTTGAGGCTCGCGCCGCCGACTAGCGCGCCGTCGACGTCCGGCAGCCCGAGCAGCTCGGGGGCGTTCTCCGCATTGACCGAGCCTCCGTAAAGGATCCGAACCTGCTCAGCCTGCTCGCGCGAGCGCTCCGCGATCAGCGCCCGCACGAACGCAATCGCCTCCTGGGCCTGCTCGGGCGTGGCCACGACCCCGGTCCCGATCGCCCAGATTGGCTCGTACGCGATCACGACCTGGGCCAGCCGATCCGGGTCGACCTCGGCCAGATCCTCCTGAATCTGGTGGCGCAGCTTGTCTTCGGTCTCACCGTGCTCGCGCTCCGCCTGAGTCTCGCCGATGCAGAGGATCGGCGTCAGCCCGGCCTCGAGCGCTGCCGGAACCTTCAGCGCCAGCGCAGCGTCGGTCTCGCCGAAGTGCTGGCGGCGCTCGGAGTGCCCGACCACCGCGCCGTGTGCGCCGGCGGCGAGAAGCATCGACGGCGAAACCTCGCCGGTAAATGCGCCTTCGTCGGCGTGATACATGTTCTGCGCGAACACTTGGATGCGGGAGCCGCCGGCCGCCTGCACGACGGCGGGCAGAGCCAGGAACGGCGGGCAGATTCCCACATCGGCCGCGTCTGCGCCATCCAGGTGTGGCCGCACGGCGTCGACGAACTCCTGGGCCTGCGCTGCGGTCTTGTACATCTTCCAGTTCCCGGCGATCAATGGCGTTCTCACGCCAGCGCCTCCACGCCGGGGAGGGACTTGCCTTCGAGGAGCTCGAGCGACGCGCCGCCACCGGTCGAGAGGTGCGTCACCTGATCCGCCCAACCGAAGCGGGCGAGCGCCGCGCCCGAGTCGCCGCCGCCGACGACGGTCGTCCCAGGCGCCGCGGCGATGGCCTCGGCCACGGCGCGAGTCCCTGCCGCGAACGGCTCGACCTCGAACGCTCCCATTGGCCCGTTCCAGAACACCGTGCCCGCGCTCGTGACCGCCTCGCCGACCGCGTGGGCGCTTCGTGGGCCGATGTCGAGGCCCATCATCCCGCTCGGGACGTCGACGCCGTCGACGGTGTCCGCCCGCGCGTCGGCGGCCAGGCGATCGGCGACGACGAGGTCGACTGGCAGCTCGATCCGCGTCCCCTGATCTGAGGCCAGCAGCCGCCGCGCCAGCTCGACATCCTCGCTCGCGCACAGCGAGGAGCCGACCTCGTGACCCTGGGCGGCGAAGAACGGAAAGCACATCGCGCCGCCAATCAGGATCCGATCCGCGATCTGGCGGAAGCGCTCGATGACGGCGATCTTGTCGCTCACCTTCGCCCCGCCCAGCACCGCGACGAGCGGCCGCGCTGGGTTCTCGAGCAGGCGCGTGAGGGTTTGCACCTCGCGTTCGAGCAGCAGCCCGGCCGCGTGGTCGCCCACGGCGTGGGTGACGCCCTCGGTGGAGGCGTGGGCGCGGTGGGCCGCCCCGAAGGCATCGTTGACATAGACATCGGCGAGCTTTCCCAGCCGCCGCGCCAGCTCGGGATCGTTCTTCGTCTCTCCCGGCTCGTAGCGGACGTTCTCGAGCAGCAGGATCGAACCGGGTTCGAGCCCGTCGACGAGCTCATCCACGCTGTCGCCGACCACATCAGGTGCGAGCTTCACCTCCGCGCCGGTCAACTCCGACAGGCGCGCGGCAACCGGACGCATCGAGAACTTGGGCTCGCGATCCTTCGGCCGTCCCAGGTGCGAGACCACGACGAGGCGGGCGCCGCGGCTGCGCAGCTCCTCGATGGTCGGCAGCGCTGCCTTGATACGACTGTCATCGGCGACCTCGCCATCCTGGATCGGCACGTTGAAATCGACCCGCAGCAGCACCCGCTTGCCGCCCACATCCCCGAGGTCCCGCAGCGTCCTCATCGCAGCGCCTAAGAATCTAGCCGCCGACCAGCTGGGTCATCTCATCGGCCACGTCGAACAAATCGGCCACCGCGCCGTAGTGGGCGATGTTGAAGATCGCCGCTCCGGGGTCGGTGTTAATGGCCACGATCAGCTCCGCCCCCTGCATGCCCTCGATGTGCTCGGGCGCGCCCGAGACGCCGAGGGTCAGGTACAGCTTCGGCTTCACGTGAGCCCCTGACTTGCCGACCTGGTGAACCTTCGGAAGCCACCCCGAATCGATCACTGGGCGGGAGGCGGCCAACGCGGCGTCGAGCGCTTCCGCGAGGTCCTGCGCAACCGGGATGTTCTCCGCCCCGCCGATGCCGCGTCCGACGCACACGATCCGCTCGGCTTTGGCCAAGTCGACGCCCGCCTCCTCGGGCGGCGCGATCTCCTCGACGAACTTCGTCCGGAGATGCTCGAGCTCGTCCGGCGGGGTCAGCTCGGCGTGCTCCCCGCGGCCGGCAGCCGGCGCGTGGTCGTGCAACGCCGTCGAGTTGATCGCGCACACCGCCGGTAGCTGCGTGCGCGCGTTGGCCACGAGCTGACCGCCGTAGATCCCGCTCGCCGTCTGCGCCTGCCCTCCCTCGAGCGACACCTGCTGGCAGTAACCGACGAACGGCAGATCGGCGAGCTCGGCGCACGCGGCGGCGAGGTCATAGCCCGCGGTCGTGTTCTCGAGCAGCACGAGGTCGGGCTGGCGCGCCTTGATGGCCGCGGTGAGCGCGGCCTGATGGGCCTCGGGGAGGTAGGACGAGAGCGACGGGTGGGAGACCTCGAGGACCACGTCGGCCCCTGCCAGCCCGTCGGACTCACCCGCTCCCGCGCCCGCACGCAACGCGATCACCTCGCCGCCCGCCGCCTGCGCAAGCGGGCGCGCCAGGGCCAGCAGACTCTCGGTGTTACCGGTCGGTTCGGTGTAAACCAGGACGTCACCCATCAGCCCACCAGAGCTCCTTGTTCGCGTAGCACAGCTGCGATTTGCGAGGCCACCTCGGCGGCGTCGCCCTCCAACATCTTCGCGTGTGCGGCTTTCTCAGGCCGCGCGATCGACACGATCTCGGACCGCGGGGACGACGAGACGTCCACTGACAACGTCTCCATGCTCGCCTCCGAGGTCGCCTGCCGCAGCCGCGCCATCGAGACGTATCGCGGCGGCGAGCTCGCCGACTGCACGCCGACCACGGCCGGCAGCTCGAGCGCGAGCACGGCAAGCTTGCCGCCCGCGTACTCCTGCTTGACGTGGGTGCTCCCGTCCACGACCTCTACGCCGACCACGACGTTCGCCTGTGGCCAGCCCAGTTCGGCGGCGACCAGCGGCGCAGTCTGGCCGAACAGGTCCGTCGGCGTCTGCACACCGGTGAGGATCAGATCCGGCGTGAGCTGCCGGAAGGCCTGCGCGAACGCGCTCGCCGCGGTGCGCGAGTCATAAGGGTTCAGCTCGCCGGCGTCCACCAGCACGATGCGATCGGCGCCGCGCGCGAACGCCGTGCGCAGCGCCTGCTCGACGCCGTCTCCGCGTAGACCCACCGCCGTGACGGTGGCGCCGGTTGCCTCCTTGACGAGGACAGCCTCCTCGAGCGCCTGATCGTCCCAGTCGTTGACCACCATCTCGACCAGGTCGCGGTCGATGTCGGTGCCGTCCGGATCGACCTCCAGCTCGTCGCCCGGGTTCGGCATCAGCCGTAGCGCTACCGCGATGTTCATCTGGGCTCCTCCAGTCCGAGCGCAGGCATGTGAACGTACATGGTGCGGTTTCATCGCCCGCGCCCAGCGCGAGCATCGTGGTCGAGACCCTATTCGCGATGCGTGCGACGAGCGTCCGGTCACACCCGGAGCCGAGCGCGATCCATCCACACTCGGCATACGTAGTTTTCACCGACATGTCTCGGCCCGTGGCCGATGCTCCACAGCCATCCTGACGCCAGCCTACGAGCATGTCCGCGGAGGCGAAGGAGACGGCTTAATGGAGGAAAACGGGCTAGGTGTTGAGACCCTCAATGTGGCGCTCAAATCGATCGACGAGTTCGCGCAGCGCGAGCTGCCGGACTCGCTGCTGATCGAGCTCGACGAGCACGATGAGTTCCCGGCCGAGATCGTGCGGCGGATGTCCTCCGGGGAGGAGCTCGGCATCCAGCTGCTGTTCGTCCCCTACGAGTACGGGGGTATGGGCGGAGGGGCATTCGACATCTACCGCGTCTGCGAGCGGATGGCGTCGATCGACCTCGGCCTCGCCACCTCGGAGCTCGCCACGTTCCTGGGCAGCGACCCCATCCGGGTTGGGGGAACCGAGGAGCAGAGACGCCATTACATGAGCCGGATCGCCAAGGAGGGGATCCTGTTCGCCTACGGCGCGACGGAGCCCGAGGCGGGCAGCGACCTCACGGCGCTGAAGACGGTGGCCGAACCGGTGGCGGACAACGGCAGCGTCACCGGCTACAAGATCAGCGGCACCAAGCAGTGGATCTCCAATGGAGGAGTGGCCGATCTCTACACGGTGCTGGCGCTGGCGCCCGGAGGTCCCAGCTGGTTCGTCGTGGAGTCAGGCACCGACGGCTTCACGCACGGCAAGCACGAGGACAAGCACGGCATCCGGCTGAGCAACACCGCGGCGCTGTTCCTCAACCACGTCTACGTGGATTCAAGCCGCCTGGTCGGCGGCGTCGAGGGTCAAGGGCTCGTGCAGGCCCAGCAGGTATTTGGCTACACGCGGCTGATGGTCGCGGCATTCGGGCTGGGGGCCGGCTGGTCGGCGCTGGACCGCGCGATTCCCTACTCGCGCAAGCGGATCCAGGCGGGCGCACCACTGTCCGAGAAGCAGGGGTACACGCACAAGCTCATCACCCCTCATGCCGTCGCGCTCGAGGCTGCGCGCGCCGCCATCGAGGAGACGGCCGCGCGCCTCGACGCCGGCGAGGGCGTCCTCAACGTCGAGGGGGCCGTGGCCAAGTACCTCGCCACCGAGGCCGGCGACGCCGCCGCCGACGCTGCCATCCAGGCCCACGGAGGCTACGGCTACACGCACGACTACATGGTCGAGAAGATCAAGCGGGACGTGCGCATCACCAGGATCTACGAGGGCACATCGGAGATCATGGAGATGACGATCGCGCGCGGTCGCTGGCAGGAGCACTTGAAGTCGAAGGGCGACTATTACCACGCGTCCGCACGCGGGCTCGAGGCGATCCACGCCGAGAACCCCGCCGTCGGGGCCGACACCGCAGCTCTCGCCCATCACGCCTTGGCTGAGCTGCTCGAGCGCTGCCGAACTCAGCGGCTGACGCGCCACCAGCACATCCTCCTGCGCCTCGGCAGCCTGATCGCGCAGGCCGAGGGCGCGGCCGCGCTGGTCCGGCGCGCCCAGCAGGCACAAGCCAAGCAGCTTCACCCGAAGGCCTCCCGGCGGCTGCGCCCGGACGCCGTGGCGGCGGCGAGCCGCGTGAACGCACGCACCACGGCGCTGGCGATCGGCAGCGAAGGCTTGCGCTGGGTCGCGGGTGCGGACGGAGGAGACCTGGCCGACCTCGAGCAGCGCCTCGGCTTGACCGCGATCCACCAGGCCCAGGCCGGCCTGCTCGACGACCTGCAGACGGTCACCACCGCGGCTTACGGCCGCATGCGTCCCTGAGCCTGGAGAGCGAGACCGACATGACTGACTACATGGAAAACGCCGTGGCCATTGTCGGCCTCGGCGCGATCATGCCCGACGCGCCGAACGCCCCCGCGTTCTGGGACAACGTGAACGCCGGCCGGTACTCGATCAGCGAGGTCGATCCCACCCGCTGGGACCCGGACATCTACTACGACCCGGATCCGCATGCGCCCGAGAAGAGCTACTCGAAGATCGGCGGTTGGGTGCGCGACTGGGAGTGGAACCCCCTGGCCTGGAAGCTGCCGATCCCGCCCAAGGTCGCCGAGGCCATGGATGACGCCCACAAGTGGGGTGTCGCGTGCACGCGGATGGCGCTGATGGACGCCGGCTGGCCCGAGCGGCCACTCGACCTCGACCGCACCGCGGTGATCATCGGCAACGCGATCTCAGGCGAGAAGCACTATCTCACCGCGATGCGGGTGATGTTCCCCGAGCTGGCGCGCGAGCTGGAGCAGACTGAGAGCTTCAGTGCCCTACCCGCGGAGGCGCAGAAGAAGATTGAGGCCGAGCTGCGGGCGAGAATCGAGGATTGGCTGCCCGTCATCACCGAGGACACGATGCCGGGCGAGCTGGGCAACTGCATCGCCGGGCGGGTGGCCAACCTGTTCAATACCCACGGCCCAAACTTCACCACCGACGCGGCCTGCGCATCGGCGCTGGCGGCAATGGACGCCACGCTGGACGGGTTGCTGGCGCGCGAGTTCGACGTCGCGATCACGGGCGGGATCGATCGCAACATGGCCGCCCACACGTTCGCCAAGTTCTGCGCCATCGGCGCGCTGTCGCCCACCGGGACGCGTCCGTACTCCGATGGCGCCGACGGGTTCGTGATGGGTGAAGGCGCAGCGATCTTCATCGTCAAGCGGCTCGCCGACGCGGTTCGCGACGAGGACCGGATCTACGCCGTGGTGCGCGGCGTGGGCAGCTCGAGCGACGGCAAGGGCAAGGGCATCACGGCGCCGAACCCGATCGGGCAGCGCTTTGCGGTCGAGCGCGCGTGGCGCAACTCGGGCCTTTCGCCCGCGGAGTGCACCCTGCTCGAGGGGCACGGAACCTCGACGCGCGTGGGCGACGCCGTCGAGCTGGGCGCCCTGATGGAAGCCTTCTCCGGCGCGCATCTGGCCCCCGGTTCGATCGCCCTCGGGTCAGTCAAGTCGAACATCGGCCACCTCAAGGCGGGGGCAGGAGCGGCGGGAATGCTCAAGACGACCCTCGCGCTGCACAACAAGGTGCTGCCTCCGAGCATCAACTTCGAGCGCCCCAACCCCAACCTCGACTGGAGCGTCTCTCCGTTCAAGGTCAACACCGAGCTGCGCGAGTGGGAGGTTCCCGCCAGTCGCGCGCGTGTGGCCGGCGTCAGCGCGTTCGGCTTCGGCGGAACGAACTTCCACGTCGTCATGGAGGAGTACATGCCCGACCGTCCCAAGCCCAACGGCCATCGTGTCGCCTCCGCCCGCTCGGCCGCTGCCGCCGACGGCGCCTCGGCTGCTGCCGCCGCCGGCGCCTCCGCGGCGCCGCTTCCGAGCCCGGGAAGTCCCGCTGCGCCTCCTGGATCCGGCAAGCCTCCGTTGCGGGGGGCGCTCGTGCTGGGAGCCGAGAGCGAGGAGGCGCTCGCCAACGAGCTGCGCAGCGCGATCGCCGAAGCGCGTCAAGGCCGGCACCTCGATCCGACCCCGCCCGCCAGCGCCACCCTTCGCGCACCCGAGCGGATCGCGATCGACTACGGCAACGGTGATGAGCTGGTCTCCAAGGCCGAGATGGCGCTGCGCGTGCTGAAGTCCGGGAACCCGGCAGCGTGGCCGGCACTGCGGGCGCGCGGGATCCACCGCGGCAGCGGCGCGCCGGCCAAAGTCGCCTTCCTGTTTACCGGGCAGGGATCGCAGTACGCCAACATGCTCGGCGTCCTGCGCGAGCGCGAGCCAGTCGTGGCCGAGCTGTTCGACGAGGCCGACGAGATCATGCTGCCGCTGCTCGAAGGTCGCCGCCTGTCGGAGATCATCTTCGCCAAGCGCGATGACCCGGCCGATGCGGCTCGGGTCGAGGAGGAGCTCCGCCGCACCGAGATCCAGCAGCCGGCCGTGATCACGGTGGACATGGCGCTGACCCGGCTCCTGGGCGAGTTCGGCATCCACCCCGACATGGTCATGGGGCATTCGGTGGGCGAGTACGGTGCGATGGTCGCTGCCGGCGGGCTGACGTTCGAGCAGGCGCTCGAGGCGGTCAGCGCCCGAGGCCGTGAGATGGCGAGCCTTCAGGTCGACGATCCGGGGCGGATGATCGCGGTCCTGGCGCCGCTCGAGGAGGTGCAGGAGCTCGTGGGCTCAGTCGAGGGCTACGTAGTCTTGGCGAACGTCAACTCCACGCACCAGGTGGTCATCGGCGGCGCCACCGAGGCGGCCGAGAAGGCGACCGAGTTGCTCAAGGAGCGGGGGCACACGGCGATTCCACTGCCGGTCAGCCACGCCTTCCACACCGAGATCGTCGCGCCGGCCAGCGTTCCGCTGCGCGCGATGCTCAAGCGCCTGGGTCTGCGCGCCCCGCAGCTGCCTACGGTGGCGAACGTCACCGGCGAGCTGTATCCGACCGGCGACGGCGCAGCCGAGCAGATCCTCGACACGCTGGCCCGGCAGGTCGCCTCGCCGGTGCAGTTCGTCAAGGGGCTGCGGACGCTGTATGACCAGGGTGCGCGGGTGTTCGTCGAGGTGGGGCCCAAGCACGCGCTGCAGGGCTTCGCTTCCGACGTCCTCGGCGACGACAACGTCGTCAGCCTCGCCACCAACCATCCCAAGCAGGGCGACGTTCCGACGTTCAACAACGCCCTTTGCGGGCTGTGGGCGGCCGGTCTGGGCACCGGCCGGGATCCCGTGCCGCGCGAGGTCGCGGCGCTCGCACCCGGAGGCACGGCGCAGCCTCGCGCGGTGGCGCCGGCGGCGCCACCAGCGCATGCTCGTCTCAGCGACGCCGCTCCGGCCCCGGCCGCTCCCGCGCCGAGCACCCCGGTCGACGACGATCTCGAGCAGCTGTTCAGCGACTTCCTCGAGCGCGGACGCCGGCTGATGGCGGCCCGAGGCGGCGACGGCCTGCGCGTCAGCGAGCCGGTGGTGATCACTGGCGCCGCGCTCGGGCTTCCGGGACACGAGCGCCTGTTCGACGACGCCAACATCGCGGCGCTGCTGAACGGCGAGCAGGGAATCGACGTGATCCCGGGTCGGCTGCGCCGCGAGATGCTCGACAAGCACATCACCCGCCTGGTTAAGGGCGAGGACGGCGGAGCCAACTTCGAGACCATCGACCGGCTCGAGGCGGTGATCAAGCTCGCCGCGCGCGCAGGGTCGTTCGATCTTGGGGAGGAGTTCGGCGTCGACGCCGAGCGGCTCGCGGCGCTGGGCCGCGACACCCAGCTCGCGATCGCGGCCGGGATCGACGCGCTGCGCGACGCGGGGATCCCGCTCGTGCTCCGCTACAAGACGACCACCACCGGCTCGAAGCTGCCGGACCGCTGGTCGCTGCCGGAGTCGATGCGCGATGACACCGGGGTGATCTTCGCCTCCGCGTTCCCCGGTCTCGAGGAGATGGCGGCCGAGGCCGAGCGCTACACGACCGACAAGATGCGGCGCGAGCGGATGGCCGCGCTCGAGTCGCTGCGGGCGCGAATGCTCGACCACGGCGACACCGACCGGGTCGTGCTCACCGAGGTCGAGCGGCGAATCCACGATCTCGGGCGGTTGCTCGAGGAGGAGCCCTACACGTTCGATCGCCGCTTCCTGTTCCGCATCCTGTCGATGGGCCACGCGCAGTTCGCCGAGCTGATCGGGGCGCGGGGGCCGAACACCCAGCTCAACGCCGCGTGCGCCTCGACGACACAGGCGATCGCGCTGGCCGAGGACTGGATCCGCGCCGGCCGCTGCCGCCGGGTGGTGATCGTGGCCGCCGACGACGCAACCTCGGACACGATGATGGGCTGGATCGGCGCCGGCTTCCTGGCCAGCGGCGCGGCGGCCACCGACGAGGTCGTCGAGGAGGCTGCCCTGCCGTTCGACGAGCGTCGCCACGGGATGATCATCGGAATGGGCGCGGCTGGGCTGATCGTCGAGGCCGCGGCGAGCGCGCGCGAACGCGGGCTGCAGCCGATCTGCGAGGTCCTGGGAGCCGTGACCGCCAACTCCGCCTTCCACGGCACGCGGCTCGACGTCTCGCATATCGGCGCCGTGATGGAGCAGGTGGTGCGCCAGGCTGAGCGCCGCGGCCTGCGGCGGCAGGACCTGGCGCCGGAGACGGTGTTCGTCTCGCACGAGACCTACACCCCCGCCCGCGGCGGGAGCGCCGCGGCGGAGATCCACGCTCTGCGCCAGGTGTTCGGCGACAGCGCCGAGCGCATCGTGATTGCGAACACGAAGGGCTTCACCGGCCATCCGATGGGGGTCGGGCTCGAGGACGTGATGGCGATCAAGGCGCTCGAGACTGGCGTCGTGCCGCCGGTACCGAACTTCCAGATTCCCGACCCGGAGCTCGGCGAGCTCAACCTGTCTCACGGCGGCGCGTACCCGATCCGCTATGCGCTGCGGCTGGCCGCCGGTTTCGGCTCGCAGATCTCGATGGCGCTGTTGCGCTGGACGCCGGCAGTCGACGGACGCCGCCGCGGCGTCGACGAGCTGGGCTACGAGTACCGGTTAGCCGACCGGTCAGCCTGGACCAGTTGGCTGACCCAGGCCAGCGGCTACACCGAGCCGACGCTCGAGGTCGTGCAGCACCGTCTGCGCGTGGCCGATCAAGGCCCGCCAGCCGGTGTCGTGCACGAGCCGGCGGCGCTGTCGGATGCGGCGCCGGCGGAGATCGAGCTCGACGCACCGGCGGTGGCCGGGGCGGTGGCGGCTGCCCCGGCCCCGCCGTTGGCGGCCGAGGCGGCCGCGGCGCCGGCGGAACCTGCGGCGCCGGCGGAACCTGCCGCGCCGGCGGAACCTGCCGCGCCGGCGGAACCCGCGGCACCGGCGCAACCACCTCCCGCCGTCCCGGCTGCCGTGGCCGAGGAGCTCGCCGAACCCGCGACAGGCGCCGCGCCGGCCGGCGGCGTCGAGCAGCGCGTGCTCGACATCGTCGCCGAGCAGACCGGGTACCCGTCCGACCTGCTCGACATGGACCTCGACCTCGAAGCCGACCTCGGCATCGACACCGTCAAGCAAGCCGAGGTGTTCGCCACCATCCGCGACGCCTACGGGATCGAACGCGACGACGCGCTCAAGCTCCGCGACTACCCCACGCTCGACCACGTCGTCGGATTCGTCCGCGAGCGCGCGCCCGAGGCCGCCGGCGCGGAATCCGCCGAGGCTCCGGCGCCAGCACCAGCGTCGGCGCCAGCGCCGGCACCGCCGCCTGCGGCCGACGCCACCCCCGCTCCTCCGCCCCCCGGCGGCCGCGACGCGGTCGAGCAGAAGGTGCTCGACATCGTCGCCGAGCAGACCGGCTACCCGCCCGACCTGCTCGACATGGACCTCGACCTCGAAGCCGACCTCGGGATCGACACCGTCAAGCAAGCCGAAGTGTTCGCCACCATCCGCGAGGCCTACGGGATCGAACGCGACGACGCCCTGAAGCTCCGCGACTACCCGACACTCGACCACGTCGTCGGATTCGTCCGGGAACGCGGACCGCGGGGCGCCGCCGGCGCGCACCCGACCGCGACGCCGGAGCCGACACCGGTGCAACCGAGCAAAGCAACCGCGAAGGCGGCTGAGACCGGTCCGTCGACGTCCGGGGAAGCGGTCGAGCAGAAGGTGCTCCACATCGTCGCCGAGCAGACCGGCTACCCGTCCGACCTGCTCGACATGGACCTCGACCTCGAAGCCGACCTCGGAATCGACACCGTCAAGCAAGCCGAAGTGTTCGCCACCATCCGCGAGGCCTACGGGATCGAACGCGACGACGCGCTCAAGCTCCGCGACTACCCGACACTCAACCACGTCGTCGGATTCGTGCGGGAACGCACGCCCCAGGAGGCCGAAGCGGGCGCGCCGCCTGCCGCAGACGAAGCGCCGGCTACCACCAAGCCGGCGCCGGCTCCGCTGGAGGCGGCCGACGACCAGCGCTTCCCGCGCCGCATCCCGGTCCCGGTTCTGCGCCCGCCGCTCGATCTCTGCGTCCCGACCGGCGTGACGCTCGGCGAGGGCAGTCGCGTCGTCCTGATGCCGGACGCCGCCGGCGCCGGAAAGGCGCTTGCCGAGCGCCTGAAGAAGCTCGACGCCGAGGTGCTGACGATCGACGGCGCTCCCGACATCGAAACGCTCGAACAGCAGCTCGCCGAGTGGTCGGCGGGCGGCCCGATCCAAGGCGTCTTCTGGCTCGCCGGCCTCGATGACGAAGGCCCGCTGGACACGCTCGACGCCGGGGCACGCCGAGACGCGCTCCACGTGCGCGTCAAGCTGCTGGCGGCGGCGATGCGCGCCCTAGCCGACGAGCGAACCTTCCTCGTCAGCGCCACGCGGCTCGGCGGACGGCACGGTTACGACGCCGGCGGCGCCCGCGGCATCTTCGGCGGCGCCGTGACCGGATTCACCAAGGCGCTGTCGCAGGAGCGTCCGGACGCGCTGATCAAGACGATCGACTTCGACGACGCCAAGCCGAAGGCAATCGCCGAGACGCTTCTCAACGAGACGCTGACCGACCCCGGCGCGGTTGAGATCGGGCACGCCGAGGATCTGCGCTGGTCGGTGGGCCTGGTCGAGCAGGCGGCGCGGCACGACGCGGCCAGAGAGCTGACCAAGGACACCGTGTTCATGGTCACCGGGGCGGCCGGGAGCATCGTCGCCGCGATCATCGGCGACCTGGCGGCGGCGTCCGGCGGAACGTTCCACCTGCTCGACCTGGTGGCGGCGCCGGATCCGGCTGACCCGGACCTGGAGAAGTTCGTCAGCGACCGCGAAGCGCTGGGGCGCGAGCTCGCCGATCGGATCCGCGAGAAGGGTGAGCGCCCGACGCCGAAGCTGGTCGAGCGCGAGCTGGCGCGGATCGAGCGTGGCCGCGCCGCGCTCGACGCAATCGGAGCCATCGAGCGTGCCGGCGGCCAGGCCTTCTGGCACCAGGTCGACCTGACCGATGCGGACAAAGTCGCCGCCGCGGTTGCGGACAGCGGCCCGATCGACGTGCTGCTGCACTGCGCCGGCGTCGAGATCAGCCACTTCCTGCCCGACAAGCCGCAGCGCGAGTACGACCTCGTGTTCGATGTCAAGGCACATGGGTGGCTGAACCTCCTGGCCGCATTGGGCACCGCCGGGAACGGCGAACGCCGCCCGCCCCACACCGCGGTCGTGTTCAGCTCGATCGCCGGGCGCTTCGGCAACGGCGGTCAAACCGACTACTCGGCCGCGAACGACCTGTTGTGCAAGAGCATCTCGCAGATGCGCCGGATCGGGGACACCCGCGGCGTCGCGATCGACTGGACGGCTTGGGCGCAGATCGGCATGGCCAGCCGTGGCTCGATCCCGAAGATGATGGAGGCAGCGGGGATCGACATGCTCCCGCCCGAGGTCGGCATCCCGGTCGTGCGGCGCGAGCTCACCGCCGCCGGCGCGGGCACGGAGGTGGTGACCGCCGGGTCGCTTGGGATCCTCACGCAGGAGCGCCACGAGGCCGGCGGCCTCGACGTCCCGCGCGCGAGCGCGGCCGTGGCCGAGCACACGGGGCCGATGACCGGCACGATCAGCGCCTTCGCCCGCGACGGCGTCCTCACCGTCACCACGGAGCTCGACCCCACCCGGCAGGCGTTCCTCTACGACCATCGCATCGACGGCACGCCGGTGCTGCCGGGTGTCATGGGAATGGAGGCGTTCGCCGAGATCGCGAGCGTGCTCGTGCCGGGCTACAAGGTCATCGAGCTGGCTGACGTCGAGCTGCTGGCGCCGTTTAAGTTCTACCGCGACGAACCGCGAACCGCGATCCTGCGTGCTCGGCTGCGCGCAAGCGGCGACGAGCGCGTGCTCGCCGAATGTGAGCTCATCGGCCGCCGGGAGCTGCGCGGGAAGGGCGAGCAGGAGACCCGGCATTTCACCGGGCTCGTCCGCCTGGCCCGCAAAGCGCCGTCGGCGCCAAAGGCCTCCGGCGCCCCGGTCGAGGCCGACAAGCAAGCCGACGGCGGCGTCGGTCGCGAGGAGGTCTACAGGGTCCTCTTCCACGGGCCGGCGTACCAGGTGCTCGAACAGGCCTGGCACGACAACGGCCACATCGTGGGCAGGCTCGCGGCTGAGCTGCCGGCTGACCACGAGCCACCCGAGCAGCCGATGGAGCTGGCTCCGCGTGTGATCGAGCTCTGCTTCCAGACCGCCGGCGTGTGGGAGCTCGCCACCGCCGGCAGGATGGGCCTCCCGACCCACGTCGACCGGGTGGTTCGCTTCCCGATGGGCAAGAAGGAGGAAAAGCTCTGGGCCGTCGTCACCCCGCGTGAGGCTGGTGCCGGGGTCGATGCCGAGGTGGTCGACGAGTCCGGACGAGTTCGGCTGAGGCTCGAGGGCTACCGGACGATCGAGATGCCGGGCGAGCCGGAGGCCGGGGCGCTTGCGCCGATCCGCAGCGCAATGGGCAACGGCTGAGCCCTGATGCAGCGCACCTTCTCCCGTCTGGCCATCGTCAATCGCGGTGAGCCCGCGATGCGGTTGATCCACGCTGTCCGTGAACTGAACGAGCAGCGCAAGGAGCAGATTGTGGTTATCGCGCTCTACACCGAGAGCGACCGCCATGCGATGTTCGTTCGCGACGCCGACGAGGCCGTGTGCCTGGGCCCGAGCCTCGTCGACGACGGCCAGGGCGGCCGCCGGAGTGGGTATCTCGACCACGCGGCCCTCGAGCGGGGACTGCGCGCCTCGCGGGCCGAGGCGGTGTGGGTCGGGTGGGGATTCGTGGCCGAGCAGCCCGGGTTCGTCGAGCTCTGCGACCAGCTCGGGATCGTCTTCGTCGGCCCCGACGCCGACGTCATGCGGCTGCTCGGCGACAAGATCGCCGCCAAGCAACTGGCCGAGCAGGCCGGCGTACCGGTCGCTCCCTGGAGTGGCGGGGCCGTTGCCACGGCCGAAGAAGCGCTCGAGCAGGCGGAGCGGATCGGCTTTCCGCTCATGATCAAGGCCGCCGCAGGCGGCGGCGGGCGCGGGATCCGGCGGGTCGAGGAGCTCGGCGAGGTCCGCGCGGCGTTCACCAGCGCCCGCGCGGAGGCGCTGCAGGCGTTCGGAGACGGGACGCTGCTGCTCGAGCAGGTGGTCACTCCGGCACGTCACATCGAGGTGCAGATCATCGCTGACGGCCAGGGTCAGGCGTGGGCGGTGGGGCTGCGCGACTGCTCCTATCAGCGCCGCAACCAGAAGGTGCTCGAGGAATCCGCTAGTCCGGCGCTCACGCCCGAGCAGGAGCACGAGGTGATGTCGGCTGCTCAGCGCCTCGCGCTGCAGGCCGGCTACCGCAACGCGGGGACGGTGGAGTTCCTCTATCAGCCGGCCGAGCGGTTGTTTTCGTTCATGGAGGTCAACACGCGGCTTCAGGTCGAACATCCGGTGACCGAGGAGGTCACCGGGCTCGACCTGGTCAAGCTGCAGCTGCACGTCGCTGGCGGCGGACAGTTGGAGGGCGACCCACCTCAGCGCATCGGGCACGCGGTCGAGGCACGCTTGAACGCCGAGGATCCTGCGCTCGGCTTCGCCCCCGCGCCCGGCCGCCTGGCGCTGCTGCGCCTGCCTACTGGCCCGGGGATCAGGGTCGACACCGGCGTGGCCGAAGGCGACGTGATCCCGCCCGAGTTCGACTCGATGATCGGCAAGCTGATCGCCTGGGGGCGCGATCGCAACGAGGCCATCGCCCGGCTGCGCCGGGCTGTCGCCGATACCGTCGCCGTGGTCGATGGCGGCACGACCAACCAGGGGTTCCTGCTCGAGCTGCTCGACCGCCCGGAGGTCCGCACAGGCGACGTCGACACGTCCTGGCTCGACCGGCTGTACCTGAGCGGCGAAGTCGTGCCGGTGCGCCACGGCGACATCGCCCTACTCCAGGCGGCGGTCGAGCTCTCGAGTCTCGATGCGGCGATCGATCGCGCGCGCTTCTACGCCTACGCACGACGCGGGCGGCCGGAGGCGGGCGGCGAGATCTCGCACAGCTACGACCTGCGTCACCGTGGCCAGAGCTACCGGTGCGCGGTCTCGCAGATCGCGCCCGACCGCTTCCGCGTCGTCATCGACGGCGCGTCCCTAAACGTCAGGGTGCACCGCCTCGGGCCGCACGAGCAACGTCTCGAGCTCAGAGGCAGGTTTTATCGCACGCTCACCTCAAATCAGGGCGACGACTTGCTGATCGAGGTGGACGGCGTCCCGCACCGGATCGCTCGCGGCGACGCCGGAACGGTGCGCAATCTCTCGCCGGCGGTGGTGATCTCAGTTCCCGTCGCTGCCGGGGACGTGGTCGAGGAGGGCGACGTGGTGGTGGTCGTCGAGGCGATGAAGATGGAGTCTTCGCTCACGGCACCGTTTCGCGGGCGGGTCAAGGAGGTCCTGGTCGGCGAGAACGTTCACGTCCCCGCCCAGTCGCCGCTCGTGGCGCTGGAGCCTCTGAATGACGGATCCGGCGCGGGCGCCGCCGCTGAGCGGCTGTCGTTTGCCTCCGGGCAGCACGAGACGAGCGAGGTTCCGGCTCGCTGCCACGAGAACTTGCAGCGAGTGCAGTGGCTGCTGCTCGGCTACGACGTCGACCAGGGCGACGTCGAGCGCGCGATCGCGGATCTCAATGGCGCCTGCTCGGACCCGTTGAGCTGCGACCCGTCGCTGATGCCCGGTGAGCATCGACTGCTTGGGATCTTCGCTGACATCGGGGCCGTTACCCGCTCGCGCCGATACGAGGAGGAAGGGCGCTCGCAGCTCCTGCAGAGCCCGCAGGAGCACTTCTATTCGTGGCTGCGCTCCCTCGACGCGGCAGCCGAGGGACTTCCAGCCGCGTTCGTAGAGCAGTTGCGCGCGGCGCTTGCCCACTACGGCCTGACCAGCCTCGACCGGACGCCGGCGCTCGAAGAAGCCGCCTACCGGTTGTTTCTCGCCCACCAGCGCTCGCACACCGCCCGCTCCGTGGTTCTCGCGATCCTCGACCGTCGGCTCGAGCAGGCAGCCGCACTGGCCGGCAACGTCAGCGACGAGTTGCGCGACGTGCTCGACCGGCTGACCCTAGCGCTGGCGGGGCGCGATCCGGTGGTCAGCGACCTTGCGCGCGAGGTGCGTTTCCGCTACTTCGACGAGCCCGTGATCAATGCCGCGCGCGAACGGGCCTACGATGAGATGCGTGCCCACATCAGCGCTCTAGGCGCGGACCCCGAGCGATCCGACCGCCACACGCGGATGGCTGCGCTCGTTGACTGCGCGTGGCCGCTCGCGCCGCGCCTGACCTCGGCGATGCATGACGCGCCGGCCGCCGCGCGACGACTCCTGGTCGAGGCGATGGCGCGACGCTACTACCGGGTGCGCGCGCTGTCGGAGTTCGAGCCCGTGCAGCTGGACGGGCACGAGGCGCTCCGTGCGCGCTACCGCTTCGACGGCCCCCCGCGCCAGCTTCTCGCCGCCTACGTCGAGCTCGAGGACGTGCCGGCGATCGCGCGCGCATTCGCGGGCTACGCCCAGTCGGTGCCCGGCGGGGAGCTCGCCGTCCTCGACCTCTACGCCGAGCATCGGGAGCGCGCGCCAAGCCACGCGGAGCTGGCGCAGCGACTGCACCGTGCGCTGGAGGGGTTCTCGGTGCCCATCGCCCTGCACCGCATCGTGATCGCCGTCGCCGAGCCCAAGCGCGGTGAGGGCATGTCGGCCATCGACTTGTTCACGTTCCGGCCAAGCGGCGATGGCCTGGGCGAGGATGTCGTGCTGCGGGGGCTGCACCCGATGATGGGACACCGCCTGCGCGTCTGGCGCTTTTCGGAGTTCGAGCTCCAGCGGCTGCCCTCGGCTGAGGACATCTACGTCTTCCGCGGGTTTGCGCAGACGAATCCGAAGGATGAGCGGCTGTTCGCGCTGGCCGAAGTTCGCGATCTGACGCCGGTTCGGGACAGCCGCGGCACGCTGGTGGCGCTGCCGGAGCTCGAGCAGATCCTCGTTCAGGTGCTCGAGACGCTGCGTGGGCTGCAGGCTCGGCGGCCCCTGAGCCGGCGCTTGATGTGGAATCGTGTGCTGCTGCACGTGTGGCCGGTGATCGACCTGGCGACGGAGGAGGTGCGCCAGCTGGTGGACCGTCTGGCGCCGCTCACCGTCGGACTCGGGCTCGAGATGGTCCTCGTGCAGGGGCGCCTGCGCGAGGCGGACGGCGAAGTACGAGAACGGCTCCTGCGGTTCTTCGCCCCCACCGGACGCGAGACCTCGGTGGAGGTCGACGACCCACCCACGAGCCCGCTTCGTCCGCTCGATGAGACCGCGCAGCGGCTCATTTCCGCCCGTCGCCGCGGCAGCCTTCACCCCATCGAGGTGGTGCGCCTGTTGGCACCGGCGCAGGCCGGAGCCGAGCAGCCCGGCGGTGAGTTCGTGGAGCACGACCTCACCGACGACGGGCGTTTGGCACCGGTGCAGCGAGTGCCCGCGACGAACCCCAGCGGCGTCGTCGTAGGCACGGTGCGGAACTTCACCGAGCGTTATCCCGAGGGCATGTTGCGCGTGATACTCCTGGGCGATCCCACGCGCGCACTGGGCTCGCTGTCCGAGCCGGAGTGCCGGCGGATCATCGCGGCGATCGACCTCGCCGAGGAGCTGGGCGTGCCGCTCGAGTGGTTCGCGCTGTCTGCTGGGGCCAAGATCTCGATGGACAGCGGCACAGAGGCGATGGATTGGATCGCGGCTGTCCTGCGTCGGATCGTCCTGTTCACACAGGCAGGCGGCGAGATCAACGTGGTGGTGGCCGGCATCAACGTCGGCGCGCAGCCGTACTGGAACGCCGAGGCGACGATGCTCATGCACACGCGGGGCGCGTTGATCATGACGCCCGACAGCGCGATGGTGCTAACCGGCAAGCAGGCGATCGACTACTCCGGCGGCGTGTCGGCCGAGGACAACTTCGGAATTGGGGGCTACGAACGGATCATGGGGCCGAACGGCGAGGCGCAGTACTGGGCTCCCGATCTCGCCGGCGCCTGCCGGGTGTTGCTCGAGCTCTACGAGCACACCTACGTGGCTCCCGGCGAGCGCTTCCCGCGTCGCGCGCCCACCTCAGACCCGGCCGAGCGCGATGCCGGCGAGTCGGCGCACGATGCGCCCGGGTCGGCGCTGCAGCGCGTGGCTGACGTGTTCTCCGACGCCACCAATCCGGGTCGCAAGCAGCCGTTCGACATCCGCTCGGTGATGCGCGCGGTGATCGATGCCGACCAGCCGCCGCTCGAGCGCTGGGGGCGGATGCACGAGGCTGAGAACGCGCTCGTCTGGGACGTCCACCTCGGCGGCTGGCCGGTGTCGATGATCGGGATCGAATCACGCCCGCTGCCGCGGCACGGCACGATCCCGGCCGACGGTCCCGAGCAGTGGACGTCGGGCACGCTGTTTCCGCGGTCAGCGAAGAAGATCTCGCGGGCGATCAACGCCGCCGCCGGCCGCCGGCCGGTGGTGGTGCTGGCCAATCTGGCCGGATTCGATGCCTCGCCGGAGTCGATGGGCAAGTGGCAGCTCGAGTTCGGGGCCGAGATCGGACGCGCAGTGGTCAACTTCGACGGTCCGATCGTCTTCTGCGTCGTCTCGCGCTATCACGGCGGCGCGTTCGTCGTCTTCTCGCAACGCCTCAACCCGAGCTTGGAGACCGTGGCGCTGGAGGGAGCCCACGCGTCGGTGATCGGCGGCGCACCGGCGGCGGCGGTCGTGTTCGCGCGCGACGTCGAGCGTGCAGCCGGCGCGGACGCGCGGATTACTAGGTTGGATGAGCAGATCCTGGCTGCGGAGGGCGCCGAGCGTCAGCGGCTGCGGCTCCGCCGCGGCGAGCTGTGGGCCGAAGTCCTGGCCGAGAAGCGGGGCGAGTTCGCCGAGCGCTTCGATCAGGTCCACAGCGTCGAGCGCGCGGTTCGCGTGGGCTCGGTGAGCCGGATCATCGAGCTGTCCTCGATGCGGGAGTTCCTGATCGGCGCCGTCGAGCGCGGCATGGCCGCCGCCACCGGCGGCGCCGCGGCGACCGCGGCAGACGGAGATGGACGCCCCCGGATGGCTCAGCCGGCACCACGCTGAGGTGCCGGCGGGCTGCGAGTGGCTCGGGCCCAACGAGCTGCGCGTGTGCTCCGGCCTGCGCACTGAGCTCCGCCGAGCTTCCTGGCGGCTCGGTCGCTGGACGGCGAAGGCGGCGATCGGCGCCGTCCACGGCCTGGCGCCGGCGGAGGTCCAGGTGATCGCTGCCGCAGATGGGGCACCCGAGGCGTGGGTTGGGGATCGCCGTTTGCCGCTGTCGCTCACGCTCAGTCACCGTGCCGGATTCGCCGTGGCCGGCATCAGCGAGGTGCCGGGGGCGGTGGGCTGTGACCTCGAGCTGGTCGAGCCGCGCAGCGGCGCCTTCGTTCGCGAGTGGCTATCGCCGTCCGAGCAGCGGCTGGTCGCGGGTCAGCCGCAGGACGCCCAGGCTCTGGTCGTCAACCTGATCTGGAGCGCAAAGGAGGCGGCGGCGAAAGTCCGTCGCGAAGGCCTGCGGCTCGACCTCCGGCGCGCCGAAGTCACGGCCGAGGGCCTGGAGGCCGAGATCGGAGGCTGGCGTCCACTGGCCGTGTACTGGGAGGACAGCCGCGGGCTCACGCGCGGCTGGTGGCGCACCATCGACGAGTGGGTCCTGGTGATCGCGGCCGAGCCGACGCCGGCGATTCCGCGGGAGCTCGTCCGTTCCGAACCGACGATTTGGAGAACCACTTGAAGGCGCGGACTTTCCCGGATGCACGCCGATGTGTAATTTGAGATCGTGCCCATGGTGGCGGACGCGCAGCTTGCCAACTTTCAGCCGTTGAGCCCGCTGCGGTTCCTCGAGCGCTCCGCCGAGGTGTTTCCCGACAAGCTCGCGGTGATCTGCGGCGAGCGGAACCTCACCTACCGAGATCTGGCCCGCGAGACCACTCGCGTGGCTCGGGCGCTGCTGGCGTCAGGCGTTGGCCGGGGGGATCGAGTCGCCTACCTGTGCCCGAACGTGGCCGAGCTGCTGATCGCGCACTTCGCGGTGCCGCTGGCCGGGGCGGTGCTCGTCGCGATCAACGTGCGGCTCGCGCCGCAGGAGGTCGCGTTCATCTGTCAGCACTCGGGTGCGCGCCTGCTCGTGGTCGACGAAGAGCTTCTGCCCGCGGGGGCTCCGGCCGAGGACCTGGGCGGCGTGCGTGAGGTGATCGTGGTCGGCGATCCGGCGGCGGCCAGAGACGGTGCGATGCCGCACACGGGGTACCGGGAGTTCTGCGCGCGCGGGCGCCTCGAGCCGCTGCCGTGGGAGGTCGCGGACGAGTTCGAGACGATCTCGCTCAACTACACCTCGGGCACGACCGGCGCGCCCAAAGGAGTCGCGTACACCCACCGCGGGGCCTACCTCAATGCGCTCGGTGAGGTGATCCACTCTGAGCACTCCTCAGCCTCCGTCTACCTGTGGACGCTGCCGATGTTTCACTGCAACGGGTGGTGCACGCCGTGGGGCGTAACGGCGGTTGGAGGCACTCACGTGTGCCTGCGCGCCGTGCGGCCGGATGCCGTGTGGCGGATGATCGATGAGCACGGCGTTACCCACATGAACGGCGCGCCTGCGGTCATGACCGCGATCGCGCGGGCACCCGAAGCGCACTCGCTCGAGCGGCCGCTGGTCGTGACCACGGCCGGCGCCGCACCCAGTCCGACGCTCATTGCCGAGCTGGAGCGACTTGGAGCCCGGGTAGTCCACGTCTACGGGCTGACCGAGGTATACGGGCCGTATTCGGTCTGCGAGTGGCAGCCCGACTGGCCGCAGCTCCCGCCGGAGGAACGGGCGCGCAAGCTCGCTCGTCAAGGGGTCGGCATGCTCATCGCGGAGCGGATGCGCGTGGTCGACGAGCAGATGCAGGACGTACCCGCCGACGGCGTGACGATGGGCGAGATCGTGATGCGCGGCAACGACGTGATGAAGGGTTACTTCCGCGATGAGGACGCAACCGCCAACGCGTTCGCGGGCGGCTGGTTTCACTCCGGCGATCTGGGCGTGATGCACCCGGACGGCTACGTCGAGCTGCTCGACCGGGCGAAGGACATCGTGATCTCGGGCGGCGAGAACATCTCCACCGTCGAGGTCGAGCAGGCGCTCCTCAGCCATCCCGCGGTCGCTGACGTCGCCGTGATCGGCGTGCCGAGCGAGCGCTGGGGCGAGCGGCCGAAGGCATTCGTGCTGCTGTGCGAAGGCGCCTCCGCCGATGAGCGAGAACTGATCGATCACGTGCGCTCGCGGATCGCTCACTTCAAGGCGCCCGACGCGATCGAGTTCCTGCCTGAGCTGCCGCGAACCTCGACCGGGAAGGTGCAGAAGCATGAGCTCCGCGCGCGTGAGCGAGCGGCTCAGTCGCGGCCCGTCGCCGGTTGACGGCGACGCACGCGCCGCTGCGCCGACTTTCGTCGAGAACAAGACGTTCGACGAGATCGAGCTCGGCGAGAGCGCCACGCTGACGCGGACGCTGAGCCGCAAGGACATCGACCTGTTCGCCGTGATGTCGGGCGACGTGAACCCTGCGCACGTGGACGACGAGTTTGCCCGCAGCGACGTGTTTCACAAGATCATCGCGCACGGGATGTGGGGCGGATCGTTGATCTCAACGCTGCTGGGGACGAAGCTCCCTGGCCCCGGCACGATCTATCTCGAGCAGACCCTGCAGTTCCGGCGTCCGGTGGCGCTCGGCGACACGATCACCGTCTCGGTCACCGCGCGCAGCAAGGACGCGCAGCGCAAGCGGATCTCGCTCGACTGCCTGTGCCGCAACCAGCGTGATGAGGTGGTGATCGAGGGCAGCGCGACGGTGCTCGCGCCGACGCAGAAGGTGAGACGGCCCCGCGCGGTGCTGCCTGAGGTGCAAATGCACGAGCGCGGCGTCTTGCTGCACGCGCTGATCGAGCGCGCGAGGCCGCTCGAGCCAATCCGCGCCGCCGTCGTCCACCCGGTCGACCGCGACCCGTTGCTCGGATCCGTCGACGCCTACCAAGAAGGCCTGATCGTGCCCACGCTGGTCGGTCCGGAGCGCCGCATCCGCGCATGCGCCGAAGCCGAAGGCATCGACATCTCGGGCTTCCGGATCGTGGCGACGGAGCACAGCCACGCCGCTGCGGCCGCCGCCGTTCAGCTGGTCCGGGCCGGCGAGCTCGACGGGCTGATCAAGGGGTCCCTGCACACGGACGAGCTGATGCACGCCGTGCTCGCGCCCGAGGCCGGGCTGCGGACCGACCGGCGCATGAGCCACGTCTTCGTCATCGAGGTCCCGACGCAGTCACGCCCGCTGCTCATCTCCGACGCCGCCCTCAACGTCCAGCCTGACCTTGCCGCCAAGCGCGACATCGTCCAGAACGCGATCGAGCTCGCCCAGGCGATCGGGATCGAGCTGCCGAAGGTGGCGATCCTGTCCGCCATCGAGACCGTGAGCGCGAAGCTCCGCTCCACGCTGGACGCAGCGGCGCTTGCGAAGATGGCGCAGCGGGGTCAGATCACGGGAGGCATCGTCGACGGACCACTGGCCTTCGACGACGCGGTCTCCTCGGCCGCGGCGCGTGAGAAACGCATCGCCTCGCCGGTTGCGGGCCAGGCCGACGTCCTCATCGTGCCAGACTTGGAGAGCGGCAACATCGTCGTCAAGCAGCTCGACTTCCTGGGCGGTGCTCAGGGCGCCGGGGTCGTGCTCGGTGCGCGGGCGCCGATCGCACTGACCGGGCGCGCCTACACGCCGCTCGAGCGCGTGGCTTCATGTGCGCTCGCGGCCCTCATAGCCCGCAGAGCTGCGACGGCCCCGGGGATGGGTAAGCCACCCAGCGACCGATCCGTCTCGTAGCAGTCGCCGTGGTAGAGCCGCGCTTCAGTAGGGCGGCTCAATCGGGGCTCGGCCGCACGCGAGCTGACGCGGGGTGAGCCACCGGGCGGGACCTCGACCAGGCATTCGTACACGCCGATGATGTCGCCGCAGCGCGCGCAGGATGGTCGCCAAGCCAAACGCCTCGGAGCAAGCGGCCCGGTAGCCATCGTGTCAGATTGCGCCGCCCGTGCCCGATGGCCATCGGTCCAACCCCGTTGGCTTGAAGAGGCGAACTACGTATCCGCGCCCGCTGGGGCACAGCTTGGTCTTCGCAGGTCGGGCGCTTGGCGGCCACGGCGCCTACTGAAAGGTCAGCCCGATTCCTCGATCGCATGCAGCTCGTGGACGCGCGAGGCTGCGGACTGCGGGGAGGGCACGATGATCACCGTCCGATCGGCCTGCTGAATGACCGCGTGCGAGACGCTCCCCAGGAGCATCGACTTCAGCCCGGAGAGCCCGCGCGAGCCCATCAGGATCGCGCTCGCGCCCACCACGTCGGCCTCAGCAAGGATCGTCTGAGCCATGGTCGCGTCGTCGGGACGCGTGCGCGCCTCGGCGTCCAGGCCGGCTTGCCGCGCCAGCTCCGCCCCTTCCTGCGCGCGCCGCTCAGCCTCCTTCTGGCTGTTCGCGTCGATCTCCTCCATCGTGGCCATGCCGGCCATCGGGCCGAGGCCGGTCGGGTAGCGCGTGAGCACCCTCGCGAATGGCTCCCAGACCGTCAGAACTGTCGCCGCCTGTCCGCGCAGGAGCTCGCCGCCGTGCGCTACCGCCGCCTTGGCGTCGTCGGATCCGTCGTAGCAGACGAGAATCAAGGGCTCACCTCACCGTCGCTCGAGAGTAGCTGCCGGCCGCCCTGAGCGCAGGCGGCCGGCAGACAGCTCCTCTCATACGCGCTCGACGACCGGCGCCATCACGCGCTCGGCCAGGTCCACCATGCGACTCGAGTAACCCCACTCGTTGTCATACCAGGAGACGACCTTGACCTGCGTGTCGTCGAGGACCGAGGTCAACGCCGAGTCGAAGATCGACGAAAACGGCGACTTGATGATGTCCGAGGAGACGATCGGATCCTCGGTGTAGGCGAGGATGCCGGCCAAGGCACCGCCCGATGCCGCCTGCTCGACCGCCTCGTTGATCTCGGCCTTCGACGTCGGGCGCTCCGCCTCGACGGTTAGGTCGACGAGCGATCCGGTGGGCGTCGGCACGCGCACCGCGTAGCCGTGCAAGCGTCCGTCGAGCTCGGGGATCACCTGGCCCAGCGCCTTCGCCGCCCCTGTCGAGGTGGGAACGATGTTGATCGCGGCCGAGCGGGCGCGGCGCAGGTCGCTGTGGGGCCCGTCGAGCAGGTTCTGGTCGGAGGTGTAGGCATGGACGGTCGTCATCAAACCATGCTTTATCCCCACCGCCTCATGGAGGACCTTGGCCACGGGGGCCAGGCAGTTGGTCGTACAGGATGCGTTCGAGATCACGTGGTGGGAGTCCGGGTTGTAGACCTCATCGAAGTTGACGCCCAGGACCACGGTCACGTCGGCCTCGTCGCCACCCTTGGCGGGCGCGGAGATGATCACCTTCTTGGCCCCAGCATCGAGGTGCTTGGCCGCCTCGGCGCGGGTGCGGAACCGTCCGGTGGACTCGATCACGACATCCACGGACATGTCCCCCCACGGAAGCGCCGCGGGATCGGTCTCCGCGAGTGTCCGAATCTTGCGGCCGTCCACCTCGATTGTGCCGTCGTTGGCGCGGACGGCGGCCGGGAAACGCCCGAATACCGAGTCGTAGGTGAGCAGGTGGGCCAGGCTAGCGGGCGCCACCAAGTCGTTGACGGCGACGATCTCAATGTCGGCGTCCCGCTCGTGAGCGGCGCGAAGGACGCTGCGGCCGATGCGGCCGAAGCCATTGATTGCTACTCGTACTGACACAGGCTCCTCGCTTTAGTTGACGGTGGGTTGCCGGCCGAGCTCGTCAGCGAGCTCGAGCAGCTCAGCGATCCCCTGCTCGATACCGTCTGCCAGTACGTCGATGTCAGGGGTGGATTCGCTATCGGCGATCACGCCGAAGGTGACGAGTCCGTTGAAGGAGAAGATCGCGATCCCGACGGCGTGGTCGGCGGCCAGCGGCACCACCGGATAGACCTCGCAAAGTGGTGCGCCGAAGCTGTAGAGCGGCATCTGCGGCCCGGGCACATTGGTGATCGTGAGGTTGAACAGACGCGTCGCGTACAGCGAGCGCGCAACCGTGGCGTGAAGCACCGGAGGCGCCAGCGCGACCAGGTCCACCATCGTTGACGCGCCGACGGCGGCTCCCGAAGACTTCAGCCGCTCGGTGGCTCGCACGATCTGCCGGTGGCGCTCGCGCGGCGACTGCGTCGCGACCGGCAGCTCGACAAATAGTGAGCTGATCCGATTGCCTAGAGCGAGCTGCTCCGTGCTGGCGCGAAGATTCATCGGGACCATCGCGCGCAGACCTCGGGGCGGCGGCGGTTCGCCGCGGGCTAACAGCAGTTCGCGAAGTCCGGTCGTGCAAGCGGCCAGAACGGCATCGTTGACCGAGCCGCCGAGCTGGCGCCGCACCGCCTTCAGATCGGCGAGCGTCACCGTTCTCACCCTGTAGCGCCGCGTCGAGCCGATCCGGACGTTGAGCGAGCTGCGCGGAGCCCCGATCAGCTCGTCGCGCACGATCAGCTCGGCCAGCGAACGTGAGCGCGCCAGCGCCTCACGCGGGTGAAGCGCCGCCTGGACCCCGGCCTGTGCGGCGTGGGTTCCGGCCTGCGCGGCCTGGATGACCGGCTGCAGCAGCCGCGGAAACTCAGGCCCGCCCGAAGCTTTCGGTCGCGCCTGCGCGTGCGGGCCGGCTTGCACCGCTGGCGGAGAGGGCTCGGAATCGAGCAGCAGGTAGGCGACGTTGACCGAGCCCACCCCGTCAACCAGGCAGTGGTGGGTCTTATGAGCGATCGCCCAGCGTCCGTCCTTCAGCCCTTCGATCAGCGCCACCTCCCAGAGCGGGCGGGTGCGGTCGAGGCGGTGCGAGTAGAAGTCGGCCGCCCAGTCACAGAGCTCGCGCACGCCTCCTGGGACGGGGAGCACAACGTGACTGATGTGGGCATCGATGTCGAAGCGTTCGTCCTCGGTCCAGCGCGGCCAGGAGAACCTGCCTGTGCGAGCGGAGGACAGCCGCTGCGCATAGCGCGGCAGCTGGTCGAGCCGCCGAGCGAGGTCGACTCGAAGGTCCTCCACATGCGGCGAGCCGCCGCCCGGCAGCGCCTCGAACACCATCACGCCGCCGATGTGCATGAGCGCGCCCTCATCCTGCTGCTCCAGCTCGAGGAAAGTGGCGTCGAGCGGCGTCAGGGCGTCCGTCATGCTGTCAAGCTACGCGGGCAGCCGCGACTCATCATCGGGAACGCAGCACGACCCAGGTCAGTACTTTTCCGCGGTCGACCCGCGGCGCAAGCTTGATTTGACGCGGGTTCCTGGCTGGACTACGGTCACGCCCTGATCCTGCACTTCGGCGACCTAGGGAGGAGCCAGGTCATGAGCACACAAGTTCCCGGCGCGGAGACCGGCGCTACGCCCGTTCCCGGCCACGAGACCTTTCCTGCCGATCACCGCCGCCCGCGGATGCACGGCAAGGTGGTCTTCGTCACTGGCGGAACGCGGGGGATTGGCGCTGCGATCTCGCGCAGTTTCGCCGAGCAGGGCGCGGTCGTCGCCGCCGGCTACGGCGGCAACCGCGAACAGGCGGAGCAGCTGCTGCACCAGCTTCGCGACCACGACGTGGACGCGAGCGTCCACCGGGGTAACGTCGGCTCGGCCGAGGACTGCCGGCGCACCATCGGTGAGGTGATCGAGAGCCACGGCCGGCTCGACGTCCTGGTCAACAACGCCGGCATTACGATCGACAAGACCGTCCTGAAGATGAGCGACGAGGATTGGTACAAGGTGATCGCGGTCAACCTGTCGGGCGCTTTCTTCATGTCGCAGGCCGCCCTGCCGCACATGATCGAGCGCGGCTCGGGACGGATCATCAACATCTCTTCGATCATCGGCGAGACCGGCAACATCGGCCAGGCCAACTACGCCGCGTCGAAGTCCGGGCTGTTCGGCCTGACCAAGACCCTCGCGCGCGAGGCCGCCTTCCAGCTCAAGAAGGCGGGCAAGCTCGACGAGGACGCGCTCGGGATCACAGTGAACACAGTTGCTCCCGGCTTCATCGCCACCGACATGCTCGAGCACGTCCCCGAGAAGGTGCTCGACAACATCAAGTCGCAGATCCCGGTAGGGCGCCTGGGACGGCCCGACGAGATCGCTCGCGTGGTGCACTTCCTCGCGTCCGACTACTCGTCGTTCATCACCGGCCAGGTGTGGAACGTCAACGGCGGCCAGGAGATGTAGGCAACCTCACAACGAGTGCTCTAGCACGCCCTCCAGCAGCGGCGGCCAGTGGTCGTGCAGGGCCTTGTGGCTCATGAACAGCCCCAAGTGCCCGCCCGTGGTGACATCGCGGACGATCCGCTCCGGCGGCGTGCCGACGAGCGAGGCGATCGCGAACACCTGATCCGGCGGCGTGATGTGATCGGTGGCGCCGGCGAGTAGGTTCAACGGCATCTCGATCCGGCCGAGGTTCACTCGTTGCCCGCGCACCTCCAACTCGCCTGCGATCAATTCGTTGTCGCGGAACAGGTGGCGCACGATCCAAAGGTAGAAGCCGCCGGGGATGTCCTGCGTGTGCTTGAACCAGTTCTCGAACTCGCGATAGCGAGCGACATGAGCGGCGTCGTCGATGTGCGCCAGCAACTCCATCTGCCGCGAGATCTCATCGCCCGGATTGATCATGATGAACCCGGCGAGCATGTGCTCGCCCTTGAGCACGCCGCCATCAGCGGCCACGAGAGCTTCGTAGAAGCCCAAGTCTCCGGCGGGCGCGAGGTGGCGGAGAACCTCGTGGATCACAGGTTCGCCGGCGTGGAAGTCAATCGGGGCCCCAGCCAGCGTGAGCGTGTTGACGCGCTCGGGATACAGCGCCGCATAGACCGTCGCCAGCCACCCGCCTTGGCAGTCGCCGATGAGGTTGACGCGCCCGCCGGCGTACTCGACGGCGCGGTCGATCAGGTCGAGGTAATCGTCGATCGTCGCGTCGGCGGTCTCCCGCGTTGCGCCAAGCCAGTCCAGCGAGATGGCCCGCTCCAGGCCTGCCGCGAGGACGGCACCCATCTGGCTCTGCTCGGGCGTGTAGTCGACGATGCACGAGTCGTGCCCGGCCTGCGGGGGCAGCACCAGCGTGGGTACGACGTTCGGATGCCGGGGACGGGCGCGGGAGAAGTCGCGCAGGCGCCCGACCGGGGCTTCGAACACGATCTTGTGCGGCGTAGTCCAAGCCGGCGGACGGCGCTCGGCGATCAACGCCAGCCAGCGCGAGATTTCGAGCGGCCCGAGTCCTTTCGTCAGCGCCGCCCCAGCAAAATCGCCGAGGCTCTTCAGGGCGATCTCCCAACCCTCGGCCCAACTTTCGAGCAGCCCGGACGGCGTAACCGCCGAGGGAACGGCGAAGCTATGCGATGAGGCTGTCATCCTTGCCTCCTTCGGCGGCGCCCGTTCTCCGGCGCGCCACCGCTTTCGGTTGGTGCTTGCACATTAGCAGCTTCCTTGCAAATGTGCAAGCAAGCCCCAGAGGGGGCGACAAAAAGATACCTACGTTCGCACGGAGGAAATCGGCGCCGGCATGGGGGCCGTCTCTACCCGCACGCGAACCTGCCGAACCTGGGCTTCGCCCGCGGGCTCGATTTCGAGCTCGCCGTCGAATTCGACGATCTCGGGATGATTCTCGACCATCGCGCTGACGCGCAGCAGGACACCCTCGATTGCCCTGCGGGCCTGCGGTGCGGCGCTTTCGCCGTTTTGTAACGCGGCCCGGACCGCCGGCGAGTCGACCATCTCGACCGCGTCCTCCGGACTAAGCGGCGTGATCCGCACGCAGGCGTCTCCGGAGATCATGCCCGCAGTTGTGCCCGGCGCCCCGGCCGCGATCACCGGACCGAAGCGATGATCGTTGACGACACTCACCGAAAGCGCGGATCCCGCTCGGAGGTCCCTCGACCCCGTCCCGGCTTCATCCCCACCTACCGCGAGTCCGTAGGACGCCAGCAGCGCCGTGCGCTCCGCCGTGCTCAACCATCCCGAACCGGCGGCGAGGCGCTTGCTGATCGCTGCCGCCGCCCGCTCCGGCCTCACGTCCGGGAGCTCGACCTCGGTGCGCGGCGGCCGAGCCCGCCAGCGGCCGTACCGGGCCGCCAGGGCGACAGCGCGCGCGGCGTCCTCGGGAAGCTCGTAACCCGGTACCCGGGAGCGGCCAGAGCATAGTTCTGGCGGTGGGCGCTCGCGCGTCATGAACACTGCCGCCACCGCTACCTCGGCCTGAGATTCGGCAACCTCACGCACGGCTCGTGCGACGTCGCTGGCCGCGGTGATGACAGCCGGAGTGAAGAGCACGAGGATCGCGTCGCAAACATCGGCGTCGAGCAGGGTCTGGAGCGTCCGCCGATAGTCCTCAGCCGACGCCGAGCCCGCCATGTCGACCGGATTGCTGAGCGATGCCCCGTCGGGTAAGAACTCGGCCAGCCGCATCCGGACGGAGCTCGCGAGCTCCGGCACGTCCACCCCCGCCGCGGTGCAGGCGTCCGCGCACATGATGCCGGGACCGGCAGCGTTGGTCACGATCCCGACGCGTGCGCCGCGCGGGACCGGCTGGGCCGAGAGCAGCGCGGCGATCGCGAACAGCTCCCGCATCGTGTCCGCGCGGATCACTCCCGCTTGCTCGAACAGGGCGTCGATCGTTGCGTCGGCGGTGGGCAGGCGCGCGTCGGACGAGGCGATGGCGCGCGCGCCGGCGGCCGAGCGTCCGCTTTTCACCGCCAGCAGCGGCTTGCGGCGCGCGAACCACGGCGCGATCCGCGCGAACTTGCGTGGATTGCCGAACGACTCCAGGTACAGCATCGCCAAATCGGTCCGCGGATCCTGCTCCCAGTAGCGCAGCAGATCGTTGCCGGAAAGATCGACTTTGTTTCCTACCGAAACGAACGACGAGAGGCCGACACCGAGCCGCCCGGCGACCTCGATCATGACGATGCCCAAGCCACCGCTCTGAGACATGAAGGCGACTTGCCCCGCCAGCGGTGCGTGAGGAGCGAAGGTCGCGTTGAGCTGGACGTCGGGGGCCGTGTTGAGGACGCCGAGGCAGTTCGGCCCGACGATCCGGATGCCGGCGTCGCGGCACAGCTCGAGCAGCTCACGTTGACGCTCCGCGCCCTCCTCCCCCGTCTCCGCGAATCCCGAGGAGATCACGACAAGCGCCCTGACGCCGGCCGCTGCACACTCGCGCGCCACGTCGACGACGTCCTCGGCCGGCACGGCCACAACCGCGAGGTCGGCGCCACCGGGTATGTCGATGACCGAGCGATAGGCGCGGAGTGACTGGACGACCTCAGCGCGATCGTTGACGGCATATACCGCGCCGTGGAACTCGGAGCGCAGCAGGTTGCGCAGGATCTGCGCGCCGATCGTGCCGGGGCGGCGAGAGGCGCCGATCACCGCGACCGATCGCGGCTCGAGCAGGCTGCGGGAAGCTGCCACGGCCGCGATCCGCTCGCGATCCTCGAATCGAGCCAGCGCTTCGGCCGAGAGCGAGGTGGGGAATTCGATCTCGATCGCGTCCGGTGTCGAGCGCATGGCCACGGGGAACCCGCTCTCGCGGAACACCTCGATCATCCGATGGTTGACCGGGAGCACCTCGGCCGTGAACGTCGCCACGCGCTGCTGCTCGGCCACCATCGCGAGATGGGCGAGCAGGATTGTCGAGATTCCGCGTCCCTGCCACTCGTCGGCGACCAGAAACGCCACCTCGGCACGCTCCTCGTTCTCGCGTACGTAGGCGGCGTGGGCGATGATCTCGACGGGGCTGCCGCTCTGGGCGATGAGCGCAAACCGATCTACGTAGTCGACGTCGGCCGCCCACCTCGCCGCTCCGTCGAGGTCCGCCATGCCGAAGAAGCGAAACGCGATCGACTCCGGGGAAACACGGTCGAGGAAGCTCCGAATCGCGTCCTTGTCGTCCGGCCGGACGGGTCGTACGTGAACGGTCGAGCCGTCGCGCAGGGCGATGTCGGACTCGTACTCCTCCGGATAAACACCCGTCTGCGTCGACGGTTCGGCCATCGCCGCTTAATATTGATCGAGCGCGTGCTGTTCGTACACCATGCCGCTTCGCTCGAGCACGACCCCAGCGCGCTGCTGCCCGAGCATCCGGACACGCCGGCCCGGGTCCAAGCCATCGAAGCCGCGATGTCGGGCGCTGGATGGCTGGGCTGCCAGCGCGTGGAGGCTCCCCTCGCGAGCAGCGAAGAGCTGTTGCTTGTGCATCCCGAGGCGCACGTAGCGGCGATCCAGGCGCTGTGCTCGAGCGGCGGTGGCCAGATCGACGCCGACACGTTCGTCGGTCGGAGCTCCTATGTCGCGGCGCTCCACGCGGCGGGCGGGGTGTGCGCGATGGTCCGCCAGCTCCTCGCCGACGAGGCGAATACGGGATTCTGCGTCACCCGTCCCGCGGGTCACCACGCCGAGCCCGACCGGGCGATGGGCTTCTGCCTGTTCAACAACGTCGCCATCGCGGCCGAGTTGGCGAGGCGTGAGCTCCAGGTGGAGAGAGTTTTCATCCTCGACTGGGACGTGCACCACGGCAACGGCACTGCCGAGACGTTCCGACGCCGGCGCGATGTCATGTTCGCGAGCATCCACCAGGCAGGTCTGTTCCCAGGCACCGGAGCGCTCAGCGACATGGGCTCGGGTGAGGGCCTCGGCTACACGATCAACGTCCCGGTCCCGCCGCGCTCCGACGAGGAGGTGTGGCTCTCCGTCCTCGAGCACGTGATCATCCCGGCCGCCGAGGAGTTCGCTCCTGGGCTGATCCTCGTCTCCGCCGGCTTCGACGCCCACCGCGCCGATCCACTCGGCGGGTGTCGGCTCGAGACGGAGTCCTTCGCGCAGATGGCTTGCCAAATACGTGACCTGGGCGAGCGGCTTGGCGCGCCCGTCGGCGCCGTTCTGGAGGGCGGCTACAACCCAAGCGTGCTCGCCAACTGCATCCTCGCCACCGTCGCCGCCCTCGGCGGCCAGGGCAGCGCGGAATCACTCGCCCCCGATCCGCTGATCACCTCGCGCGTGGCCTCCCACGTCAGTCACTTCTGGTCGCTCTGAGCTCCTCGTCTGACTCGGCGTTCGGTAGTTCTCCGCATTCGCGTGCGAGGACGTCCCGATGCGCCCGCGGCGAGCCGGCGGGAAGCTGAGCCGATGCGCACGCTCGATTGGCACGACTTCGCGCGACGCACGGTCCGATGGCGCTGAGACTTGATCACGTTCGCGTCCGCGACGTCATGCACAACCGCATCCTCAGCTGCGCACCTGTGCTGCCGCTGAGCGACGTTGCCGCAGTCATGGCCAAGAACCGCGTTCACGCAGTGGCGATCACGGAGCCCGGCGCCAGCCGTCCGCTGGGCGTGGTCTCCGACCGCGAGGTGGTCGCAGCGGTGGCAACTGGCGTTCAGCTCAGCGCGGGCGAGGCCGTGAGCTCGGAGCAGCCAACGGTCTCGGCCAACGAGCGCGTCCGGCGCGCCGCCCAGCTGATGAGCGAGCATGGCGTGTCTCATCTGGTCGTGGTGGACGCGGCCGGCGGCTTTCCAGTCGGGATCGTGTCGTCTCTAGACATCGCGGCAATTTACGCGCAGGGCGTCGAATAACTCGGCCCGGCGCGCCGGCAGGGCGCTGGCCCGCACGCGCGCAGGGTGCTGGTCAGGGGGCGAGTCCGTGCTTTCCCACACGCCGTGCGCGCATTTCTGGGGAGGACTCGGCGTCCCGCGCCGACTACGTTGCGCTTATGCCCTCCTACCTGCACCTGGCGTCCACATCGTCGGCGGTAGCCACGCCCGGGCTCGGGGGCGCGATCAAGGTGGTGCTCGCGGACGATCACGCGTCCGTGCGGCGCAGTCTGCGTACCCTGCTCGACGCAGAGGAGGGCGTTGAGGTGATCGCTGAGGCTTCGGACCTCGCCGCGGCGCGAGAATCGGTGAGCGGAGACCTCCCGCAGGTCCTCGTGCTCGACCTCGAGATGCCGAACAGCCTCCCGACGATCGGGCGCCTGCGCGCGAGTTCTCCCGGCACCGAGATCGTCGTGCTGACGATGGACGAAAGCCCGGTGTTCGCACAGCGGGCAATCAACGCCGGGGCGCTCGGCTTCGTGCTCAAGCACAAGGCGGATGCCGAACTGCTCGTGGCCGTGCGAGCTGCCGCGCGCGGCGAGGAGTACGTCAGCCCGGCGGTGGCAAACCGGCTCGAGCGCCTGCGCAACGCGATCGGAGAAGGCAGCCTTAGCCCCCGCGAGCTCGAGGTCCTGCGCCTCATCGCGCTCGGCTACACGAGCGCCGAGATCGCGACGCAGCTACGCCTTTCGCGCCGAACGATTGACAGTCATCGGGCCCGGATCCACCGCAAACTGGGCCTCACCACCCGGGCCCAGCTGGTGCGCTATGCGCTCAGCGGGCAGTTGATCTGACCCACGTGCGCCTCCCGCCGTGGGTCTAAACTCGGCCCGGGATACAGAGGGAGGCAATGGCCAGCGCAAAGCCAAACCCGTCACGAAGCAGCGCGTCTCAGAGCGGAGACCCTGAACCGCCGCGGCTGAGCCGCGCCCAGGCCGAGAAGGAGCTCGTGCGCCTTCAGCGCGAGCTCGTGATCATGCAGGAGTACGTCCGGGCGAAGGGCTTGCGCGTGGTGGTGATCTTCGAGGGGCGCGACGCCGCCGGCAAGGGCGGGGTGATCAAGCGCATCGCCGAGCGCACGAACCCGCGCGCCTGCCGCGTCGTCGCTCTTCCGGCACCGACCGAACGCGAGAAGACGCAGTGGTACTTCCAGCGCTATGTCGAGCACCTCCCGGCCGCGGGTGAGATCGTGCTGTTCGACCGCTCCTGGTACAACCGCGCCGGCGTCGAGCGGGTGATGGGCTTCTGCACCGAGGCCGAGTACGAGGAGTTCATGCGCTCGTGCCCTGAATTCGAGCGGATGCTCGTGCGCTCCGGGATCAAGCTCATCAAGTACTGGTTCTCGATCTCGGACGCCGAGCAGGAGCGGCGCTTCCAGGCACGCGCGCGCGACCCGATGCGCCGATGGAAGCTGAGCCCGATGGACCTCGAGTCGCGCGCCCGGTGGGTCGCTTACTCGCGCGCCAAGGACGAGATGTTCCGTTACACGGACATCAAAGCGGCACCGTGGTACGTCGTGGAAGCGGATGACAAGCGCCGCGCGCGGCTCAACTGCATCGCCCACCTGCTCTCGCTGATCGATTACCAGGACCTCACGCCGCCGCCGATCGAGCTGCCGCCGCGCGCGGACGACGCCTACGTCCGGCCGCCGATCGACGAGCAGACGTTCGTACCTCGCGTCTACTGAGCCGCAACCCGCGCGGGACCTCACGGGTCGCACCAGAAATAAAGTCGATCAACTTTATGTAGTATGCGCGGGCAATGCGCGTCGACGTCCACCAGCACATCTGGACCCAGCCGTTGCTCGATCACCTCTCGCGCCGGCGAACGCTCCCGCTGGTCGAGCGAAACCACGGGCTGGTCGTCCTCCACAGCGCCTGCGAGCGGCCGTATGTGATCGACGTGGACGCTGAGGCGCCGGACCGGCGCGGCGCGCTCATGCACGCCGACGGGCTCGATCTCGGGATCGTGGCGATCTCGAGCCCGATCGGGATCGAGGCGCTACCCCGTGGGGAGGCGGTGGAGCTGATCGAGGCGCATCTCGCGGGGAGCGAGGCCTTGCCCGGGGAGTTCGCCCGCTGGGGACCGATCGCGCTGGACGAGCTCGACCCAATCGACGTCGACTCGATGCTCGACCGCGGCTGTGTCGGAATCTCGCTGCCGGCGGGGGCGCTGGCCGGGCGCGACCGGCTGGAGCTTGTCGGCGGCTTGCTCGAACGGATCGCGGCGCACCACGTTCCCTTGTTCGTCCATCCGGGCCCGGCCCCCGGCGCGCGCACCCCCTGCGAGCCGCTAGGTGAGCCGCTGTGGTGGCGGGCGCTGACCGACTACGTCGCGCAGATGCAGGCCGCCTGGCTGACCTTCGCCGCCTTCGGCCGCCGCGAGTTCCCCGAGCTGACCGTGATCTTCGCGCTGCTCGCCGGGTGCGCGCCGCTGCACAGTGAGCGGCTCGCCGCCCGGGGCGGCCCGCAGATCGAGCTGCGCGATCCGCTGACGTACTACGAGACCTCGAGCTACGGCCCGAGCGCGATCGAGGCGCTCAGCCGCCGGGTCGGTGAGCGCCAACTTGTCTATGGCTCCGATCGCCCGGTGCTCGAGCCCGCCCACAGCGGCCGCGACCGTGCGCTTCAGAGCAGCGCGGCGGCGCTGTTCGCGACGATGGGAGCGGTGGCGTGAGCCTGTCGCCGGAGGCGCTCGAGCGCTTCGTTTGCGAGCTGGCCGCAAGCCCGGAACGGTGGCGTCGGTTCGCGGAGCCCAGCCGCGACGCCCGGGTCTACCAGCGGATCTGGGATGACCAGCAAGTCAACGCTTGGGTGATCTGCTGGGACCACGGCCACGACACGGGGTTTCACGACCACGACCAGTCGTCGGCTGCGATTCTCGTCGTCAATGGCCGCGTGCGTGAGGAGCGGCTACGGATAGCGGGCGCGCCCGCGTCGCGCACGATTGGACCGGGCGCTCCGTGCTTCGTGCCGGCGTCGGCGATCCACCGCGTCCAGCACGCCGGGCAACGGCCGGCGGTCACGCTTCATGCCTATTCACCGCCGTTGCGCCGCACCGGCGCCTACACAGTCGGCGCGGGAGGCGAGCTGACGCGCACTGCCCAAGCGCCGGAACAAGAGCTGCGGGGCGAACCTGCCCTGAGCTGACACCGCTCACTGCCAGTCGAACGCGAGGAGTAGTTATGGCACTTCAGATTGGTGATACGGCCCCGGATTTTGAGGCGGAGACGACGGAGGGTCGGCTGCGGTTTCATGATTGGGTGGGGGATGCGTGGGCGGTGTTGTTTTCGCATCCGAAGGATTTCACGCCGGTGTGCACGACGGAGTTGGGGTATATGGCGAAGATCAAGCCGGAGTTTGATCGGCGGGGGGTGAAGATCATTGGCTTGTCGGTGGATCCGTCGGAGAAGCATTCGGATTGGGTGAGGGATATTGAGGAGACGCAGGGGTTCGCGCCGAATTAT